>NZ_JAOTQT010000014.1:0-180396 GCF_025685725.1 Burkholderia sp. BKH01 | reverse complement strand
GGCCGCGACGGCCCGACCACGCGCGTGCCGCGGCGGTCGGACTGCAGGAAGCCTTCGGCGACGAGTTGCTCGTAGACGGCGGCCGTCGTGTTGCGCGACACGCCGAGCGTCTCGGCCAGCGCGCGCGTGCCGGGCAGCCGCGTGCCGGCCGGCATCGCGCCGCCGAGAATCGCGTCGCGCACGCGGCGCAGCAACTGGCGCTGCAGCGAAGGCGCGCCCGGCGTGCGCGCCAGCGGCGCGTCGAGCGGCAGCAACGGAGAGTCGCCGGAAGGCAAGGCAGTCGTCATCGGAACATCGCAGCGTGAAAGTGTCGGAACACAGCGCACAGCTAGTGGCGCTCGGATCGTGGCACCATAAATTTGCCGATCTGTGGCGCTTTTCATGGTACCTCACCGCGACTACGATCGTCTGCATGCCGGTATGTCGCCGGCCGCCAACCGAAGCGAGATCGACCTTGTCCACGCTCACCAACGCCTTCCAGCAACCCATCGGCCACCCCGTTCCCGACTGGTCCGCGCGCCCGCGCCCCGAGCGCATTGTGCTCGAGGGCCGCTACTGCCGGCTCGAGCCGCTCGACGCCGAGCGCCACGCGGCCGACCTGTATGCCGCCTACGCGCAGGCGCCCGACGGCAGCGACTGGACCTATCTCGCGCACGGGCCGTACGCGGACGAGTCGGGCTACCGCGACTACGCGCGCGGCGCGCAGGCGAGCGCCGATCCGCTGCACTACACGGTGATCGACCTCGCCACGGGCCGCGCGGTCGGCACGCTCGCGCTGATGCGCATCGATCCGGCCAACGGCGTGATCGAGGTCGGCTCCGTCACGTTCTCGCCGCTGCTCAAGCGCACGCCCGTGTCGACCGAAGCGCAGTACCTGCTGATGAAGTATGCGTTCGACACGCTCGGCTACCGGCGCTACGAATGGAAGTGCGACGACCTGAACGCGCC
Organism: Burkholderia sp. BKH01; assembly: GCF_025685725.1. NCBI lineage: Bacteria > Pseudomonadati > Pseudomonadota > Betaproteobacteria > Burkholderiales > Burkholderiaceae > Burkholderia > Burkholderia sp. BKH01. Next base: position 179,448 of record NZ_JAOTQT010000014.1, on the reverse strand, counting down.
GTCGCGCAAGGCGGCCGCGCGGCTCGGCTTCCGCTACGAAGGCACGTTCCGGCAGGCGATCGTCTACAAGGGCCGCAGTCGCGACACCGCGTGGTATTCGATCGTCGACGGCGAATGGCCGGCGGTGCGCGCCGCGTTCGACGCGTGGCTTGCGCCGGAGAACTTCGACGCGCAGGACGAGCAGCGCCAGTCGCTCACCGCGATCCGCCACGCGCAGGCGAGCGAGCGCGATACGGCCGCCCGCGCGAACGACGCGACGCGCGTCACGGTGCGCCCGCTCGTCGCCGCCGACGAAGCTGCGTGGCGCCCGCTGTGGCAGGGTTATCAGAAGTTCTACGACACCGCGCTGAGCGATGCCGTGTTCGCGACGACGTGGGCGCGCCTGATGGATCCCGCCGAGCCGATGTTCGTGCTCGGTGCATTCGACGCATCGGGTGCGCTGGTCGGGATCGTGCATTCGATTTACCACCGCTCGTGCTGGACCGAAGGGCCGTACTGCTACCTGCAGGACCTGTACACGGCGCCCGACGCACGCGGGCAAGGCGCGGGCGGCGCGCTGATCGAGGCCGTGTACGAACGCGCCCGCGAAGCCGGCGCAAGCCGCGTGTACTGGCTCACGCACGAAACCAACACGACCGCGCGCGCGCTGTACGACAGGCTCGCGAACAATGCCGGGTTCATCCAGTACCGGCACGATCTGAAGAAGTAACGCGGCTCCGCGGCCGGCCGGCGTTCAGTCGAGAACGTCGGCCGGATCCCTTGAAGCGTCGTCCTCGGGCGCAACGTCCGTCCGCACCGCGCCGGCCGCGCCCGGCACCGACGCCGGGAAGATCATCTCGTCGCCATTCGCGGGCACGGGCCGCCGCACCGGCCGGAACACCGGCTCGCCGGGCTCGATCGGCCGCCCCGAGATCGCGCAACGGCCCGGCTGCAACGCGACGCGCAGGCGCCAGCGCTGCTCGCCGTAATGGCAACGGCCGCTCTCGACCCAGCGAATCAGCAACCCGTCTTCACCGGCCTCCAGCACCGTGACGAACAGTTGCGGGCGCAACGGCGACACCGCGGCCGCGGCATGCTCACGAACCGGCACGCCGTCGATCGTCACGAGCGGATGCGCGACGCCGCCGCCGTGCAGCGGCATCGCATCGTGTTCGCCAGATGACGGCGCTTCGCTCGACAGGTCTTCTTCGCAAATCAGGCTTTCCATGGTGTTCGGCATGCTTGACGGGTTGACGTGCAGGTTGAACGGCACCGGCGCCGCGCTCAGCGCCGGCCCATCGGTTCGCGCAGCAGCGACAGGCCGATCGCCGCGCCGGCGACGGCGGCCGCGAGCATCAGCGCGATGCCGCCCGACCAGCCGAACGCGCCGACATCACGCCGAACACGCCGACGAACGGAAACACCGACATGATCCCGCTCAGCGATGCGAGCGAGCCGCCGAACTCGTGCTGAAGCGACGGCAATGCGATCGTCGCCTTGCCGACGTGCAACGCCGACACGATGCTCGCCAGCACGACGTTCGCGACGGCGGCCCGGTAACTGCGCGCAGGCAGCGTGGCGGCGTTGGCCGCGACAGGCGATTCGGTCATCTCCACCTCCGTTGGGGCCGCCGCGCGCAACGGGATGTCTCACGCGGCCGCGATCGGACTGGCGCACATGATACAAATTGAAGTTAACTTCAAGTAAAGGGAAAGTTGCGCAACGATGCGTTTCGCCGATCGCTGTAATGGGCCGGCGCGACAGCGACGGCATCCTGAACTAAGCTGTCGGCTTCACCCGACAACGTTGTGCACATACGCATGCCGACCGCCTCGCCCGCTCCCGACGCCACGCTTCCGCTCGACTCGGTCTGGTCGACCTTCTCCCACCGCAGGGCCGCCGTGCGCACCTTCATCGCCGGGTACTGCGCCGCGCGCAACCGGCGCGACGCGCCGCTGCACGACAGCCCGGACGGCCAGGTCGTGCGGTTCGACGTCGGCATGGGCCGGCCTTTCGAGCACTTCATGATCGAGGGTGCGCCCGCGCGCAGCGACGGCCCGTTCGCCGTCGGCGCATGGATCACGCGCTATGGCGCCGCGCCGTTGCCGCTTGCGCTGCAAGGCAGGACGCGCCGGCTGTCGGACGAGCATTTCATGGCCGCCGATATCAGCGCGCTGTCCAGCGACGACGCACTCGCGGAAGCACTCGCCTGTCACACGCCGGACGACATCGCGGCGTTCAATGCGAGCGCGTCATTCCCGCCGTTCCAGCGGAATCCGGCCGCGTTCCTGTTCGCGCACCGGTTGGACGGGCAAATCGCGGCCACCGCGCGCTACGGCTTCGCGTCGGCGCGCGATATCGTCGTCGACCGGGTCGGGACGGCGGACGCATACCGGCGCCGTGGCCTCGCCATGCAACTGCTCGCCGCGATCGTCGCGCACGCACGCCAACATGGCGCGCGGCGCGTATGGCTCGTGTCGACCGAGGCCGGTCAGCCGCTGTACCGCGCCGCCGGATTCATGCGGCTCGCGCCGGTCGCGGTGGACGAAGTCGTCGCCTGAGCGCGCATTTGACCGCGCCGGCCGTCGCCGTTCGTCTCGCGATTCGTCTCATTGCGCTGAGACGAACGTCCCAGCGTCTCATCCGGCTCTCGACTTCGCAGTCGCAGCAAACTTCGCGCACGACTCCCGCGATATCGCTTCCTGCAAACGTGTAGCGCAATAGTGCGTCGCACACTTCCAACCCTGTCCGACCACCCCGCACCGCACCGATTCACGCTGGCCCCGTTCCTGCATACCGTTCGATCGCGCAATCGCGCGACGGGCGCACCGGCAGCCATGCCTCATGCCCGACGACAACCTGACGGAGACAGCAACGTGAGTACACCGGCACCGACCACCGCCCGCAGCATGAAAGCCGCCGTCTGGCGCGGCCGCCACGACATCCGCGTCGAAGAGGTTCCCGTTCCGGAGCGCCCGCCGGCAGGCTGGGTCACGATTCGCGTGCACTGGTGCGGCATCTGCGGCTCCGACCTGCACGAATACGTCGCGGGGCCCGTGTTCATCCCGGTCGATGCGCCGCATCCGCTGACGGGCCTGAAGGGCCAGTGCATCCTCGGCCACGAATTCAGCGGCGAGATCGCCGAACTCGGCGCGGGCGTGACGGGCTTCGCGGTCGGCGACCGCGTGACGGCCGACGCATGCCAGCATTGCGGCACATGCTGGTATTGCAGGCACGGGCTGTACAACATCTGCGAGAACCTCGCGTTCACCGGGCTGATGAACAACGGCGCGTTCGCCGAATACGTGAACGTGCCGGCCGAGTTGCTGTACAAGCTGCCCGACAACTTCCCGACCGAAGCCGGCGCGCTGATCGAACCGCTCGCGGTCGGGCTGCACGCGGTGAAGAAGGCCGGCAACATCGTCGGGCAGACCGTCGTCGTGGTCGGCGCGGGCACGATCGGCCTGTGCACGATCATGTGCGCGAAGGCCGCGGGCGCCGGACGCGTGTTCGCGCTGGAAATGTCGGCCGCGCGCAAGCAGAAGGCGCTGGAAGTCGGCGCGAGCGTCGTCATCGATCCGAAGACATCCGACGCGATCGCGGAAATCAAGGCGCTGACGGGCGGCTACGGCGCCGACGTGTCGTTCGAGTGCATCGGGCACACGGCCACCGCGAAGCTCGCGATCGACGTGATCCGCAAGGCCGGCAAGTCGGTGATGGTCGGCATCTTCGAGGAGCCGACGTCGTTCAACTTCTTCGACATCGTGTCGACCGAGAAGGAAGTGATCGGCTCGCTCGCGTACAACGGCGAATTCGCGGACGTGATCCGCTTCATCGCGGACGGACGCATCGACGTGCAGCCGCTCATCACCGGACGCATCGCGCTCGGCGACATCGTCGCGCACGGTTTCGAGGAGCTGGTCAACCACAAGGACCGGAACGTGAAGATCATCGTCCAGCCCGCCGTCGCCTGACGGCGCACGCGGCCGCGGCAACGATTCGTGCCGCGGCACGCGTGCTGCCGCCCCGCCTGCCGGTGTAACCCGTTCGCCGGGCGACGCGGCCGCCTGCCGACGATTCCCCGCCGACAGCCCCATCTCCGTCGTTGCCGCCGAGGTCGAAGCCAATGCATGGCACCGGAGCAAACGGCCGTTGCGACGCCGCAATCCGGCGCGATTCTTCGATATACTGGACCGAACCCTTTTCGGGGCAACCGCGGGCAACCACGCCCGTCGCGCGTTCGCCCCAACCTGCGTGGAATTGCGTACCGTGAAACCGCGAGCCGGCCTGATTCTCGAACTCTTCGTCAACCTGTTGCTGCCCTTGGTTGCGTACCGGGTCGCACATCCGTATTTCGGCGAAACCGGCGCGCTGTACGCGTCGGCGGTTCCGCCGATCGTCTGGTCGATCGTCGAATTCGTCCGCTCGCGCCGCGTCGACGCGGTGGCGGCCATCGTGCTGCTCGGCATTGCGCTGTCGATCGTCGGAATGGCGCTCGGCGGCAGCCCGCGCACGCTGCTGATGCGCGAATCGCTCGCGTCGGGCACGATCGGCGTCGTGTTCCTGCTGTCGCTGTTCCGCGAACGCCCGCTGATCTTCTATCTCGCTCGCGCCACCGTGGCCCGCGAGATGAGCGGCGGCGCCGCGCACTTCGAATCGGTCTGGGCCGCACAGCCGGGGTTGCGGCAGATGCTGCGGCGGATGACCTTCGTGTGGGGCGCCTTCATGACGCTGGAGATGCTGCTGCGCTGCTGGATGGTCATCACCTGGCCGGTCGAGCGCGTGCTGGTCGTGTCGCCGATCATCGGCTACACCGTGTTCGGCTGCCTGCTGATGTGGACGTTCTGGTACCGGCGGCGGATGCGCGTGCGCAACAGCGTCGACATCCGGTCCGGCGACGGCGTCACCGAGGTCGCCGGACGCTGACGGCCGCGCGGCCGGCGCCGGCCCGGCGGCGCGTCGCCGCGCCTGCTGTATGATGCGCGGCGTCTTGTCCGACCTATGCCTTTCCTGTCATGTCCCTTTCGCTCCTTCCGTGCGCCACGATCTGGCTCGCCCTGTTCGCGGCCGCCGCTCTCGCGTGGCATCGCCCTCAGCACGGCCTGAGCCTAATCCTGGCCGCGCTCGGCTATGCCGGCGCGCTGGCGTTCGGCAAGCTCGAGCCGGTTGCGCTGGCATCGCTCGCGCTGCTGGCCGCGGCCGCGTGGGGCGTGTCGCCCGCGCGCCCGCTCGCGGTGCGGATCGCCGCGCACGCCGTGTTTGCCGCGCTCGCGATCGCGCTGAGCCTGCATCTGATCCCCGGTTTCCACAATCCGCTCGTGATCGCCCCGACGCGCTTCACGCCGGACGCCGTGCCGTTCACGATGTACCTGAATCTCGACAAGCCGCTGGTCGGCCTGTGGCTGCTGTGGGTGCTGCCGTGGGTCGCGCCCGACGTCGCGCTGTCGCGCGCGCTGCGCACGGGCGCGGTGGCGGCCGTCGCGACGGCCGCCGCGTGCCTGGCCGGCGCGCTCGCGTTCGGGATGGTCGGCTGGGCACCCAAATGGCCGGCGTCGGGCTGGCTGTGGCTCGTGAACAACCTGCTGCTCGTGACGCTCGCCGAGGAAGCGCTGTTCCGCGGCTACGTGCAGGGCGGGCTGACGCGCGCACTCCGCGCGTTCGCATGGGGTCCGTGGGTCGCGCTGGCAATCGGCGCGGTGCTGTTCGGCGCCGCGCACGCGGCCGGCGGTTGGCAATGGATCGTGCTCGGCACGGTGGCCGGTATCGGCTACGGCCTCGCGTGGCGGCACGGCGGGTTGCTCGCCTCCGCGCTCGCGCATGCGGGGCTGAACGTCGTTCACTTCGGCCTGTTCACCTACCCGATGCTCGACGCCGCGCGCTGACCGCGGCGCGCGGCGCCGCCCGGCGAGATACCGCTCTCAGTTGAACCCGGCGATCGCGTGCGGCACGTACGGGCCTTCGAGCGTGGCGATCTCGTCGTCGGTCAGTTTCAATTCGAGCGCGCCGAGCGCATCGTCCAGTTGCTGCGGCTTCGAGATGCCGACGATCGGCGCGGTGACGCCGCGCTTTTGCGCGACCCACGCGAGCGCGACCTGCGCGCGCGGCACGTTGCGCGCGGCGGCGATCGCGGCGACGGCGTCGACGACCGCCTTGTCCGCATCGGCCGTCGCGTCGTACAACCGCTGGCCGACGTCGTCCTTCTGCTGCCGTTCCGACGATTCGTCCCAGTTGCGCGTCAGGCGGCCGCGCGCGAGCGGGCTCCACGGAATCACCGCGACGCCCTCGGCTTCGCACAGCGGCAGCATTTCCCGCTCTTCCTCGCGATACAGCAGGTTCAGGTGGTTCTGCATGCTGACGAAGCGGGTCCAGCCGTTTTGCTTCGACGTGTACAGCGCCTTCGCGAACTGCCACGCGAACATCGACGACGCACCGATATAGCGCGCCTTGCCGGCCTTCACGACGTCGTGCAGCGCCTCGAGCGTCTCCTCGATCGGCGTGCCGTAATCCCAGCGATGAATCTGGTACAGGTCGACGTAATCGGTGCCGAGCCGCTTCAGGCTCTGGTCGATGTCGGTCATGATCGCCTTGCGCGACAGGCCCGCGCCGTTCGGCCCCGGCCGCATCCGGTAGAACACCTTGGTCGCGATCACGACGTCGTCGCGCTTCGTGAAATCGCGCAGCGCGCGGCCGACGATCTCCTCCGACGTGCCGTCCGAATACATGTTCGCGGTATCGAAGAAGTTGATGCCGGCTTCGACCGCCCGCTGGATGATCGGGCGGCTCTCTGCTTCCGGCAGCGTCCACGGGTGCGTGCCGCGCAACGGCTCGCCGAACGTCATGCAGCCCAGCACCAGTTTCGATACTTCCAGCCCGGTCGACCCGAATTTCACGTATTCCATCGCACGCCTCGTCATTGAAGTTGAGCTTGCGGCCGGATGCGCGCCGCCGTTCGGCGCGCAGGGCGCGAACGGTGCGCCGCGCATCCGCCAGACGTCGCATGTTATCCCGGCCCGCGCAAACACGCAGGGCGCGCACGCCGGCACGCCGAGCGCCTCGGGCGCCCGGTCGCAACGCGGGAAAGGACGGGCGGGTTACTTGACCTGGTCGGCGATCGGCTGCAGGAACGCGGAGAAGCCGGTCAGCATGATCTGTACGCCGATGCACAGCAGCAGGAACGCCGACACGCGCTTCGCGACCTTGGTGCCTTCGCTGCCGAGGTAGCGCGACAGCAGCGCGGCGCGGCTGTAGGTCTGCCAGATCACCACCGCGACGAGCACCGACACGGCAATCGATACGATGCTCGACAGCATGAACTCCGACAGCTTGTGCGTACGGTTCGCATTCAGCGCGATCGCGGTCGCGATCGAGCCGGGGCCGACCGTCAGCGGCATGGTCAACGGGAAGAACGCGCGCGTCATGATCGCATTCGCGTCGATCGGCTTGACCGGCGTGTCGCCGCCGCCCGGGCCGTCGGGTTCGTTCAGCATCTGCCAGCCCGCGACGGCAACCGCGAAGCCGCCGCCGATCCGCAGCGCCTCCATCGAGATCCCGAAGAAATGCAGCACGGGCGTGCCGGCGAAGAACGCGACCATCAGCACGATGAACGCGTTGAACGCCACCTTCCTCGCGAGCAGGTCGCGCTCGTGCTCGGTGAGCGCCTCGGTCCGTTCGAGAAACAGGAACGCGATGCCGATCGGATTGATGATGCCGATCAGGCCGGTGAAGCCGAACAGGATCTCGGAGATAAGGCGGTTGACGATCATCGGGCGAAGAATCGGTCGGGGCTGGGCCGGCAGCGCGCCGGGGGTCACGCATTGTAGAGCAAGCGCCCGCGCACGAGACGCAAAATGCGGCCGGGCGCGCTTCGCCGTCGATCGTCGCGATTTGCCCTTACTCGGCGCCCGCTTCCCATGCCGGCGGCCGCTTCGCGAAGAACGCGGCGAAGCCCTCCCTCGCCTCCGGCGTCGCCCGCACGCGGGAGATCGTCTGCGCGGTGAACGCCGTGCGCTCGTCCGACGGCGGATACTCGCCGATCGCGTCGAAGAAGCGCTTGATCTCCATCAGCGCGTTCGGGCCGTTGCGAGTGAGTTTGGCGAGCGTCCGGTCGAGCGCTTCGTCGAGCGCGTCGAGCGGCACGGCCTGGTGGATCAGGCCGATCGCGACGGCTTCGCCGGCGGCGAGCTGCGTCGCGGTCAGCGCGAGCCGGCGCGCCTGGCGCTGGCCGACCGCCTCGACCAGATACGGGCCGATCACGGCCGGCAGGATTCCGAAACGCGCCTCGCTGACCGAAAAGCGCGCGTGGTCGCTCGCGATCACGATGTCGCAGGCCGCGCACAGGCCCACGCCGCCGCCGAACGCGTGGCCCTGCACGCGAGCCACCGTCGGCTTCGGGCACTGCCGGATCGCGCGCATCATCGCGGCGAACCGCTCCGCGTCGCGCAAGTTCGCGGCCGCATCGTTCGCGCTCGCGCGCTGCATCCACTGCAGGTCGGCGCCCGCGCAGAATGCGCGGCCGTCCGAGCGCAGCACGATCGCGCGCACGTCGTCGCGCCGGCCGAGCGCCGTGAACGCGTCGGTCAGCTCGGCGATCATCGTCTCGTCGAACGCGTTGAGCACGTCGCCGCGCTGCAGCGCAACGGTCGCGATGCCGCGCGCATCGACCGCGACGGCCAGGGTCTTCAATCCATCCATCGAACAGGTTTCCTCGGGTAGAACGGCAAATATCGGAATCAGGCGGCCTGGCGGCGGTCGATCACGCGCCGGGCCTTGCCGGTCGCGGTCGCGGGAATGCCGCCGGCCGCGAGCACCGTCACGCCGGACGACACGCCGACCATCGTCTTGATCCGGTGCTGCAACTCGCGTGCAAGCGCCGCGCGATCGCCGTCGGTGACGGACGCCTCGGCTTCGGAGCGCAACTCGACCGCGATGTCGAGCCGGTCCATGTGACCGTCGCGCGACAGCGTGATCTGGAACTGGCCCGACAGCGCCGGCAGCGCGACGACGATCTCCTCGATCTGGCTCGGGAAGACGTTCACGCCGCGCACGATCAGCATGTCGTCGGAACGGCCCGTGATTTTGGCGAGACGGCGCATCGCGCGCGCGGTCGGCGGCAGCAGCGCGGTGAGATCGCGCGTGCGGTAGCGGATCACCGGCATCGCCTCCTTCGTCAGCGACGTGAACACGAGCTCGCCGTGGCTGCCGTCGGGCAGCACTTCGCCCGTGACGGGATCGATGATCTCCGGATAGAAATGGTCTTCCCAGATCACCGGGCCGTCCTTCGTCTCGACGCATTCGCACGCGACGCCCGGGCCCATCACTTCCGACAGCCCGTAGATGTCGAGCGCGTCGATGCCCACCCGCGTCTCCACTTCCTCGCGCAACGCCTGCGTCCACGGCTCGGCGCCGAAGATGCCGATCTTCAGCGACGACTCGGCCGGGTCCATCCCCTGCCGCACCATCTCGTCGATCAGGTTCAGCATGTACGACGGCGTGACGAGGATGATCTTCGGCTCGAAATCGCGGATCAGTTGCACCTGCTTCTCGGTCTGCCCGCCCGACATCGGCACGACCATGCAGCCGAGCCGCTCCGCGCCGTAGTGAATCCCGAGGCCGCCCGTGAAGAGGCCATAGCCGAACGCGTTGTGCAGCGTGTCGCCCGGGCGTCCGCCGGCCGCGCGGATCGAACGCGCGGTCACGTTCGCCCACGTGTCGATGTCGCGCGCCGTGTAGCCGACCACGGTCGGCTTGCCCGTCGTGCCGCTCGACGCGTGCACGCGCACGACCTGCTCGCGCGGCACCGCGAAGAGCCCGAACGGATAGTTGTCGCGCAGGTCGTTCTTCGTCGAGAACGGGAATTTCGCGAGATCGGCCAGCGTCTTCAGGTCGTCCGGATGCACGCCCGCCGCATCGAACGTGCGCCGATAGTGCGGGACGTTGTCGTATGCGTGGCGCAGCGACCACTTGAGGCGCTCGAGCTGCAGCGCCTGCAGTTCGTCGCGGCTGGCGGTCTCGATCGGCTCGAGGGCGGCGGCGGGATGCGTCGGGTGAGTCATCGGGGTGCTCCTCCAATGGAGTGATGTCGTTATCGTGTTCGGGGTAATCGGAGTGGCCGGGGCCGGCGGCTACGACCGGAACGTGCGGCCGGCCGCATGCAGCGCGGCGATGCGCGGCGACACGCGATAGCGGTCCTCGCCATAGCTCGCCGTGAGGTTCGACAGCACGCGAAACACGCGGCCGATGCCGATCGCATCGGCCCACGCGAGCGGGCCGCACGGGTAGTTCACGCCCTTCTCCATCGCGAGATCGAGATCGGCGGGCGAACACACGCCCTGGTTCACGGTGTCGGCCGCCTCGTTCGCGAGCATCGCGACGGTACGCATCGCGACCATCCCCGGCACGTCGGCCACGCCGACGACGCGAAAACCCGCCTGCTGGAACAGGCCGACCGCGTCCGCATAGGCCGCATCGCTGCACTGAAGCGCACGTGTCAGCGCGACGAGCCCGGCCTGCGCGTAATCGCGCGCGAGGTCGACGAGCACGAGATCGGCCACGCCCGTTTGCGCGGCGCGCGCGGTCGCCGTGCGGCCGTCGGTCAGCGCGATCGATGCGCGGCCGGCCGTCGCGAGCAGGTCGTCCGGATGCGCGCCGGCCTGCCGCGCGAGTGCGACACGTTCGGCGAAGCGTGCGTGCAGCGCGGTGGCCGGGCCGTCCTGCGCGTACAGCGTGACATCCGCCGGCGCATCGCGCTGCGGTTCGAGATCGGGCGCGGGCGGCGTCGCGCCGGCCGCATACGAATAGAAGCCGCGCCCCGACTTGCGCCCGAGGAAACCCGCGTTCACGAGTTCCTGCTGGATCAGCGACGGCGTGTAGCGCGGGTCGTTGAAATACGCGCGGAACACCGACTCGGTCACCGCGAAGTTCACGTCATGGCCGATCAGGTCCATCAGCTCGAACGGCCCCATCCGGAAGCCGCCCGCCTCGCGCATCACCGCATCGATCGACGCCGGCGCGCCGCCCTGCTCGTTCAGCACGCGCAGCGCCTCAGCGTAATACGGCCGCGCGACGCGGTTCACGATGAAGCCCGGCGTCGATTTCGCCATCACGGGCTTTTTGCCCCACGCGGCCGCGGTCGCATACAGGACCTGCGCAACGTCGGGCGCGGTGGCAAGCCCGCTGACCACCTCAACGAGCGCCATCAGCGGCGCCGGGTTGAAGAAATGCAGGCCGGCGACGCGCTGCGGCACGCGCAGCCCGGCCGCGATCGACGTGATCGAGATCGACGACGTGTTGGTCGCCAGCAGGCAAGCATCGTCGACATGGCTTTCGAGCGTCGCGAAAATGTCGCGCTTCACGTCGAGCCGCTCGGCCGCCGCCTCGACGACCAGCGCCGCGCCAGCGAAGTCGGCCAGCGCGCGCACCGCGCGGATCCGGTTGCCGGCGGCGTCGGCCTGTGCCGGTTCGAGTCGGCCTTTCTCCGCGAGCCGCGCGAACTGTGCACGGATGCCGGCCAGCGCGTTGTCGCACGCGGCTTCGTTCAGGTCGTACAGCAGCACCGTATGGCCGGCTGCCGCCGCGACCTGCGCGATGCCCGCGCCCATCGCGCCGGCGCCGATCACGCCGACGACGGCCGACGGCGCCAGCGCGCCCGAGTTCACCGAATGTGCAGAGGAAACAGCCATCGCTTGCGATCCGTCATGAAGTGGAAGTGCGAGCGATTATAAACCGACCGGTCGGTAGATTTATGTCAGGGCGAGCCCGAATTTGTCGTGCAAGAGACCATTACGGAAACTGCAAAGACAAAAAAGTGAAGGATTGGGGCACTTTTTGTAAACCGAAAGGTCAATGAAAGCGTTCGAATATGAGATAGTGGCCCCCAAACGCCTGATAAAATTCGACAACTCGACGGATTTCAGGGGGAAACCGCGTGTCACGCCGCCACCGATGTCCATCGTCCGGTGCCCTTCCGGGGTCGGAACCGAGCGTCCGGCCGGCGCGCCGTCACGATTATTCACCCCGCCATCGGCGGCCAACCGCATCGAACCGTTTCACCCAGCGACGGGCTCCGGCCCGCCCGCGCCCCTCGCTGCCTCATCGCGGCGAACTCGAGGCAGCGCCATTACGCGCGGCCACCCTTCGGTTTCATCATCCTCGTTCGGCGGATAGTACGGCCGGGCTTCGTCACCCCGTGACGGCGCGTCGCGCGCCGCCACTCGCATAAGGAAACCCTCCATGCCGCTCTCGTCCAACCAGCTTCCGCGCTGGACCCTCTGGGCCCCGCTTGCCGCATGGCTGGTACTCGCGCTGTCGCGCGTCGTGCCGGCCGAAGGCCTCGTCATCGCGCTGTTCGCCGCCGCACTGGCCGGCGCCGTGTTCGCCGCCGTCCACCATGCGGAAGTCGTCGCGCACCGCGTCGGCGAACCGTTCGGCACGCTCGTGCTCGCGGTCGCCGTGACCGTCATCGAGGTCGCGCTGATCGTGTCGGTGATGCTCGGCGCGGGCCCCGAGAAATCGGGCCTCGCGCGCGACACCGTGTTCGCCGCCGTGATGATCATCTGCAACGGCATCGTCGGCATCTGCCTGCTGGTCGGCGCGTGGAAGCACGGCGAACAGGACTTCCAGGGGCGCGGCGCAAGCAAGGCGCTCGCGGTGCTGGCTTCCCTGTCGGTGCTGTCGCTCGTGATGCCGAATTACCTGAACGCCGCACCGGGCCCGTTCTTTTCGAAATCGCAGCTCGCGTTCGCCGGCGTGTCGTCGCTCGTGCTGTACGGCGCATTCGTGTTCGTGCAGACCGTGCGTCACCGCGACTACTTCCTCACCGAGCACGACAGCGCGAACGAATCAGTGCACGCGGCGCCGCCGAGCAGCCGCACCGCGCTGATCAGCCTGCTGCTGCTGTTCGCGAGCCTCGTCGCGGTCGTGCTGCTCGCGAAGCTGCTGTCGCCGGCCGTCGAGCATGCGGTGCTGAAGCTCGGCGCGCCGGAAGCCGCGGTCGGCATCGTGATCGCCGCGCTCGTGCTGCTGCCGGAAGGGCTTGCGGCCGTCACCGCCGCACGTGCGAACCGCCTGCAGACCAGCATGAACCTCGCGCTCGGCTCTGCGCTCGCGAGCATCGGGCTCACGATCCCGACCGTCGCGGCCGTGTTCATCTGGGTCGGCCAGCCGCTCACGCTCGGCATCGGCGCGATGGAAACCGTGCTGCTGGCGCTCACCTTGCTGGTCAGCACGCTGACGCTCAGCCAGGGGCGCACGACGGTGCTGCACGGTGTCGTGCACCTGTCGCTGTTCGCCGCGTACCTGTTCCTGTCGATCACTCACTGACGCCAATATGCGCGCGGCCCGGCGGATCGCCTCCGCCGGGCCGCGCGTCTTCTTACTTCCCTTCACCGACCTTCGTTCACGTCACGCCGCCGCTACCGGACCGGAATCACGAGGTGCTGGCCCGCCAGGATCAGGTTCGGATTGGCGAGGTTGTTGCGGCGCTGGATCTCGCGATAACGCTGGCCGCTGCCGAGCTTGCTCGCGGCGATCATGTTCAGCGTGTCGCCCGCCTTCACCACATACGTGTGTTCGCCCGATGCGGCCGCGGTCGTCACCGCCTGGTCGCTGACGAAGTACTTGCGCAGCAGGTCGAGATACTGCGGCGACTGCTTGAGCTTCGCGATCGCGGCGTTCAGGTAGATCAGCAGATCCTGGTCGGCGGCGCGCACGCCGATCTTGTACGCGATGTTCGAGCCGTCGAGCTTGGTCACCGCGAACTTCAGGTCGGTGCCCTTGATCGAACTGACCGCGAACGGATAGTCGTAGATGAACGCGTCGACCGCATGACCGTCGATGCTCTTCGCGATGAACGCCGGATCGGAATCGTCGACCTCGACGAACCGGACGTTCGGATACTGGCGCGTGGCGAACGCGCGCACATCCGGGTCGCCCTTCAGGATGCCGACCGTCTTGCCCGCGAGATCGTCGGTCGAGCGGATCGCGGACCCTTGCCGCACGATCAGCGAATAACCGAAATCGTCGACGTACGGCACCGAATAGACGACGCCGGCCGGCGTGTTGTCCGGGAACGTCAGCCCGTCCATCGCCACGTCGACGACGTGGTTGCCCTTCGCGTCCGTGTCGAGCAGTTGCTTCGGCACGCCCGGGTACGTGTCGACCTCGTGACGCGTATCGACGGCAACCGGTTTGCCGCCGTGCGAGAACGACGGATCCGCGAACAGCAGCCGCGCGAATTCGACGTTGAAGCCGTGCGGTGCGCCCTTGTCCTCGCCGAAGAACGGCTCGCTCGGGTTCTGCACCGAGATCCGCACGATGCCGTTTTCGGCAATCGATTTCAGCGTGCTGGCCTGCGGCGTGAAGCCGGCCGGCAGCACGTTGGCCGACGGCGACGGCTGCGCGGGCTGGCCGGTGTCGCCATTTTGCGCGGACGTCGAGGCCGGGGCCGCGTCATGCGCGGGAATCAGTGTCGACAGGCCGCCCTGATGCACGATCCATACGCCGACGAGCACCACCAGAAACGCGATTGCGCCGAGAAGTTTTTTCATGGTTGCGTGCCTGCAGGAAGTTATTGTTGTTTCGACGGCAGCACAGCGGGATTCGCCGCATCGGGGCCGGGAACGGGCACGTGGCCGCCGTTCAGCGCCTGCTGCTGCGCCTGCTTGACCTCGGGGTTATCCATCAGCGACGTCTCCATTTCGGAGAACGCCTTGTTGACCGAACGCATCACCGAATCGACGGCCACGTCGGTCTTGATCTGCTCGAACGTGTCGGCCGTCTGCCGGCCCGCGAGCTTGTTCATCTGCTGCGCGGCCTGCGACATGTCCCACATCGCCTTCGCGCGGTCGATCGCCGTCGCGAAATTCTTCAGCTCGGCCTGCACCTGCTTGTAGCGGCCCTCGCGAAACGCGAGCAACTGCTTCATCGTGTCGAGCTGCGACCTGAAACGCGGCGCGTCGTCCGGATACTGCTTCTCGAACAGTTCCGTCTTGTTCTCGAAGTTCTTCACCTCGGTGCGGAACGCAGTGATGCTGTCCGCGAATTTCTGTGCCGCCTGGCGCTTTTCCGCGAGCTGGTTGATCAGCGTCTCGATCGGATTCGACTGCGCCTCCTCGACGATCATCCTCACCTTCTGGTTCGCGAACTTCATCGCGACGACCGGCGCGAAATAGATCGCGCCGAGGCCGATGACGCCCGCCGTGATCAGCGCGACCATCCCCTTCAGGATGAACAGCGCGGCCGGTGCGGCAATCGCGACGCCGGCGATGATGATCGCCCACTTGATCAGCTTTGCCTTGCCACTCCCCGAACTGCCGTTTGCTTCATTCGAAAGCTGCGACATGAGTTTTTCTCCTTGAACCTCGAACCGAACTGCGTGCGTTTGCTTCTTCAAGCTCAATCGAAATGCTTCGGACTCCGGTGTCGCCGGACGGTCGGAAAAGCCGGCGGCGCAATGCAAGGACAGGCGCCGGCGGGCGTCACGAGACGCCGGTGTAGGTGCCGTTCAGGATGCGGTGATCGGAGGCGGCAGGCTGCGGCCCGATGCGACGGGCCGGACCGGCGCCGCTCATCGTCGCGGCCAGCGCGCGGACGGGGAAGTGTACCGAGGCTCGGTACGAAACAGGATGACGGATACGTGACGCGACGGGCGTCGGCAGTATCGTTGTTCCGGCGGGCCGACCGATGCGGCGCCGGGATTCCGGTACGAGTGAGTAAAGGCTCATCGTTGTTCTTTTGCGTATCGCGGGTGCAGGAACCGCGCGGCCGGCGCGTCCCGCTCCAAATGCACTGGCGTATCGTGCGCCGACCGGCATGCAGCGTCAAGCGGTTGTCGCAGTGCAGCGAACCGCCGTTGAAACACGGGTATCGACGCGGCTTTCACGATGGTAAGGATTCGCACGACGCCAGCCTGCCGCGCCCGATCAGGATTGCTTGTCATCGCGGCGCCGCAAGCTTCCGGATTGAAAGCTTGTGACGCGGCACGCACGCATGCGCTACCCCGCCGCGCCGCCCTGCTCCTGCACGAGAAACCGCTCGACCATCGCGTTGAACACCGGCAGCGCCGGGTTGTCGTTGTCCGCCCGCCACGCGAGATACAGCTCCGCTGCGGCGTCGACGCCGGCGAGCGGCCGGAACACCACGCCGTCCACATGCAGCTCGCGCGCCGACGCGGGTACGAGCGCCGCGCCGAGCCCCGCACGCACGAGGCCGAGGATCGTATGCGTCTGCCCGACGTAATGCAAGTAGTTCGGCAGCCTGCCTGCGTTCGCGAACAAGCCGGAGATCAGGTCGTGGAAATACTTCCCTTCGTTCGGTGAATACGCGATGAACGGCTGCCGGTCGAGATCGTCGGGGCCGATGCGCTCGCACGCGGCGAGCGGCGCGCCTTGCGCGACCGCAACGAGCATCGGTTCGCGCTGCACGAGCCGGTATTCGAGCGGCTGGCGCGCAGCTCGCTGCCGCACGAAACCCGCGTCGAGCATCCGCGACGCGAGCGCGTCGATCTGCACGGTCGACACCATCTCGCGCAATTCGACATCGACGTCCGGCAGCGCGTGTGCGGCATGCGCCAGCAGCATCGGGATCATCCGGTACGCGCTGACGGCCGTGAAGCCGAGCGTGATGCGGCCGGCCTCGCCGTGCGCAACGCGCTGCGCGGCCTGCCCGGCCCGCGCGGAGAATTCGAGGATATGGCGCGCGTCGCGCAGGAAACGCTCGCCGGCCGCGGTCAGGCTCACCTGCCGGCTGCTGCGTTCGAGCAGTGCGATGCCGAGCGCGTGCTCGAGCAACTGGATCTGCCGGCTGAGCGGCGGCTGCGTCATGAAGAGCCGTTTGGCCGCGCGGCCGAAATGAAGCTCCTCGGCCACCGCGACGAAGCAGCGAAGCTGGTGCAGTTCAATCATCCAGATTTTGTATCGATCGATGGTCTTTCGAGGTTAGACCGATATCGATACGATTTCCATGCTCGGTTGCACCTGATGCGCGGCCCGCGCCGCGCGCGACGACCGAGACCTTCATGACTCGTCGGCGCATTGCGGTGCGTCGCCGCGCACGGGCTGATCGGCATCGCTGTGTATACGTAGCTACGTGGCTCGCCGTGGCTCGCGGGCCGCTTCGAACGGATTCGCATCACGTCGGGGCGCATGAGCATCGCCACGGCGCACGTGGTTCGGTCGGCGCGCGTCCGCGCCCGACCGTGCTGTCAAGCGCGTTTGCGGCCGCCCGGCATCTGCTCGACCGTCAGGCGGTCGAGTTCGCGCAGGTCGTTCTCCAGCGCGGGCGTGAGCGTCGTGCGCAGGTGGTCGAGGAACGTGCGGATCTTCGCGTCGAGATAACGGCGCGTCGCGTAGACGGCGTACACGCTCACCGTCTGCAGCCGGTACTCTGGCAGCACGCGGATCAGGCGCCCTGCGCGGATATCGTCGAGCACCGTATACAGTGCGACGCACGCGATCCCGCGCCCGGCGCGCACCGCGACGCACAGCGCATCCGGCACGTTGACCTGGAACGGCGCCGGCTGCAGCGTGTAGACAGTCTCCTCGCCATCGTTGCGCTCGAGCCGCCATTCGCCGGCTGGCGATGCGGGCGTATCGAGGCGCAGGCACACGTGGTTCGGCAAATCTTCGGGCGACTGCGGCGTGCCGTGCCGCGCCAGGTATTCGCGCGACGCGACGAGCACGCTGCAGCTCGTGCCGCAGGTCTGCGCGACGTAGCCCGAGTCGGGCAGCTGCGACGCCGTCACGATCGACACGTCGTAACCTTCCTCGACGAGATTCGGCATCCGCTGCGCGAGCGTCAGCTCGACCGATACGTCGGGGTTGTCCTCCTGGTAGCGGACGATCGACGACACGACATGACTCTGTCCGAGCCCCGTCATCGCATGGATGCGCATCTTGCCGCTCGGCCGCAGCAGTGCGTTGCGCGCCTCGGCGTTCGCATAGTCGATTTCCGCGAGGATCGATTTCGCGCGCTCGAAATAGCGTTCGCCGCTTTCGGTGAGGCCGAGATGGCGCGTCGTGCGATGCAGCAGGCGCGTCTGTACGTGCGCTTCGAGGTTCGATACCGCGCGGGATACCTGCGCGGTGGTCGCGTCGATTTCCTTCGCGACCGCCGTAAAACTGCCGGCTTCGACAACGCGCACGAACAGGCGCATGTTTTCGAGCATGTCCATTGAATTGGCTTGGGGAGAGTCAGTGGGGAGGCGTCGGCGGCGCTCGCGTCAGGTGGGGAACGGAACGCAGTCGCGAACCACGTCGAATCGATCACCGTGCCGGGGGAAAGGCGGGAGGGCGGGCATCGCGTACGTGGTTCTGGTATATCGGGGATTCAGTGGCCCGAATTGTACGCCGCCGCAGACAAATTTGCGCTATTGCCGGCTGCCCAAGCTTTCGTCGGATGAAAGGTTGATGCAAGGCGCGTGCGTCGTGCGGATGCAACGGCTTGATGCAGCGCGACAATTTATATCACAACGCGATATAATTCCGCGCTTGTCGCCGCGCATACCCGCGCTGTCATTTTTACCGCTTACCCGTCCATGTCGTCAGGCTCATCTTCGTCGCGCCGCACGTTGCGTCAATGGCTGCACAGTTTCATTCCCCATCCGATGTCGCTCGGCTGGCGTGAGCGCCTGCGTTCGTGCACGGGCGCGCTCGTCGGTATCGCGACGGTCGGCGTCACGATGCGGTGGCTGCCCGGCGTGCCGGGCCTCGTGCCGCTGCTCGTCGCGCCGATGGGGGCATCGGCCGTGCTGCTGTTCGCGGTGCCGGCGAGTCCGCTCGCACAGCCGTGGTCGATCATCGGCGGCAATCTCGTCGCAGCGACGGTCGGGGTCGCGTGCGCGTTATGGATCGCCGATCCGATCACGGCCGCCGCGGTCGCGATCGCATGCGCGATCGGCGGCATGTTCGCGCTGCGCTGCGTGCATCCGCCGTCGGGCGCCGTCGCGCTCACGGCCGTGGTCGGCGGCCCGGCAATCCATTCGCTCGGATTCAGTTTCGTGCTCGAGCCGATCGCGCTGCAATCGGCGATCCTGCTGTCGGCCGCGCTCGCGTATCACGCACTGACCGGGCACCGCTACCCGCATGGCGGCACGCGCGCCGAAGCGAAATCGCAGGCAGGCGCCGCACCGGCGCGCGGCGGCTTCACGCGCGGCGACCTCGACGCGGTGCTGAAGCGTCGCGGCGAATGGCTCGACGTCGATCCGGACGATCTCGAAACGCTGCTGCGCGAAACCGAAATGCAGGCCTATACGCGCACGTTCGGCCAGCTCAAGTGCGCCGACCTGATGACGAAGAATGCGATCGAGGTCGCGCCGTCGACGTCGGTGACGGCCGCGCTCACGCTGCTCGACCGCCACCGCGTGAAGGCGCTGCCGGTCGTCGACGGCGAGGGCCGCCTGGCCGGCATCGTCACGCGCGCCGACCTCACGCGCCAGCTGCGCCGCCCGACCCCGCTGTGGCAACGCCTGTCCGCACGGCTGCCGCAATCGTTCGGCGGCCAGCCCGCGAGCGTCGCCTCGGTGATGACGCGCGACGTCGCGTTCGTGCCGGAAACGATGCCGATCACGGCGCTCGTGCCGCTGTTCACGCATTCGGGCCACCACCACATTCCGGTTGTCGATGCGTCGCGCCGGCTCGTCGGAATCATTACGCAGACAGATCTCGTCACGGGCCTTTACCAGCAGACGCAGATGCTCGCGGCCGCGTAACACAGGCACAACGACCGATGCAACGCGGAATGCATCCATTCCGCTTTTATTCGGCCATTTATATCATGTTGTGATATATTTATCGTTTCCGAAACCGACTGCCCGACCGACTTCGATGAACGATACCAGACGCGCGCTGAACAAAAGCGATTTCCAGCAACTGTCCGAGTTCCGCTACCAGATGCGCCGCTTCGAGCGCTTCTCCGAGCGCGCCGCGCAAAGCGAAGGCGTGACGCCGCTGCAATACCTGCTGCTGCTGCACATCAAGGGTTATCCGCATCGCGAATGGGCAACCATCGGCGAGCTCGCGGAACGCCTGCAGGCGCAGCATCACGGCGTCGTTGCGCTAGTGACGCGCTGCGAAGCCCTCGGGCTCGTGAAGCGCAAGACGAGCGAAGCGGACCGCCGGCAGGTCGAGGTCCACCTCGAGCAAGCCGGCGAGACGCTGCTCACCCGCCTCGCGGCGATGCATCGTGCCGAGCTGAAGTCGCTCAAGGGCACGTTCCAGGTTCCCCAGATCGATTACTGACCCTTGCTTTTGCCACTCCGATGAACGCACCGCACAAACGCGATTTCTCGACCAACGAACGCCTGCCCAGGATCGCGTTGCTTGCCGCCGGGATCGGCCTGCTCAGCACGCTTGCCGCATTCGTGCTGTTGAGCCTGATCCACCTGTTCACGAACCTGTTCTTCTTCCAGCAGTTCTCGTTCGCCGACCGCTCTCCGGCGAACAACACGCTCGGCGCATGGGTGATCGTCGTACCGGTGATCGGCGGGTTGATCGTCGGGATGATGGCGCGCTTCGGTTCGGAAAAGATTCGCGGCCACGGCATTCCCGAAGCGATCGAGGCGATCCTGTTCGGCAAGAGCCGCATGTCGCCGAAGGTCGCGATCCTCAAGCCGCTGTCGTCCGGCGTCGTGATCGGCAGCGGCGGCCCGTTCGGCGCCGAAGGCCCGATCATCATGACGGGCGGCGCGCTCGGCTCGCTGATCGCGCAGTGCGTGCACGTGACCGCCGCCGAGCGCAAGACGCTGCTCGTCGCCGGTGCGGCCGCCGGCATGACGGCCGTGTTCGGCACGCCGGTCGCCGCCGTGCTGCTCGCGGTCGAGCTGCTGCTGTTCGAATGGCGTCCGCGCAGTTTCCTGCCGGTCGCGCTCGCGTGCGCGGTGGCCGGTTTCGCGCGCGCGCTGTTCTTCGGCGTCGATCCGCTGTTTCCGCTCGCCACGGCCGCGCCGACGCCGGTCGCGCTGCTGTCGTGCATCGTCGCGGGCCTGCTGTCGGGCATGCTCGCCTGCGGCCTGTCGGCCGCGCTGTACCGTGTCGAGGACACCTTCGCGAAGCTGCCCGTGCACTGGATGTGGTGGCCCGCGCTCGGCGCGATCGTGATCGGCATCGGCGGCTGGCTCGAACCGCGCGCGCTCGGCGTCGGCTACGACGTGATCGGCGATCTCCTCCACCAACACATCGCGCTGAAGATCGCGCTCGCGTTGCTGATCGTGAAGGCCGTGATGTGGGTGATCGCGCTCGGTTCGGGTACGTCGGGCGGTGTGCTCGCCCCGCTGCTGATGCTCGGCGCCGGCCTCGGCACCGTGCTGTCGCCGGTGCTGCCGGGCGGCGACCCGGCGCTGTGGCCGCTCGTGTGCATGGCCGCGACGCTCGGTGCGACGCTCGGCGCACCGCTGACCGCGATCGTGTTCGCGTTCGGCCTCACGCACGACGCCAACGCGCTGCTGCCGCTGCTCGCGGCGACGCTCGTCGCGCACGGCTTCGCGACCGTCGTGATGAAACGCTCGATCATGACGGAAAAGATCGCACGCCGCGGCTATCACATCTACCGCGAATACGGCGTCGATCCGCTCGAGCGGCATGACATCGGCGAAGTGATGACGTCCGCCGACCGGCTCGTCGCGATCGACGGTGCGGCGACGCTCGATGCCGTCGAGACGCAGTACTTCGGCGCGAAGCAGACGCACCGCGCGTACCCGGTCGTGCAGAACGGCCGCCTGCTCGGCCTCGTCGATCGCGCGACGCTCGACACGCAGCGCGCGCACGCCGCCGCCGACACGCCGATCTCGGGCGCGTTCGCCGACCGCGCGCCCGCCGTCGCGCTTGCGCACGAAACGTGCCGCGTCGTCGCATCGCGCCTCGCGATGCTCGGCCTCGAACGCCTGCCGGTCGTCGACGACGAGCAATCGCTGCACATCACGGGCATCGTATCGCGCAGCGACCTGATCAAGCCCGCGCTCCAGCATTTCGACGACGAACAGAAGCGCGAGCGCTTTCGCCCGATCGTCCCGGTCAACCTGCGCGACATCGGCACGCGCAAGGCCGGCTGAAGCATCCCGCATGCGCGGGCGCGCAACGCGCCTTCGCCTCACCTCGCTGCACGATGCTGCGCGCGCCTCGCGCACCGCATCGTTTTCCGCTGCTTCCCGCGTTTAAAGTTGGTTAACAATCCGAGCGACGAAAGTTTGTCATCATGGTCCTCATGCGACGGGGCCACCACAATCAAGCCATTCCACTTCGCGATCAGATAAAGAGTCGCGGCACGGCATGCAGACACATGCCGCTCGCCGCGACCGTCACCTCACCACACGACCGGGCAGCGCGCCGACCAGGCAACGCATGACGTCGTTGCCGCGTCACCCGTGCACCGACGGGCCGCACACGACGCATGCCGCGCCGCAGCAGAGCTGCACAGCATCGCAGCCGCCGTTTGGCAAGCGCGCTAACAACTTGTTTCGGAATAGCCGGAACCGTGCTTGCTCGGTGCGATCTCATTAGTACGCAGTACTGCTGCGCATCCCACTCAATCAATCACGAATCGAGGGAGAAAACGTGAACGTGAAATACTTACCGCTCATCGCATTGACCGTGGCATTTTCTGCTCATGCAGCCGATTCTGCTCTGCAGAACGTGGGACAAAGTCAGAAACCCGCCGACCAGGTGGCACAGTGCATCGCGAAGACCTGGGCCGACAAGTCGCAGCAACAGGTGACGTCGCAGTATGAACTGGCGAACGGCCTCGCGATGGCAGTTTATGCACCGGGCCAGCAGCCGCCGAACGGCGCCGCTGCCGTGGTGCGTCCCGCCAACGCCGCAAACGCGAAGACCTGGGTCGGTTTCCGCGGCGGCGATGCGTCGTCGGCCGGCGACATCAACGCCTGCCTGTAACGACAACAGGCACACCGGATGGCCTTGCGCCATCCGCTTGCGACAAGCCCCGCTTCGGCGGGGCTTTTCTTTTGCTGCCGGCTGCGCTTACAGGTAGCTGCAGACGTAGTCGAGCGTCTCGAGCACTTCGATGTCGAAGCGGCTCTTGCCCGGCACCGAGAACGATTCGCCGGCGCCGTAGGTTTGCCATTCGCTGCTGCCGTCGAGCTTCACGCGGCACTTGCCGGCCTGCACTTCCATCAATTCGGGCGCGTCCGTGCCGAAGTTGAGCGCGCACGGCAGGATCACGCCGAGCGTCTTGCGCGTGCCGTCCGGGAAGAGCACGGTATGCGACACGCACTTGCCGTCGAAATAGACGTTCGCGCGCTTGACGACCGATACGTTGTCGAATTGGGTTGCACTGGTCATGTGATGCCTCTGCTTGCTGGATGCCGGATGGCGATGTTGTTGGAGGCCGGCCGGAGCGGCGGGCCGGCCGCTATGATACCGGCTCGCGACGCGTGCGCCGGAATGGCGCTCCCGCCGGGCAAGCGTCGTGTGCGTCGAATGACGGCAGCGCCGCACGCCAGATCGTCAGGATCACTATGCGATGACGGTCGCTTCCCGCAGATAGCGATTCACCGCAACCCCTTGCGCCGCGCGGAATCGCGCAGGCAGTCGAGCAGCATCGCCGCGGCCGGCGTCAGCGGGCTGTCGCGGCGTGTGACGACCTGCACCGACACCGCCGGCAAACGCTCGCGAATCGGCAGCACCGTCAACTGATCGCGTGCCCACTCGCCCTGAAGCAGTTGTTCGGGCATCGATGCGATCAGGTCGCAACCCGCCATCAGGCTGTGCGCAAGCCCGAAGCTCGGGCATTCGACGACACGCGCCGGCACCGGCAGCCCGTATGCGACGAACGAATTGAACAGCGCCTGCGTCGAGCTTTCCGGCGACGGATTCATCAGCCAGTCGGCCTCGACGAGATCGGCGAGCGACGTGGCCGACGCGAGCGGATGCTCCTTGCGCGCGACGATCAGCGAACGGCTCGCATAGAGTTCAGCATGATCGAACTCGGCCGCCAGCAGTTCGGGTACGACGACGGCCACCGCGAAATCGAGCGAGCCGTCGTGCAGACGCGGCAGCGCGACGCCCGGAAACCCTTCGATCAGGTTGACGCGCGCCACCGGAAAGCGGCGCCGGAACGCGCGAAATGCATCGGGCAGGATCGTCACCGCGGCGGCCGGCGTGATCGCCGCCGCGACGGAGCCCGTCATCGCGCCCTGCGCCTGCTCGATGTCGTCGCGGGCGCGCTGCATTTCGGCGACGATCAGCCGCGCGCGCACCTGCAGTTGCTGGCCGAACGCGGTGAGCTGCACGCCGCGCGCGGTACGCACGACGAGCGACACGCCGAGCGCGATCTCCAGCTCCTTGACCGCCTTCGTCAGCGCCGCCGGCGACACGTTCAAGCGCCGCGCGGCCGCGCGAATGCTCCCCTCTTCCGCGACGGTGACGAACGCTTTCAGCTGATGGTATTTCATGGCGGCGATGCGTGATCCGTGGAAACCCTGTGCCCGATCGTGCACGCCGGTTCAGGGTATTCCCGAGCGGCAACCGGTGGTGAGCACCAAAGCAATTTATCAGCTTCTGGTAAGCAAAAGAAATTTATATGCTGTCTCGTCATATGCACGTCAAACGCCCCACCTGCCCCACAGGAGAGACCATGCTGCAAGCCGTGAACCCCGTCATCCCCGGCATCGCCGCGATCGCCCCCGATCTCGTCGAGGTACGCCGCCGCATCCACGCTCACCCCGAACTCGCGTTCGAAGAGACGCTCACGAGCGATCTCGTTGCCGAGTTGCTCACCGGCTGGGGCTACGAAGTGCATCGCGGCATCGGCAAGACGGGCGTGGTCGGCGTGCTGCGCGAAGGGCAAGGCACGCGCACGGTCGGGCTGCGCGCCGACATGGACGCGCTGCCGCTCGCGGAAGCCACCGGCCTGCCGTACGCGAGCCGCCACGCGAACAAGATGCATGCATGCGGCCACGACGGCCACACCGCGATGCTGCTGTGCGCGGCGCGCCACCTCGCGGCGACGCGCCAGTTCTCCGGCACGCTGAACCTGATCTTCCAGCCGGCCGAGGAAAACTTCGGCGGCGCGAAGGCGATGATGGACGACGGCCTGTTCGACCGCTTCCCGTGCGACGCGATCTTCGCGATCCACAACATGCCGGGCCGCGCGGCCGGCGACATGGCCTTCCGCACCGGCGCCGCGATGGCGTCGGCCGACCGCGTGACGATCACGCTGCGCGGCGTCGGCGGCCACGGCGCGATGCCGCATTTCGCGCGCGATCCGATGTCGGCCGCGGGCAGCATCATGGTCGCGCTGCAGACGATCGTCGCGCGCGAGGTCGACGCGCAGCATGCGGCCGTGATCACGGTCGGCAGCGTGCAGGCCGGCGAGACGTTCAACATCATTCCCGAAACGGTCGTGATGAAGCTGTCGGTGCGCGCGCTGAACGCCGACGTGCGCGCGCTGCTCGCGCGCCGCATCGAAGCGCTCGTGAAAGGCCAGGCGGAAAGCTTCGGCATCACCGCGGAAGTCGACTACGACTACGGCTACCCGGTGCTCGTCAATCACGCGGAACCGACCGCGTTCGCGGCCGATATCGCGCGCCGGATGCTCGGCGCCGAGCGGGTCGAAACCGAAGCCGCGCCGCTGATGGGCAGCGAGGATTTCGCGTTCATGCTCGAGGCGCGCCCCGGCTGCTATGCGTTCATCGGCAACGGGATCGGCAGCAAGGGCGGCTGCATGGTGCACAACCCCGGCTACGACTTCAACGACGACATTCTCGCGATCGGCGCGAGCTACTGGGTTCGCGTCGCCGAAGCCTGGCTCGCGGCCTGACGGCCCTTCACCACGCAGTTTCGCGCTTACCGGGGGAACCCCATGGAAACGTCTGCCCTTTCGTTCGCCGGCACGCCGGCCGATGCCCGCGCCGCCTCGAAGAAACGCCGCCTGATCGCGGCCGCCGCCGTCGGCAACGCGCTCGAGTTCTACGACTTCACCGTCTACAGCTTCTTCGCCATCCTGATCGGCAAGCTGTTCTTCCCGGTGCATTCGTCGTTCGGGCAATTGATGCTCGCGGTCGCGAGCTTCGGCGTCGGCTTCGTCACGCGTCCGCTCGGCGGGCTCGTGATCGGCATGTATGCCGACCGCGCCGGCCGCAAGAAGGCGATGATTCTCACGCTGCTGCTGATGGCGCTCGGCACCGCGATGATCGCGGTCATGCCGACCTTCGCGCAGATCGGCCTCGCGGCGCCGCTGCTGCTCGTGCTCGCGCGCCTGCTGCAGGGGTTCGCGTCGGGCGGCGAAGTCGGCGCGTCGACGACGCTGCTGCTCGAACAGGCGCCGCAGCATCGTCGCGGCTTCTACGCATCGTTCCAGTTCTCGAGCCAGGGGCTCGCCGCACTCGCGGGCGCGCTTACCGGCGTCGCGCTGACGTCGATGCTGAATGCCGCGCAGCTCGAAAGCTGGGGCTGGCGCGTGCCGTTCATCATCGGCACGCTGTTCGTGCCGATCGGCTACTGGCTGCGCAAGACCGTCGAGGAAGTGCCGGCCGCCGCACCCGCTGCCGCGCACGACGAACCGGTCGCGTCGCTGCCGCTCGCCGACGTGCTCCGCCATCACGGCAAGGCCGTGTTCGCGGGCCTCGGCGTGACGATCGGCGGCACGTCGATCCACTACATCATCGTGTTCTACATGGCGATCTACGGCGTGCAGGTGCTGCACCTGCCGACCTGGCTGTCGATGACGGCCGGCTGCGTCGCCGGCGCGATCCTGATGCTCGTGACGCCGATCGGCGGCCACCTGTCCGACGTCTACGGGCGCAACCGGATCGTCTGGTGGACCCGCATCGTGCTGATGGCCGCGATCTATCCGGCGTTCATCGCGCTGAACCGCTGGCCGGGCGCCGCGTCGCTGCTGTCGATCATCGCCGCGCTGTCGATCGTGCATGCGATCAACATCGGCGCGACGGGCGCGATGCTCGGCGAACTGTTCCCGCGCGCGGTGCGCGCGACCGGCGGCGCGCTCGTGTACAGCGTCGGCGTCGCGATCTTCGGCGGCTTCGCGCAGTTCTTCGTCACGTGGCTGATCGCGGCGACCGGCAATCCGAACGCGCCTGCGTGGTATGCGATCGGGTGCGGCGTGCTGACGCTGCTCGCGGTGCGATGCATGGATGAGAAGGCCGGGAAGTCGCTCGATTGAGCGGCAGACGATGCGCAGCACGCGATTGACGTGGTGCGCGCGCATCGGGCATGATCGTTCCATGCGCCACGCCACGACCACTTCTTCGACCACGACGCGCACGACCGCCTTCGGCGGGCTCGTGCGGCGAGTGCGCGCAAGGTCGTAGCGCCACCGAATCCTCACAGGCCCCGCCGGTTCCGGACGGGGTCTTTCCGCTTCTCCGTCCGTACCGGTCACTCAGGAGAATGCGATGTCCGAAGCCCCTTCCCCCAAACGCGCGCTGCTCGTCGTCGACATGCAGGTCGGGCTGTTTCATGGTCCCGATCGTCCGCACGACGGCGAACGTGTGCTAGCAAACATCAACCGGTTGATCGGCCGCACGCACGACGCCGGCGCACCCGTGTTCGCGGTGCGCCATACCGGTCCCGCCGGCACGCCGATCGCGCCCGATTCGCCGCTCGCCGCGCTGCTGCCGGAACTTGCGATTGATCCCGCGCGCGACACCGTGTTCGACAAGACGCGGCCGAGTTGCTTCGCGGGCACGCGCCTCGCCGAATGGCTGCGCGCGGCCGATATCGGCGAAATCGTCGTCACCGGCATGAAGACGCAGTACTGCATCGATACGACCTGCCGCGCGGCCGCCGATCTCGGCTTTCGAGCAGTGCTCGTTGCCGACGCGCACACCTGCATGGACACGCCGGCACTGCCGGCCGAGCGGATCGTCGCGCATCACAATGCGACGCTCGGCGGCCCGTTCGCGATGCTGACGACGACCGAGGCGTGCGTGTTCTGACCGGCACCAGCCGCACGCCGTAAACGCAACAACGCACGGGCGACTACCGCCCGTGCGTTGTGTGGTAGCTACCTCGCTCAGAACGTATGCATCATCCCCACATACGCTCCCGTCTGCGACTCGCCCGTCAGCGGGCTCGTACCCGACGTCGCGTCGCGCGGCGTCGCGAGCAACGAGAAGTTCGAATTCCCTCCGTTACGCGCATACGCGACGGTGCCGTACAGGAACGTGCGCTTCGACAGGTTGTACGTCGTGCCGAGCACGTACATGATCGCGTGACCCGACGGATCGTGCGACGCATCGCCGCCGCCGTCGCCGACCTTCACGTAATACCCGCCGCCCGTCACCGCCCACTGCGGCGTCGCGGTGTAGGTCGCGCCGAGCCAGTAGTGATCCGCACGATCGGCTACGCCGGCCGGGCTGTCCGGCGCCTGGTAGTGCGTATACGCGCCCTGGATCTTGAACTTCGACACCTTCACGTTCGCACCGACGAAATACTCGCGCGACGCGGTGAAGATGTTGCTGAACTTGCCATTGTTGTCGCGCAGTTCGTCGTAGATGCCGCGCACGTCGAGCACCGGCGAGTGGTACGAGATCATGATCCCGTCCGAGCGTCCGAAATCGTCGGCCGCGCCGTAGTTGAAGCCGCGCGACTGGTTGCCGAACGCGTATTGCGCCTGCACGTCGAAGCCGCCGATCACCGGGCTGTGATATTCGATGTTGTTGCTGCTTTGCTGCCAGTTGCGGCCGCGCACGAGCGACGCCGACGAAAACGCCTGCTGCACGAACGGATCAAATTCCCACACGCCGTCGCTGTCGATGAACAGGTTGCGGCCGGCCTGCAGCTGGCCCCACGTGTCGCTCTTCAGCCCGACATACGCGCGCCGCGACCACATGCGGCCGCCGCCCGTCTGGCCGTTCATCACCTGGAACGCGGTTTCGAGGTTGAAGACCGTCGACAGCCCGCCGCCCAGATCCTCGATGCCCTTCAGGCCGAACATGCTGGTGCCCCAGTCGCCGCTCTCAGCGCTCCAGCGCGACTTGCTGCCGTTCGGCGTCGCGATGTGGTTCAGGTATTCGACGCCGCCGTCGACACGGCCGTACAGCGTCACGCTCGTTTGTGCAAAAGCGGCCGCCGGCGTGGCGGCCGCGATCAGCCATGCGAAATGTTTGAGTCGCAAAATGATGCCCCCTCGGAGTCTCGACCGTCCGACGCGCGCCCCATGCGCGCGCCCGGTCATCCGCGATCGATCGAAAAACGTCCGGGGCCCGCCGCGCAGAGCGCGAGCAGGCCGCCCGAGATCGCGATGTTCTTGTAGAAATGAATCATGTTGTTGATCTGCTCGCCGCCCGTCATCGTCCAGTAGTGGTGGCCGATGAGGCCGGCGCCGATCGAGTAGAGCGCCAGCAGCAGCGCGAGCGGCCGCGTCTGGAAGCCGACGAGGATCGCGATCCCGCCGAACAGCTCCATCGCGACGGAGATCGCGGCGGACACGATCGGCGCGGGCGCGCCTTCCGAACCCATGAACGCGATCGTACCGGGGAAGTCGACGATCTTCTTCCAGCCGAACATCACGAACAGGATCACGAGCAGGATCCGGGAAAGCAGCAGCAGCACATCGCGCTGGGACGCGAGAAACGGTTGATTCGGTGTCATGGTGTCGATCAACGAAAAACGATGCGCGGCTGACGCACCGGATTGCCAATGAACCGGGACGGGAGGCCGCCTGCGCCGCCCGTCCCGCTCTGCAACAACCGGCATCGGGCTCGGCCCGATGTGCTGTGCCCCTCCTCTTGTTCGATGCTGCTCTCTTCTTCGATGTTGCCCTGCTGCTTCGTCGCGCGCCGCGTCAACGCAGCTTCGCGACGTCCTGCTCGGTCACCTTCGCGGCCGGATTGCCGAACTGCCCGGTCAAGTAGTTCGTCAGCGCTGCGATTTGCGCATCCGACAGCTCGTGGCGGAACGCCGGCATGCCGACGTCCTCGCTGCCGGCCTTGCGCTGCACGCCGTTCAGGACCACCTGCACGAGGTTGGTCGGATTCGGCGCGCCGACCGTCGAGTTGTGGAACAGCGGCGGGTAATAACCGTCCGGCGTGCCCTTGCCCTGCATCTGGTGGCAGGTCGCGCAGTTGCCGAGATACAGCCGCGCCGGATCGATGCCCGACGACGCGAGCGCGACGCCGCGCAGCTTCAGGCCGTCCTCGGCCGGCTTGCCCCACGACGAGCGCGACTGCTTCGCGTCGCCGCTGGCGACGGCCGGCACCGTGCGGATGTACGTCGAGATCGCGCCGATGTCGGATTCCGTCATCTTCGAGAAGCTGTGCTCGATCGCCTCGGCCATCGGGCCGGCCGCCTGCGCGACGCCCGGCACGCTACCGGTGCGCAGGTATTGCACGAGCTGCTGCTGCGTCCAGCCGCCGATCCCCGCGTTCGGGTCGGACGTGATGTTGTAGCCGTCCCAGCCCGCGAGCACCGAACCCGACAGGAAGCTGCCGCCCGCCTCGTCGAGCGACTTCTCCTGCATCGCGATACCGCGCGGCGTGTGGCACGTGCTGCAGTGCGCGAGGCCCTGCACGAGGTACGCGCCGCGGTTCCACTCGGCGCTCTGCGCCGGCTTCGGCTCGTACGCGCCATCCTTCAGGAACAGCCAGTTCCAGATCTTCAGCGGCCAGCGCATGCTCAGCAGCGCGGGGATTTCGTTCTTCGGCGGCGTCTGCTTGACCGGTTCGACGCCGTGCATGAAGTACGCATACAGCGCCTGCACGTCGTCGTCGTTGATCTTCGCGTACGACACGTACGGCATCGCCGGGTACAGGTTGTCGCCGTTCTTCGAGACGCCGTGGCGCACCGCGCGCTCGAAGTCGTCGAACGTCCAGTTGCCGATGCCCGTGTCGGGATCCGGCGTGATGTTGCTCGTGTAGATCTTGCCGAGCAGCGGCACCGGCATGCCGAGGCCGCCCGCGAAAGGCTTGCCGCCCTTCGCGGTGTGGCACGCCATGCAGTCGCCCGCGATCGCGAGATATTGGCCGCGCTTGACCTGCGCCGGATCGGCCGCGTCGGCCGCGCGCGCGAGGCCCGGCAGCGCGAGGCAGCCGGCGACGAGGAAGGTGAGAGTAGATTTCCGCACGGTCAGACTTCCTTCTTCAGCGTGTCCGACATCCGCAGCGCGAGCGCAGCGATCGTCAGCGTCACGTTCACCGTACCGACGGTCGGCATCGTCGAGCTGCTCGAGATGAACAGGTTCGGATGGTCGAACGTGCGGCAGTCCTTGTCGACGACCGAGTCGCGTGCATCCGCGCCCATGATCGTCGCGCCCGTGATGTGGTTGTTCGGCGCGAACTCGTCGTTGAAGACGACTTCGGTGCCGCCCAGCACCTTCGCGGCCGTCGCATAGACCTCGCGCGTGTGCACGGCGCCGCGCTTCACGTAGTCGTCGATCGCGTACGTGATCTCGGGGCGCGGGATGCCAATCGCGTCGGTGGCCGTCTTGCTCGGCACGATGCGGTTCTCGGGTTGCGGCAGGATTTCGTGGAAGCAGTCGAACTGCACGTAGCGCGCGGAACGGTCGCGGATCTGCGCATCGAGCTCCTCGGGCTTCATCAGCTTGCCGCCCTTGAAGATCTTCTGCGTTTCCTGGTTGATGCGCGACATGTTCGACAGGTGGATCTTCTTCGCGGCTTCGGTCGCGCGGAACGGGCCGTCGCGGAAACCGATCAGCGAAGTCATCTCCTGCGGGCCGCGGCCCGGCCACAGCTTCTCGTTCGCGTAGAACGACACGCCGGTGCCCGGGTGGTCCATCAGGTTGCGGCCGACCATGTCGGAGCTGTTCGCGACGCCGTTCGGGAAATCGCGGTTCGCCGACATCAGCAGGATCTTCGGCGTCTCGATGCCGTTCGCGGCCACCACGAAGTACTTGCCTTCGACGCGATGGTCGGCGCCGGACTTGTCCTTGTAGATCGCCGCGACGATGCGCTTGTTCGGGCCGGTTTCCAGCTTGTAGACGACCGCGTTCTCGATCAGCTTCGCGCCGGCCTGCTCGGCCTTCTCGACGTGCACGATCCCGTTGTACATCGCGCCGATCGGGCAGATCGGCATGCAATTGTTGTTCCCGCAACAGGTTGGCCGGCCGTCGTACGGGCGGCTGTTGCGCGCGACCGGCTCGGTCACCACGTGGAACTTCGGGTCATAACCGTTGAGCGCGCTCTTGATCGTCTGCTCGTTGAACGACAACGGCAGCGGCGGCATCGGGTACGGCTGCTTGCGCGGCGAGTACAGGTCTTCCTCGGGGCCCGGGCCCCACACGCCGAGCTCTTCCTCGGCGCGCTGGTAATAGTGCTCGAGGTCGTCGTACTGGATCGGCCAGTCGCGGCCGACGCCGTACACGGTCTTCATCTTGAAGTCGTTCGGGATGAAGCGCCACGCGGACGCGGCCCAGTGCCACGTCGTGCCGCCCACCGCGCGGATGTACTGCGAGTTGAACTTGTGCTCGCCCTTCAGGACCAGGTAGTCGTTCGGCGGGCCGTATTCCGGATGCGGCGCCCACGGGCTCGACGGGTACGGCGCCATGAAATCGGTCTTGTCGGTCTGATTCCGAAAGCGCTCGACGATTTCCCAGCGCGGCATGCGCGGGCCGGCTTCCAGAAGGATCACCGACTTGCCCGCCATCGCGAGCTGGTGCGCCACGATCGCGCCTGCGACACCCGATCCGACGACGACGACGTCGGCCTTTTGCGTATCGGTATCGGCCATCAGGCTTGCCTCTCGATCGGTTTTTCGGCCCAGAAGCCGGGTTTGTTGGGGCAATACGAAGGGATCACGAGCGTATCGGATACGACGCTGAACATTAATGCTTCTTCGTACGTAATCACGACGTTGTCGACGATGCCGAGATACCACGCTTCAAGAATCTTGAGCGCGAGCGCTTCCTGATCGGGATTCAGCGAGCCGGACGCGAGTGCGCCGGCGAGTTGCGGCAGGCTGTCGGCCGTCTTGAACGAGCCCTTCTGCAATGCCTGCAGGAAGCGCTGGCCGAGCACGCGGCTCAGCCCCTTCTTGCCGGTCAATGCTTCGGAGAGCGTCATGAACGTATCGAGCGGCGCGGTGCCGGGCGCATCGGCCAGGGCCCGCAACGCCAGCGAGCCCGTGAGGCCCGCCGCCGTCAGCGCCAGTGCGCCCTGCAGCCATTGACGCCGCGTGATGCCGGTTGCGGCTGCGTCGCCGTCGCGACGCGAATGGGGAGTGTTGTCGTTGTGCATGTTTCCTTCTCTCGAACGCCGGATTCGGGAAAACCACGCTTGATATTTCTCAAACTTCGGCGCGGACCTGAAATGTACGCGCACAAATCGGATCGAACAATCTTTTTATAGTCCATTAAATGTTCCGCAATCCGAGACAATCGATATTTCGCTGCATTTTTGTGTCGTCGGCGCGACAAATCTGCGGCGGACGCGCCGGTGTCGCACGCCGGCGACACACTGCAACTGCGCACGACGATGCGCGCGCATGACGGTCGGTTAGAATCCCGTGCAATCAAACAGAAAGCTTCCCTCCGAGGGCAATCGAGCGATGAAGCAACACGACAAACAGAACAACACGATTCGAACCAACCACACCACACGGCTGCTCCGGCGCATCGGCATCGTCGCGGCGCTCGGCGGTGCCGCGGCCCTGTCGCTGCATGCGCTCGCGGCGCGCACGGTGAGCGTGTCGCCGCAAGGCACCGTCACCGAAGTCCGGCAGACCGTCGTCAAGTTCGACGAACCGATGGTCGCGTTCGGCTCGGCATCCGCGCCGAATCCCGCCCGCGTGACCTGCAACGATTCGACCGCCGCGCGCGGCCAGGGCCACTGGCTCGACGACAAGACCTGGGTTTACGATTTCGAAAACGACCTGCCGCCCGGCGTGCGCTGCTCGGTCGCGCTCAACGACACGCTGCGTTCGGTCGCCGGAAATGCCGCCAGCGGCCCGCGCCGCTTCACGTTCCAGACGGGCGGCCCGTTCCCGGTGAACGTGCGCCCCGGCTCGCGCGAGATCGAGGAACGGCAGGTCTTCGTGATGAAGCTGAACGGCCCGGCCGAACCGCGCTCGGCGCTCGCGAACATCTGGTGCGAAGCGGCCGGCATCGGCAACCGCATTCCCGTCACCGCCGCCGGCGACGAGACGCGCAACGCACTGCTCGACCATTTCGGGCTGAAGAAGGACGCGGCGCGCGTGCTGACGCTGTCGTGCGCGCAGGCGCTGCCGGCGAGCGCGAAGATGCAGCTCGTATACGGCAAGGGCGTCGCGAGCCCGAGCGGCATCGCGAACGAAACCGAACGACGCTTCGATTTCACCGTGCGCGCACCGTTCGCCGCGAGCTTCTCGTGCGAACGCGAGAACGCGAAGGCGCCCTGCACGCCGCTGCGCCCGCTGACGCTGTCGTTCAACGCGCCGATCTCGCGCAAGAACGCCGAGGCGATCAAGCTGCGCGGCTCCGACGGTTCGCTGTCGCCGACCTTCGCGGCCGACGACCACAGCGAGGAAGTGACGACCGTCACGTTCAACCCGCCCTTGCCCGCGCAGGCCGCGCTGACGATCGAACTGCCGTCGGGCCTGCGCGACGTGACCGACCGCTCGCTGTCCAACGCCGACCTGTTCCCGCTGGCGACGCGCACCGCGCCGATGCCGCCGCTCGCGAAATTCTCGTCGGGCACCTTCGGGATCGTCGAGCGCTTCGCCGAACCCGACACGCCCGCGCTCGTACCCGTCACGCTGCGCAACGTCGAGGCCGACCTGCATATCGCCGGCCTCAACGCGGGCGGCGCACAATTCGCGAACCTGAAGGTCGAGAACGACACCGCGATCCGCGAGTGGATGCGTACCGTCGACCGCTTCGACAACTGGTCGATGACGGCCGGCTCGATCGACAGCCAGATTCCGGGCCTGCTCCAACGCAAGGGCCAGCACCCCGTCTACGTGCCGCTCCAGGCCGGCGAAAAGCAGCCCGCGCCGAAGGACCGCCGCATCGACGTGCGCTCGCTGTCGCTGCTCAAGGGCGAGCCCGGCGCGCAGGCGCTGACGCTGCCGCAAGCCGACCCGAAGACGCTGCGCCCGTTCGAGATCGTCGGCGTGCCGATCGACAAGCCCGGCTTCTACGTGCTCGAACTCGCGTCGCCCGCGCTCGGCCGCTCGCTGCTCGCGAAGCCGTCGAGCATGTACGTGCGCACCACCGTGCTCGTCACGAACCTCGGCGTGCACCTGAAACAGGGCCGCGAGAACAACCTCGTGTGGGTCACGACGCTCGACAAGGGCAAGCCCGTACCGAACGCGCAGATCCGCGTGTCGGACTGCAACGGCGATGAAATCGCCGCGGGCAAGACCGATGCGCAGGGCCTGCTGAAGATTGACGGGCAGTTCGAACCGAAGCACGAATGCCGCTCGTCCGAGCGTTTCGACGACTACTTCGTGTCGGCGCGCGTCACCGATCCGAAGACGGGCCCCGACATGGCATTCGTCAGCTCGGGCTGGAATCGCGGGATCGAATCCTGGCGCTTCAACGTGCCGACCGACACCGACAGCGCACCGACCGTGCGCGCGCATACGGTGTTCGACCGCACGCTGCTGCGCGCGGGCGAAACCGTGTCGATGAAGCATTTCATCCGCACCGAGACGCTGCAGAGCCTCGCGTTCCCGTCGCAATACCCGACGCGCGTGACGATCCGCCATCTCGGCACGGGCCAGACGTACAAGCTGCCGCTCACGTGGGCCGCCGATCACAGCGCGGACACGCAGTTCACGCTGCCGCCGGCCGCGAAGCTCGGCGAATACAGCGTCGAACTCGCAGCCGGCCCGGAAGACGCGCCGACCGCCACCTATTACAGCGGCAGCTTCCGCGTCGAGGCGTTCCGCCTGCCGGTGCTGAAAGGATCGATCGGCGCACGCGATGCGCAGAAGAGCCCGCTCGTCGCGGTGAAGGAAGCGCCGCTCGCGGTGCAGATCGACTACGTGTCGGGCGGCGGCGCATCGAACCTGCCGGTGCAGGTGTCGGCGCTGATGAAGTGGGCGTCGCCGCCGTTCGCGGATCGCTTCGAGGACTTCAGCTTCACGCCGTATCGCCCCGACAAGAGCGACGGCAACGCCGACGACGATTCGCAGGACGGCGACAACGCGTCGTCGTCGAACAACGATCCCGATGCGACGAAGCTGATCGCCGACAAGCTGCCGCTGACGCTCGACCGCAACGGCGCGGGCTCGGTCACGCTCAAGGGCCTGCCCGACGTCGACGCGCCGAAGCGCATCGCGCTCGAAGCGACGTTCGCCGACCCGAACGGCGAAGTGCAGACGATTCGCGGCGACACGATCCTGTGGCCGGCCGCGGTGGTGGCCGGCATCAAGGCCGGCCGCTGGGTGTCGGTCGGCCAGCGCGTGCCGGTGCAGGCGCTCGCGGTCGACCTGCAGGGCAAGCCGCGCGCATCGGTGCCGATCGAGATCAAGGGCGTCGCGCACATCACGACGTCGTCGCGCAAGCGGATGGTCGGCGGCTTCTATGCGTACGACAACAAGAGCGACACGCGCGACCTCGGCGTGCTGTGCTCGGGCAAGACCGACGACAAGGGCCGCATGGCCTGCGACGCGACGCTCGAACAGGCCGGCAACGTGCAGCTGATCGCGGTCGCGAAGGACGGCGACGGCCGTACGTCGAACGCATCGACGTCGGTCTGGGTCACGCGCGAGGACGAACTCTGGTTCGGCGGCGACAACACCGACCGGATCGACGTGATCCCGGAGAAAACCTCGTACGAACCGGGTGAAACGGCCCGCTTCCAGGTGCGCATGCCGTTCCGCTACGCGACCGCGCTCGTCGCGGTCGAACGCGGCGGCGTGATGGAAACGCACATCGTCGAGCTGAACGGCAAGAACCCGACCGTCGACCTGAAGGTCGGCGAATCGTGGGGGCCGAACGTCTACGTATCGGTGCTCGCGCTGCGCGGCCGGATTCGCGAAGTGCCGTGGTACTCGTTCTTCACGTGGGGTTGGAAAGCGCCGGTCGAATGGGCGCGCGCGTTCTGGCGCGAAGGCCGCCACTATGAAGCGCCGACCGCGTTCGTCGACTTGTCGAAGCCCGCGTTCCGCTACGGCCTCGGCGAGATCAAGGTCGGCACGGGCGTCCACCGTCTCGGCGTGACCGTGACGACCGACGCGACCCGCTACACGGTGCGCGGCAAGGCGCAGGCGCACGTGAAGGTCACGCTGCCGAACGGCCAGCCCGCGCCGGCCGGCACGCAGATCGCGGTCGCGGCCGTCGACGAGGCGCTGCTCGAACTGATGCCGAACAACAGCTGGGACCTGCTCGACGCGATGCTGCGACGGCGTGCGTACGGCGTCGAGACGGCCACGGCGCAGATGGAGATCGTCGGCCGCCGCCACTTCGGCCGCAAGGCCGTGCCGGCCGGCGGCGGCGGCGGCAGCGCGCCGACGCGCGAGCTGTTCGACACGCTGCTGCTGTGGAACCCGCGCGTGACGCTCGACGCGAACGGCAGCGCGACCGTCGAGGTGCCGCTGAACGACGCGCTCACGCGCTTCAGGATCGTCGCGATCGCGGCGGTCGGCCCCGACCGTTTCGGCACCGGCAGCACGTCGATCCGCAGCACGCAGGATCTGCAACTGATCTCCGGCCTGCCGCCGCTCGTGCGCGAAGGCGACGCGTTCCGCGCACAGGTCACGCTGCGCAACACGACCGACCGCGCGATGCAGGTCGTCGTGACGCCGCGCGTGACGGGCCTCGACGTCGCACCGCAAACCGTGTCGCTCGCGGCCAATACGGCTACCGAGGTCGCGTGGACGATCACCGTGCCCGAGCAGGCGCTCGACGCGGCCGGCGCGCTGAACTGGCGCATCGAAGCGGCCGAGCAAGGCGGCAAGCGCGCGTCCGACGCGCTGGCGGTCGCGCAGAAGGTCGTGCCCGCTCTTCCGGTAACCGTGCAGCAAGCGACGCTCGCGCAGGTCGACGGCACGCTGACGGTGCCCGTGTCGGCACCGGCCGGCGCCGTGAGCAACGCACAGGGCGCGCCGCGCGGCGGCATCGCCGTGTCGCTGCAGTCGAAGCTGGCCGACGGCCTGCCCGGCGTGCGCCGCTGGTTCGAGCGCTATCCGTACCGCTGCCTCGAACAGCAGGCGTCGCGCGCGATCGGCCTGCGCGACCCCGCGCAATGGCAGGCGCTGGTTGCACGCATGCCCGTCTATCTCGACAGCGACGGGCTCGCGAGCTACTTCCCGCCGTCGTCCGACGATTCGCACCACGGCAGCCCGACGCTGTCGTCGTACCTGCTCGTGCTGTCCGACGAGGCGAGCCGTGCCGACCCGCGCTTCGCGCTGCCGGAAGACCTGCGCACGCAGCTCGAAACCGGGCTCGCGCGCTTCGTCGACGGCCGCATCGAGCGCAACGCGTGGGCGCCGCGCCAGGATCGCGACCTGCGCAAGCTCGCCGCGATCGAGGCGCTGTCGCGCTACGGCGCTGCACAGGGCCGCATGCTCGGCTCGATCGAGATCGCGCCGAACCAGTGGCCGACGTCGGCGGTGATCGACTATCACGCGATCCTGACGCGCGTGAAGGACATCCCGCAGCGCGACGAGAAACGCGCGCAGGTCGAGCAGATCCTGCGGGCGCGCCTCACGTACCAGGGCACGCAGCTCGTGTTCTCGACCGCGCGCGACGACGACCTGTGGTGGCTGATGACGAGCAACGAGACCAACGCCGCGCGTCTCGCGATGGAATTCGCGGGCGACCCGGCGTGGAAGGACGAGATGCCGCGCGTCACGGCCGGCCTGCTCGCGCTGCAGCGCCAGGGCGCGTGGCAGACGACGACGTCGAACGCGCTCGGCCTGCTCGCGGTCGAGCGCTTCTCGCGCACCTACGAGAGCACGCCCGTCTCCGGCGCGACGAAGGTCGCGCTCGGCGGCAACGAGCGCGCGATCTCGTGGTCGCAGGCGCCGGCCCCCGCCGACACGCCTGTATCGGCCACTGCCGCGACCCGCGCCGCCGCCGTGCGCAGCGTGCTGATGCCGTGGCCGCGCGCGTCGCAGGCACCGGCCACGCTGTCCGTCACGCAGGAAGGCACCGGGCGCCCGTGGGCGACGGTCGAGAGCCTCGCGGCCGTGCCGCTGCGCTCGCCGTTCGCGGCCGGCTACCGGATCACGAAGACCGTCACGCCGGTGTCGCCCGCCGTCAACGGCGTGCTGACGCGCGGCGACGTCGTGCGCGTGCATCTCGAGATCGATGCGCAGACCGACATGACGTGGGTCGTCGTCAACGATCCGATCCCGTCCGGAGCGACGATCCTCGGTTCGGGCCTCGGCCGCGATTCCGAAGCGGCGACTCAGGGCGAGAAAACGCCCGACGGCGCGTGGCCGGCGTTCATCGAGCGCGATTTCGACGGCTACCGCGCGTACTACGACTATTTGCCGAAGGGCAAATTCTCGGTCGAGTACACGGTGCGGCTGAACAATGTCGGCACGTTCGGATTGCCGCCGACGCGCGTCGAGGCGCTGTACGCGCCGTCCGTGTACGGCCTGTGGCCGAACCCGCCGATGACCGTCAAGCCGGCCGACGCGGGCAAGCAGTGAGCGCGTGATGATCGATCGGGTCTTGCCGCGGCCGGCGCGTTTCGCTGGCCGCGTATTCGTCGCCGTCGTGCTGGCCGCGCCGCTCGTCGCGCATGCGCTGCCGGGTTACGACGACGTGCGCCGCAACTGGCGCAGTTCCGACTGGGTGCTGCTCGCGCGCGACGGCACGCCGCTGCAGCGCACGCGCGTCGACCTCGCCGAACGGCGCGGCGACTGGGTGTCGCTCGCGGACGTATCGCCCGCGTTCCGCGAGGCGATCGTCGTCTCCGAGGACAAGCGCTTCTACGAACACAGCGGCGTCGACTGGCGCGGGATTGCCGGCGCCGCGTGGGGCAACCTGTGGAACGAGCGCACGCGCGGCGCGTCGACCGTGACGATGCAGCTCGCCGGGCTGCTCAGCGATTCGCCACGCCGCTCGGGCCAGCGCTCGCTGCCGCAGAAGGCCACGCAGGCGATGAACGCGCTGCTGCTCGAACGCGGCTGGCGCAAGGACCAGATCCTCGAGGCCTACCTGAATCTCGTGCCGTTCCGCGGCGAGACGGTCGGGCTCGGCGCGCTGTCGCAGGTGCTGTTCGGCAAGACGCCGTCGGGCCTCGACGCGCGCGAAGCCGCGATCGCGGCCGCACTCGTGCGCGCGCCCAACGCGACACCCGCGAAGGTCGCCGAGCGCGCATGCCGGATCCTGCGCGACATGCATGCAGAGCAGGCGTGCGCGTCGCTCGACGGCTACGTGCAGCTCGTCACCGCGCGTCCGGCCAACGCCATACGCGACGACGGCGCCGCCCTCGCCCCGCACTTCGCGCGACGCATCGCGGCCGAAGTCAGGCCGGCGGCCGGCGCGCAGGTCCGCACGACGCTCGATGCACCGCTGCAACGCTTTGCGCGCGACACGCTGATGCGCGCGCTGACCGAACTCAACGCGCCCGCGCACCGGCGCAACGTGCAGGACGGCGCGGTCGTCGTGATCGACAACGCGACCGGCGAAATTCGCGCGTGGGTCGGATCGTCGGGCGCGTTGTCGAGCGCGCGCGACGTCGATGCCGTGCTCGCGCCGCGCCAGGCCGGCTCGACGCTCAAGCCATTCCTCTATGCGCAGGCAATCGACGAAGAGCGGCTGACTGCCGCGTCGCTGCTCGACGACGCGCCGATCAACCTCGCCGCCGGCGGCGGCCTGTACATTCCGCAGAACTACGACAAGGATTTCAAGGGCTGGGTGAGCGTGCGCAGCGCGCTCGGCGGCTCGCTGAACGTGCCGGCCGTGCGCACGCTCGTGCTCGTCACGCCGCACCGCTTCGCGCGCACGCTGACCGCGCTCGGCCTGCCGCTCGCGCAGGAAGGCGACTACTACGGCTTCAGCCTCGCGCTCGGGAGTGCCGACGTCACGCTACTGTCGCTGACCAACGCGTATCGCGCGCTCGCGAATGGCGGTGTCGCGCGCAAGGTCGTCGACCTGCCGGCGCCGGCATCGACTCCCGGCGTGTCGGTGCCCGCGCGTGCCGACAGCGGCACGCGCGTGTTCAGCGAAGCGGCCAGCTTCGTCGTTACCGACATCCTCTCCGACAACAATGCGCGCGTACGCACGTTCGGCTTCGACAACCCGCTTGCGACGCGCTTTTTCTCGGCGGTCAAGACCGGTACGAGCAAGGACATGCGCGACAACTGGACCGTCGGCTTCACGTCGCGCTACACGGTCGGCGTGTGGGTCGGCAATGCGGATGGCTCGCCAATGTGGGACGTGTCGGGTGTCACGGGCGCGTCGCCCGTGTGGTCGGCCGTCGTCGGCTACCTGCACCGCGACCTGCCGAGCCACGCGCCACGCGCGCCGGCCGGTGTCGAGACGCGCCGCATCACGTTCGAGCGCGACATCGAGCCAGCGCGCAACGAGTGGTTCATCGCGGGGACGGCGGTCGACACGATCCGGCTCGCCGCGCCCGTCACGCCGGGCAAGGGCGGTGCGCGCGCGCCGCTGACGATCGGCGCGCCGACCGACGGCACGATCTTCGCGATCGACCCGGACATTCCGCCGAAGAACCAGCGGATCTGGTTCGAGCGCTCGGCCGGGCGCGCCGCGCGGTTCGCGTGGCGGCTCGACGACAAGGTGATCGGGCATGCCGACCGCGTCGCGTGGATGCCGTGGCCGGGCCGGCACCGGCTCGAACTCGTCGACGCGCGCGGCAACGTCGCGGATGCGATCGGCTTCGAGGTGCGCGGCGCGTTCGCGAAGACGGCCGCGCGCAAGCCCTGAGCGTGAACCGGCTGCTTACTTGCCGGCCGCGTTGCCGCAAGACTCGCGCCGCTGAACGGCACGCCCGCCCCGTCGGGAACGGCGCGTTCTCTCGTATGACCCGTTGCGAAGGAAATTGAAAGGTTTCCGGCCGGACGGGCAAACGGGCGAGCAGTTCGCGGATCGGGAACCTAGAATATGAGCAGCGCCGCTTCCCCGGGCGCGCACCGGTTGCTCCCTTCTCCCGGACACCCGCGACCATGAACATTCGCCACGAACGCTTCACCCGCCCCGCGCTCGGCGCGCTCTGCGTCGCAACACTCGCGACGCTCCAGGCCTGCAACGGCGACG
The DNA here is from genome assembly GCF_025685725.1 of Burkholderia sp. BKH01. Classification (NCBI taxonomy): domain Bacteria; kingdom Pseudomonadati; phylum Pseudomonadota; class Betaproteobacteria; order Burkholderiales; family Burkholderiaceae; genus Burkholderia; species Burkholderia sp. BKH01. The sequence continues at coordinate 137,391 of NZ_JAOTQT010000014.1, read as the reverse complement.
CCTGCTTCGGCGTGGATGTCTGCTTCAACGACAACACGCAAACCGTCTCGCTGTCGGGCACGGCCGCCACCGGCAACGCGCTCGCGAGCGCGCCGGTGGCGGTCAGTTGCGCGATAGGCTCGGCGACGACGCTGACGGACGGCGGCGGCAACTACCAGGTGACGGTCAACGCCGCGCTGCCGTGCGTCATCACCGTGACATCGGGCGGCACGAGCCTGCATTCGCTCGCCTACGCGGGCGGCACCTTCAACACGACGCCCGAGACCGAGCTGATGCTGGTCTATCTCGCGGCACAGCTCGGCACAAATACGGCCGGGCTGATCGGCAATTTCCAGGGCAATCTGCACTTCCAGCAGGTGATGGGCAGCCCGAACGCCGTGCAGGCAGCGCAATCGGCCGTCGTGACGAACCTGCAGCAGCGCTATGCGGTCACGCTGACGACGCCGGCGTTCCTGACCACGTCGTTCGTGGTCGGGCAACCGGGTGTCGACAGCGATCTCGGTGCGCTGGCGAAAGCGGGAGCGATCGATTCGAATGGATTGCCGGATCCGGTTGCCGTGTCGCTTTTGACGCAGGCCGGCGCCGCGCATCCGTTGTAAGCGGTCTGCGGCGCGAAAGGAATCGAACGTCAGGCACCCGCTTCGCCTCCGCTCGCGATCCATCAACGAAACGCTTACGCCGCCTCCCCGCTCCCGCACACGACGGTCGCGGCCTGCTGCTGCGTCAGATACCGCAGCAGCTTCGTCACCATCCATACGACGATGAACGACAGCGCGACGAAAAACAGCGCGAGCGGCGTCAGCACGTGGATCGACACGAACCCGGCCAGCCCCATCATCGCGGACGACACGAGCAGCAGCGCGCACCCGAGGATCGCGCTCGTCAGGCCCGCGATATGCGGAAACAGCGAATTGCCCTTGGCCATCAGCGTCGGATACATCGCGCCCGCGCAGAAACCCATCACGAGCACCGGTGTCGCGAGCGTCCACACGCGCAGGCCGACGGTCAGCGCGAGCACCAGCATCGCGACCGACGCACCCGCCATCACGCGCGCGCCGATGCGCAGCCGTTGCTCGGCGCTCGGCAGCCCGCGCCCGTGAATCCGGTTCGACAGCCCGCCGAGGAAATACATCAGGCCGATGCCGAGCGCGAGATAGCCGAAGAAGGTCGGCGGCTTGTGCAGCGTGGTCTGCACCATGAACGGCCCGACGATGTTGAAGACCAGCAGGATGCTGTAGCACAGCCCCTGCGCGAGGAAGCAGCTCTGGAACACCGGGCTCGCCAGCACCTTGCCCGCGTTCGCGATCAGCGTGCGCGGCTCGAGATGCACCGGTTTCGGCAAGGTCTCTCGATAACGCCACAGCAGCGCCCACATCACCAGCGAGTAGACGAGCAGGAACACGAGGCAGGCGCGCCAGCCGAACCATTCCTGAAGGTGCGCACCGATCACCGGCGCGACGATCGGCGCGAGCCCCCACGCGATCGACATGTACGTGAACGCATGCATCAGCGCCTGGCCGGAGAACGAATCGGTAATGATCGCCTTCGCGAGCAGGTTGGTGGTCGCGATCCCGAAACCCTGCAGGCAGCGGGCCAGCACGAACGTCTCCAGGTTCTGCGCGCCGAGCGACAGCAGGCAGCCGATCGTGTAGATCACGAGCCCGAACGCGAGCACGCGCTTGCGCCCGTACGCATCGGCGATCGGGCCAAAGATAAGCTGGCCGAGCGCGTAGGCCGCCATGTAGCCGGACACGCTCGACTGGATCGCCTGCGGCGTCGTCGCGAACGATCGCGCCATGTCGGGCAGCGCGGGCACGTAGATGTCGATCGCAAGCTGGCCCGCGGACGCGAACAGGCAGATCAGGAACAGCAGGAAACGCGGCGAATTCGGCTCGCGCGCGGGAGTGAGCGTGGCGTTCATGACGACTGGGAAGGATTCGGGCGGCGACGACGCGGCCGACATGTTCGAATTGCGAACATGCGTGCGATCGTGGCGAATTCCGTATTGTGCCCGTTGTTGCGTCTGGCGACCGGATTCCCCTGGCGCGGGCGAGGTTGAAAGCCGATTGCGGCACGCGGGGAAATGCGCTAGCCGGGCCGGCTCCCGTCATGGGGGCGGCCCGGCCGCGGGCATGTTCCGCTACCGCGGCGACGCGCCCGCCGCACGGGGAGCGTCAATCACGCCGCACGCATGTCGCGCCCCGCTCGCCCGTGCCGGCAACTTCGCCGGCAGCGCCGGCGGTCTTTCATGACGGCGCCGCGTTCGGATCAATACTGCGCCTGGTCGGTCGGATTCCTGAACAACTGCTTCATCTCCGCCGACAGCGGGTAGTTGAGGCTCACGCCCTTCGGCGGAATCGGCTGCGTGAACCACTGGTTGTAGAGCTTCTCGGCCGCGCCCGACGTCTGCATCTTCGCGATCACGCCGTCGACGACATGCTTGAACGGCGGATCGTCCCTGCGCATCATGCACGCGTAGTTTTCGTGGACGAGCGGCGTGCCCGTCACCGCGTACGCGCCCGGGTTGCGGTCCTTCGCGATCTCGCCGTACAGCAGCGGCTCGTCCATCACGAACGCCACCGCGCGCCCGGTCGTGACGTTCATGAACGCTTCGGCGTGATCCTTCGCGCTGATGATCGTCATGTTCATCCCTTTCTCTTCATTGAGCTTGCGCAGCAGGCGCTCGTCCGACGTGCCGGCCGTCGTCGCGACCGTCTTGCCGGCCAAGTCCGCAAAATCCTTCACGCCCGAATCCTTGCGCGTGCTGAAACGGATGCCATAGAGAAAGATGCTGTTCGAGAACGCAGCCTGCTTCTGCCGCTCGAGCGTGTTCGTCGTCGATCCGCATTCGAAATCGATCGTCCCGTTCTGCAGCAGCGGAATCCGGTTCTGCGACGTGATCGGAATCTCTTTCACCGTGAGGTTCGGCAGGTTCAGGTCCGTCTTCAACTGGTCGATGATGCGCGCCGCGATGTCCCGCGAGTAGCCGATGTTCTTCTGCTGGTTGTCCGAATACGAGAACGGCACCGACGATTCGCGAATGCCGAGCGACACGATGCCCGTGTCTTTGATCTTCTTCAGCGTACCGGTGAGGGCCTGCGCGTGCGCGGCGCCCGCCAGTGCACAGGACAGCGCGACAGCCAGCAAACGGAAGCGGCGATCCATGCTTTTCTCCTGACGAAACGTTGATCGAATTGCGATCGTACGCCTGACAAAATTCGCGTCGCATCAGGGAAAGCGTAATCAACCGTCCACCGCGGCCGGGCTATGCAACCCGTCTTCCGTACCGCGCAAACCGACCCGCGACACGCGTTTCGCCCGACCGGCCGCTTGCGGGCTCAACCCCGCCATCTGTGCCACGCGTTCCAAACGCGCGTTCATGCTGCGATGCCGCAACGGAATCGTTTGCGTCCCGCTCTTTATTCACACAAAACATACTCAAGAAGCCGCCACAGCGGCCGTTACCCAGTGCATGGCGCGTCGCAGCAGACTTGCGCGCCCGATAAAAACAAGGTCCGGTTTCTGCCGGACCGAGCACACCGCCGGCACGACGGTTATCTACGAGGATCGAGCTTCAACATGAGAGCCAAACGTTTCAATTTCGCGCTGGCCCGTTCCGCCCATGCGCGCATGCTCGCCGGCATGCTGTCTGCCGCGGCCCTCCTGCCCCTCGCCGGCTGCGGCGGCGGAGGCGGCGACGGCAGCAACCCGTCTTCGTCCAACGCAGCACCGGCTCCCACACCGGCTCCCGCTCCCACGACCCCGCCCACCACGTCCGGCAGCAACGCCTGCGCGACCCAGCAGGCCGCCGTGCAGATGGCCGCGCAGACCACGCCCGACGAACCGCCGGTCGATCACCTGATCGTCAAGCTGAAGACGCTGACGGCCACGCGTGCGATGGCCGCCATCGACAACGGGACGCGGCTCGACGCGGTGATCCAGCGCTCGATGACGCGCTGGACCGCGCCGGTGACCGGCAGCGCACGCGCCTATGCGAGCACGGTCGCGCAAACGCCGCTGAACGTGCTGGTCGAGCGGACGATCTCGAACGGCGCGGCCGTGCTGTCGCTCGGCCAGCGCATCGCGGCCACCGACGCGACCGCACTCGCGCAGGCGTTCGCGACCGACACCGACGTCGACTACGCGGAACCGGATCACCCGATGCAGATCCGCGACACGCCGAGCGACCCGCTCTACAGCCAGCAGTGGTACCTGTCCGACCCGACCGCCGGCATCGACCTGCCGCCCGCATGGAACACGACCAAGGGTTCGCCGACCGTCGTCACGGCGGTGCTCGACACCGGCTCTCGGCCGCACGCCGACCTCGTCGGCAACCTGTTGCCCGGCTACAGCTTCATCACCAACGTCAACACCAGCAACAACGGCCTGTCGCGCGGCCCCGACGCATCCGATCCGGGCGATTGGGTCACGCAGCAGGAACTCGGCGACGCAAACGGCCCGTACTATCACTGCGCGAGCGAACCGAGCAACAGCAGTTGGCACGGCACGCGTGTGATGGGCGTGATCGGCGCGACCGCCAACAACGGCGCCGGTATCGCCGGCGTGTCGTGGCTCGGCCGGATCCTGCCGGTGCGCGTGCTCGGCAAGTGCGGCGGCGTGACGAGCGACATCGCCGACGCGATGCGCTGGGCCGCCGGCATTCCCGTCACCGGCGTACCGACGAACCCGACACCCGCGAAGGTCATCAACCTGAGCCTCGGCGGCGTCGGCGCGTGCAGCACGACGTTCCAGCAGGCGATCGACGACGTGAACGCGAAGGGCGTGACCGTCGTCGTCGCGGCCGGCAACGACGGCCTGTCGACCGGGCTCGACCAGCCCGCGAACTGCCGCGGCGTGGTCAGCGTCGGTGCAACCGACGCGACCGGCCGCCGCGCATCGTTCAGCAACTTCGGCGCCAACATCACGCTGAGCGCACCGGGCGTCAACATCTTGTCGACGTCGAACACCGGTACGACGACGCCGGGCTCGGACACCTACGGCCTCGCGAACGGCACCAGCCTCGCGACGCCGCAAGTGACGGGGGTCGCCGCGCTGATGCTCGCGGTGAACGGCAACCTCACGCCCGCGCAGATCCAGCAAAAGCTGCAAGGCGGCACACGCGCGGCGAAGCTGGCCGCCGGCACGCCGTGCACCGCGATGCCGGCGGGCTCGGGGATTCTCGATGCAGGGGCCGCCGTCGCGGCAGCCAACCTGTAACCGGCACCCTGCCTCGCCGCAGCCGCGCGCATGCCGACAAGGCGTGCGCGCGGCTTGCTTTTTCTGGCGGCCGGCGATCCGGAGATCCGGCGATCGTTCATCGACCCGATTCCGTTTCTCAAAATAACGCCTGACAAAAGGGTTGACGCTTCGCACGACGAGCCTTTACCATCGCCCCCGTCTAATTACATGGAGTGTTCTGTGAACACCGATGCGAGTTGTAGTTGGTGCTCGACCAACTTGACTGCTGCCTGAGGAAAACGCGCAGAGCCTCGTCTTCTGCCGCATCCCGGGAAGCAGGATGCGGCGTCCTTCCGGCCTGACCGGCCAGATTCCCCGCCGAATTTTTCGATGTTGTCGAATGCACGCGACGCGCCGTCGCGCGTGTGCGTTCGTGTTGCGCGCGGCGCCAGCCGCGTGCGTTTTCCGTTCGCGTGCCGTCAGGCCGCGCGCCTTCGTGCGTGCGCGGCTGCCGATCGCTCGTGCCGATTACTCGCAACCGACAGGAGTGCAGATGAACTCAGACGACAGTAGTCGATTACCGCTCGCCGGTGCGACGCTGCGCATCGACACGCCGACCGCACTCCACGCGCCGGCGAGCGTTCCCGCCTTTACCGATCCACAGCCGATCGCGTTTGACGCGACGCGGCGGGGAGCGCTCGTGCGTCGATAACGTCACGGCCGCTCCCCGCCCGCCGCCTCGCGCGCCAGGAGCGACTCATGACACAACGCAACACATCGCAAAAGAAACAGCGCGGCTTCATCAAGACCGGCCCCGGTCAGCAGAACGAACCGCGCATCATGCGCGCCGCGCAGGAAGCGGCCCGCCCGCTCGAGGACACGCTGAAGTCGCTGCACACCAGCACGCGCGGCCTCACCTACGACCAGGCCGCCGACCGCCTGCAGCACTATGGCCCGAACGAAATCGCGCACGACAAGCCGCCGCACTGGACGCGCCAGTTGCTGCTCTCGTTCCACAACCCGTTCGTCTACGTGCTGCTGGTGCTGGCCGCCATCAGCTTCTGCACCGACGTCTGGTTCGCGGCGCCCGGCGATCGCGACTACGTCGGCACGACGATCTTGCTGACGATGGTCACGATCAGCGCGCTGCTGCGCTTTGTGCAAGAGTTCCGCTCGCTGCACGCGGCCGAGAAGCTCAAGGCGATGGTCCGCACGACGGCCACCGTGCAGCGCGCGGTGACCGATACGGCCGAGCCCGCGCGCCGCGAGGTGCCGATGCGCGAAGTCGTGGCCGGCGACATCGTGCACCTGTCGGCCGGCGACATGATCCCGGCGGACGTGCGCCTGCTTGCGTCGCGCGACCTGTTCATCAGCCAGGCCGTGCTGACCGGCGAGGCGCTGCCCGTCGAGAAGTACGACACGCTCGGCGCGGTGGCAGGCAAATCCGCCAGCACGCGCGCGGCCGGCGCGGCGACCGACACGTCGGCATCGCTGCTCGATCTCGAGAACGTCTGCTTCATGGGCACCAACGTCGTCAGCGGGACGGCGACTGCCGTCGTCGTCGCGACCGGCGAAGACACGTACTTCGGTTCGCTCGCACGCAACGTCGTGAGCCACAAGCGCATCGAGACGAGCTTCGACCGCGGCGTCGCGAGCGTGAGCTGGCTGCTGATCAAGTTCATGTTCGTGATGGTGCCGATCGTGTTCATGATCAACGGCCTGACCAAGGGGGACTGGCTGAGCGCACTCACGTTCGCGCTTGCGGTGGCCGTGGGTCTCACGCCCGAGATGCTGCCGATGATCGTCAGCGCGAACCTCGCACGCGGCGCGATCGCGATGGCGCGCCGCAAGGTCGTCGTCAAGCGGTTGAACTCGGTGCAGAACTTCGGCGCGATGGACGTGCTGTGCACCGACAAGACCGGCACGCTCACGCAGGACAAGATCATCCTCGAACACCACCTCGACCTGTCCGGTTACAAGAACGAGGAAATCCTGCGGCTCGGCTGGCTGAACAGTTTCCACCAGAGCGGCCAGAAGAACCTGATCGACATCGCGGTCGTCGCGCGTGCCGACGAGATCGGCGAACGCGCGAAGCCGCAGGGCTACAAGAAGATCGACGAGCTGCCGTTCGACTTCGTGCGGCGCCGCCTGTCGGTCGTCGTCGAGGATACGCGCGGCGCGCACCTGCTGGTCTGCAAGGGCGCGGTCGAGGAAATGCTGGCCGTCTCCACGTATGTGCAGGATGAAGACGGCGTGCGCCCGCTCGACTTCGTCGCGCGCAAGCGGCTGCTCGAACAGGCCAACGCGTACAACGAGGACGGCTTCCGCGTGCTCGTGGTCGCGACGCGCACGATCCCGCGCGGCGACGAACGCGAGCAGTACCGCACCGCCGACGAACGCGACCTCGTCGTGCGCGGCTTCCTGACCTTCCTCGATCCGCCGAAGGAGTCGGCAGCGCCGGCACTCGCCGCGCTGCGCGAGAACGGCGTCGCGGTGAAGGTGCTGACGGGCGACAACCCGACAGTCACGATGAAGGTGTGCCGCCAGGTCGGCCTCGAACCCGGCAAGCCGATCCTCGGCGCGGAAATCGAAGCGCTCGACGACGCAACGCTTGCGCAGGTGGTCGAACGCACGACCGTGTTCGCGAAGCTCACGCCGCTGCAGAAGGCGCGCATCGTCAAGGCGCTGCAGGCGAACGGCCACACGGTCGGTTTCCTCGGCGACGGCATCAACGATGCACCCGCGTTGCGCGATGCCGACGTCGGCATCTCGGTCGACAGCGGCGCCGACATCGCGAAGGAAACCGCCGACATCATCCTGCTCGAAAAGAGCCTGATGGTGCTCGAGGAAGGCGTGATCAAGGGCCGCGAGACGTTCGGCAACATCCTGAAGTACCTGAACATGACCGCGAGCTCGAACTTCGGCAACGTGTTCTCGGTGCTCGTCGCCAGCGCATTTCTGCCGTGGGAGCCGATGCTCGCGACGCAGCTGCTCGTGTTGAACCTGATCTACGACACGTCGCAGATGCTGCTGCCGTGGGACAAGATGGATCCCGAGTTCCTGAAGAAGCCGCGCAAGTGGGAAGCCGGCAACATCAGCCGCTTCATGCTGTGGGTCGGGCCAACGTCGTCGGTGTTCGACATCACGACCTACGTGCTGATGTGGACCGTGTTCGGCGCGGGCGCGATGTATCACCTGAACGGCGGCACGGGCGGCCAGATCGTGATGAACTCGGGCTGGTTCATCGAGAGCCTCGTGTCGCAAACGCTCGTCGTGCACCTGCTGCGCACGCAGAAGATTCCTTTCCTGCAAAGCACGGCCGCGCTGCCGGTGCTGCTGTCGACCTTCACCGCGATCGCGATCGGCTGCTGGCTGCCGTTCTCGCCGTTCGCGGACGCGCTCGGCTTCATGCACCTGCCGGGCACCTTCTGGCTGTGGCTCGCCGCGACGATGGTCGGCTACATCCTGCTCGCGCAGATCGTCAAGACGATCTATGTGCGCCGCTACAAGCAGTGGTTCTGATTCGGTTCGGATAACGATGTGCCGGCCCGAGCAACGCGCGCGGGCCGGCCACTCACGATGCAATACGGGTGACGCAATGAAAAGAATCCTTCCGCTCGCAGCCGCGAGCGCACTCCTCGCACCGCTCGACGCCTATCCGGCCCACCCGCTCGTCAGCGACGATACGGGCACGCAGGGCAATGCGAACTGGCAGTTCGAGTTCAACGCGGAGGAAACCTCGAAACAGGAAGACAGCGGCCGCCACCAGCTATGGAACGCGACGCTCACGCGCGGGTTCGGCGAACGCGTCGACCTCTACGTCAACGCGCCTTATACGCATCTGCAAACGCGCTCCGACGAAAACGGCGCGGGAATCGGCGATGTCGAGATCGGCATGAAATGGCGCTTCGTCGAACGCGGGCCGCTGTCACTCGCGCTGAAACCGAAAGTGACGATGCCGACCGGCAACGACGGTCGCGGGCTCGGCACGGGTCGCGTCGGCACCGGCGCGACGCTGCTCGCACAGGCCGACGTCGCGCGCTTCTCGCTGCTCGCGAATGCGGGCCTCGCGTACCAGCCGAATCGCCAGGGCGACGTGACGTCGATCTGGGCCATGTCGGGCGCGGCGCTCTACAAGGCGACCGACCGGCTGCAGCTCGTGGTCGACGTCGGCATGTCGCGCAACCCGGAGAGCACCGCAGGCGCGAATCCGGCGTTCGTGCTCGCGGGCGCAATCTATTCGCCGACGCGCTGGCTCGATCTCGACGTCGGCTACCGGCGCGGGCTGAACGACCAGATCTATCGTCATTCGGTGATGGGCGGCGTGACGGCGCGGTGGTGATACACGGCATGGCGCGGTGCACGCGTCGAGCCGCAACACGACGGGCCGCGGTTCATTCACAGCGGCCCGTTTTTTCATTCATCGGGCGTCGTTCGCGCCGAACAGTTCCGCGCACACGTTGCGCCCTTCGTCGGTCAGCACGGCGCTGCCGGTGCCATCCTCATTCAGCGTCGTCGCGCTCAGGCCCGCGGCGTCGAGCTGCGTCAGCACGCGGCGCAGCGTGCTCATCGGCAGTTGCGCGCGCTTCGCGATCTTCGGCAGCGACCACGTCTTGCCGGCCGGATCGTTCGCGGCCTCGTTCAGCGTCGCGAGCGTCGCCACGAGTGCGGGATCGAGCGGAGATTCGTCGGATTCTGAAGTCATCGGTTCGGGTTCGTGAGCCGGTGCCGGGCCGGCAGTCAATCAATCAGGACGCAATCGCGGACACTATACGCCGCGTCACGCACCCTTGATCGCGGCACGCATGAACGACACGAAATGCGTCGTGACCGGATCGTCGCGCCCCGACAGCCACGCCAGCCCCACGCGCCACTTCGCGTCCCGGCCGTCGAGCGGCAGCACCGTCGCGTCTCGCAGCAGGTACTGCGCGCGCGACGGGATGAACGCGACGCCGACGCCGGCCGCGACCGACGTCAGCACCGACTGCACATCTTCCGCCTGCTGCGTCACGTGCGGCACGAAGCGGCGCTCGACGCACCATCGGTCGATCTGCGCGGCGAGGCCCGGGCCGCGCGCACGCTGCAGCGCGATGAAGCCGATCTCGTTGAGCACGTCGAGGTCGGCCGGCACGCGCTTGAAGCCGAGGTGCGGCGGCACCGCGAGCGCGAGCCCTTCGTCGATCACCTTGAACGACGACAGCCCGTCGTCGGACGGCAGGCGCAGGAAGCCGGCGTCGAGCTTGCCCGCGCGCAACCGGCGCGTCTGCTCGGACGACGACAGGTCGCTCAGCGTGACGGCGATGCCCGGATTGCGGTGGCGAAATTCCGCGACCAGCTTCGGCACGAGCGTCAGCACGGACAGGCAGATGCCGAGCCGCAGATGCCCGCGCTGCCCGCTGGTCGCCTCCCGCGCACGCGCGAGGATCTCGTCGGCATCGCGCACGAGCGCCTGCGCGTCGGGCAGGAAGCGTTCGCCGAACGGCGTCAGCTCCGCGCCGTGCCGCCCGCGCTCGAACAGCTTGCCGCCGAGGCTCGCCTCGAGCGCGCCGATCTGCTTGCTCAGTGCCGGCTGGCTCATGTGCAGCGCATCGGCCGCGCGGCTGAAATGGCACAGCTCGGTCACCGTCAGGAACGTTCGCAGCAGTTTCAGTTCCATTCTTCAAGGGAATCGTAACGATCGAAATATTCATTTTACTGATCGAATGCGATGACGTTCAATACGGGCATGCCCTTCCCGGAATTCACTGTCATGTCTCTTGATCACGTGGCCGACTGCGTGGCGGCCCCATCTTGCGATGGCGCGGTTGCAAACGAACGCACCGCCGCCGTCGATACGCGCGCACCGAAGCGTCGCGCCGAACCCAGCGACGGACGCAGCCGCCGTTTTCGCTTCGGCGATGCGATCGAAGACGCACCGCCACGCGCCGTGACGGGTTCGATCGCGATCAGTTTTGCGGTCGTGTCGCGGCGGAACTGGCCGCGCTGACCCGCGCCGCATCCTGCGGTGTGCCGGCCCGGAACGGCACGCCTTGATGGTTTTCAGCGCCCGCGCACCGCTAACCGGCAGCGCGAAAACGACCAGAATCTGCCTGCATCACACGCCATTGCGCGCGATCCAATCGTCATCGCCACGCGATCGACCTTATAATTTCCCGCACCCGCTGACCGCCCATGCATTCCGCGCAGCCGCATCGCGCGTGAAAAGGAGACTTTCGCTTGACCGGCCTCATCGCGCGCCTGCCTCGCGCCCGGACCACCCTGATCCTCGCCCTCTCGTTCCTGCTGCTCGCGTTCGCCGCGAACGCGTCCGCGCAGCGCGCGCAGCCGCATCGCACCGCGCATGTCCATGCGCATGCGAAAGCCGTCAAGAAGAAGCCCGCCCACCGCAAGATCAAAGCCGTCAAGCATCGCCGCACGCACGCGAAGCATCGTGCAGTCAAGCGTCATGCGGCGCCGGCTCCGCAGCATCGCCGCGCGAAGCGCACGACCGCCGTACGCCCGCGCCCGGCGGCCGCCAAACCGCGCCTGATGGCAAGCTGCGGCTATACCCCGCGCGCGGTCAGGTCGTTGCATTCACGCGCAGCCTATGTGCTCGACGTCGACTCCGGCACGCCGCTGCTGGCCCGCAACGCGCGCACCGTGCGGCCGATCGCGTCGATCTCGAAGCTGATGACGGCCGTCGTCGCACGCGACGCCGACCGTCCGCTGAACGGTGTGCTGCGCGTCACCGCGCACGATCGCGACACCATCAAGTTCACCGGTTCGCGATTGCAGGTAGGCTCGGAGCTGTCGCGCCGCGACATGTTCCATATCGCGCTGATGTCGTCCGAAAACCGCGCGGCGGCCGCGCTGAGCCGCGACTATCCGGGCGGGCGCGCTGCGTTCGTGAAAGCGATGAACCGTGAAGCGCGTCGGCTCGGCATGCGCCACACGCACTTCAGGGAGCCGACCGGCCTGTCGCCGCACAATGTATCGACAGCCGAGGATCTCGCGCGGCTCGTCGGCGCGGCAGCGCAGGATCCGCTGATCCGCTATTTCTCGACGGACACGTCGACCACCGTGCGCCCCGGCGACGGCGAGCTGCTGTACGTGAATTCCGACCCGCTCGTCCGCTACCGCCGCCTGCCGATCCGGCTGCAGAAGACGGGCTTCATCAACGAATCGGGGCACGGCGTCGTGATGCGCATGCGTGTGAAGGGCCGCCGCGAAACGGTCGTGCTGCTCGGCGCGCCGACGCGTGCCGGCGTATCGAGCGACGCACTCGAAATCCATCGCTGGCTGACCTGCTCGATCCAGTAGGCGCGCGCAGGCGGCCGGCGCGTTCACCCTACGGGAGCGATGCCATGCAGGACGAATACCGCTTCAGCGCATTCGGACGGCTGCTCGCCGTCGTGCGGACCAACGGCCGCTGGGCCGTGTTCGATCTCGGCGCCGAAGGCAAGCGGCGCCCGGCCGACCTGCAGATTCCGTCCGCGCTCGCCGCGGACGAACTCGCGCAATATCTCGGCGACCTGCTGCACGAGGACGCCACGCCTAAATACAGCGAAGTCGTGCCGGTTCCGTCGACCGGTCGCGTCTAGCGGAACACACCTTCACCGGGCGCACGGCCGAGCGTCGCGCCGCCCGTGTCTCGCCTTCCTCTTTATCAGCCGGTATCGTCAAGCCACGACGTGCGCAATACACCGATCGTCGAACGAATCGATCGCGTTCACATCCCTTTTATAATTCGACAGTTTATCTTGCAAGTTAAACTGTCTTAACCTATGCTCCCACCCATGACTGATTCGCGTCCATCCGGCCTTTCTGCCGACACCGTCGCCGCCAACCTGACCCTGGCGGTCGGTCAATTGATCCGCCGGCTCCGTTCCGAAGTCCCGGCCGACGGCCTCGGGATGTCCCAGACGAGCGCGCTCGCGCGGCTCGAACAGAACGGGCCGATGACGACCGCCGATCTCGCCCGCGCCGAGGCAATGAAGCCGCAATCGATGAAGACGATCCTCGCGAGCCTCGAAGAGGAAGGCCTCGTCGAACGCGAGCCGCACCCGACCGACGGCCGCCAGATCCTTTTCCAGCTGACCGCGGTCGGCCTCGAGGCACGGCGCAAGCGCAACGTCGCGAAGCACCAGTGGCTCGGTGCCGCGATCGAGAAGCTCGATCCCGAAGAAATCCGCACGCTCGCCGCCGCGATCCCGCTGATCAGGCGGATCGGCGACAAGTGAATCCGGCGGGCGCGCATCGCAACATTCGCGCGCCCGCATCCCTTCGTCCATTCCACGGAGCCCCATCATGAGCGAACCCCGTCTCGACACGAACACGGCACTCGTCGTCATCGACCTGCAGAAAGGCATCGTCGCCCTCCCCACCGCACATCCGGTCGCGCCGGTGGTCGCACACGCCCGTGAACTGCTCGACGCATTCCGCAGCCGCGGCCTGCCGGTCGTGCTCGTCAACGTCGCCGGCGGCGCGCCGGGCCGCACTCAGCAGCAGGTGCGCCTGGATGCTCTGCCCGCGGACTGGACCGAACTCGTGCCCGAACTGAACCGGCAGCCGGGCGACCACGTCGTGACGAAAAAGACCTGGGGCGCATTTACCGGTACGGATCTCGACGCACACCTGAAGGCGGCCGGCGTCACGCAGATCGTGCTGACCGGCGTCGCGACGAGCATCGGCGTCGAATCGACCGCGCGGCAGGCCCACGAACTCGGCTACAACGTGACGCTCGCCGTAGACGCGATGACCGACCTCAACGCGGACGCGCACGCGAACAGCATCGAGCGCGTGTTCCCGCGCCTCGGCGAAACGGGCTCGACGCAGGACATCGTCGCACTGCTCGACCGGCGCGGCGCGTGAGCGACCGACGCTCGCAGCCGGCGGCGGGCCACGCGGCCGGCCGGCTCGATTCGTCGATCTGGAAAGTCAGCGCGGTCGCGACGCTCGGCTCGCTGCTGTCGCAGCTCGACGCGACGATCGTCAACGTATCGCTGTCGAGCCTCGCGACCGACCTGCATGCGAGCCTGTCGACGATCCAGTGGGTGACGAGCGGTTACCTGCTCGCACTGACGCTGGTGCTGCCGCTGAACGGCTGGCTCGTCGACCGCATCGGCGCGAAGGCGCTGTACCTGTGGTGCTTCTCGGCGTTCACGCTCACGTCGGCGCTGTGCGGGCTCGCGTGGTCCGCGCCGTCGTTGATCGCGTTCCGCGTGCTGCAGGGCGTCAGCGGCGGGCTACTCGCACCGATGGCGCAGATGATGATCGCGCGCGTCGCCGGCCAGCAGATGGCGCGCATGATCGGCTACGCGGCGGTGCCTGTGCTGCTCGCGCCGATCCTCGGCCCCGTGGTCGCCGGCGCGATCCTGCAGCATGCGTCGTGGCGCTGGCTGTTCCTCGTGAACCTGCCTGTCGGCGTGCTGGCGCTCGCGCTGGCCGTGCGGTTCCTGCCCGGTGACCGTGACGAAGCACAACGACGCGAACTCGACTGGATCGGTCTCGCGCTGTTGTCGCCGGGCCTCGTGCTGTTCCTGTATGGCGCCGAACGGATAAGCACGGCGCCCGGCATCGCCGCGATCGCATGCTCGGCGCTGCTGCTCGCCGCGTTCCTGCGCTTCGAGCAACGCAAGGGCGAACACGCACTGATCGATCTCGCGCTGTTTCGCTCCCGCGTATTCGGCGCGGCGGCCGGCACGCAGTTCCTGTCGAACGGCGCGATGTACGCGGGCCAGATGCTGATCCCCGTGTTCCTGATCCAGGCGTGCGGGCGCTCGCCGGGCGAAATGGGCTGGCTGCTCGCGCCGCTCGGGCTCGGCATGCTCGTCACCTATCCGTCGATGGGCGCGTTGACGAGCCGGTTCGGCGTGCGCCGGCTGGCCGCCACCGGCGCGTTGCTCGCCCTCGTCGCGACGCTGCCGTTCGTGTTCGTCGCGCTGACCGGCTACGATCCGTACGTGCTCGTGCCCGCGCTGTTTCTGCGCGGCATGGGTCAGAGCGCGATCGGCGCGCCGTCGATCTCCGCCGCGTATGCGTCGGTCGAGCGCCGCAACCTGCCGATGGCGACGACGTCGCTCAATATCGTGCAGCGCCTCGGCGGCCCGACGTTCACGACGCTGTGCACGCTGTTCCTCGCGTGGCGGCTGCAAGCCGAAGCGATATCGGACGGCGGCACGCAAGCCGCCGCGTACGCGTGGGCGTTCGGCCTGCTTTGCGTGCTGCATGCGGCGGGCTTCGTCACGACGCTGCGGCTGCCGTTGTGGTCGGCCGGTGCGGGCGGACGAACTGCCGGCGCCGCACGCGCCGGTTCGCGCTGAACGTGGACGCTGCGCCGCGATGCGCGCGCAGCGTCGCTAAGGCAGCCACATCGGCACGATCGACACCACGAGCAGCACGCCCAGCCCCACATTCAGGCAGCGCCACTGCCGCTCCGTACGCAACACGCGCGCGAACAGCAGCCCGGCGAAACACCACAGCGACAGCGACGCCATCGCGGCCAAGCTGCCGAACTTCGCGATCAACCTTCATCTGCCGCGCGGCCAGCGCACGCCAGCCGCGACGGAGCTGGCCCGCCACCTGCGCAACGGCTTCGCACGCTTGCGCGCAGCCGCATAGCGCCGGTTCACGCTACACGGTGCCCGGCTCCTGCGGCGACGGCGTCGTGCCCGCCGCCTCCAGCGCCTGATGCAGCGTCGCGAAGATGCACGACGCGCCGACGATCTCGGTGATCCGGTGACGATCCATGTCCGCGCGCAAGTAGCGGTTGACGCGCCCGAACAGCACGCCGATCCCGCGCGCGTGCAGCGTCTCGACCAGATCGGTCACGGTCCGCGCGGCCGAATAGTCGAGATCGGTGATCGCGCCCGCGTCGACGACGAACCAGCGCGGCGGCATCGGCGCCGCATCGACGAGTTCGGTCACCTCGGCAGCGAACAGATGGTCGTTCGCGAAGAACAGGCCGGAGCCGAACCGGTAGACGATCAGCCCCGGCGCCGTCAGCACGCCGGGCCGCGTCGGCACCGGCTGCCACCGTCCGTTGCCTTCGACCGGTTCGAGCACCATCGTGTGCGGCTGGTAGCTGTGGCGCACATGCCGCATCAGCGACAACGCGATGGCCAGCAGGATGCCGTGCTCGACGCCGACCGTCACGACGGCCGCTGCCGTCACCAGCGCAAGCGTGAATTCGCCGGGGCTTTCGCTGCGGATTGCCGCGAGGCTGCGCACGTTGATCAGCCCGAGCGCGATCGTAAACACGATGCCGGCCAGCACCGCATGCGGCAGATACTGCAGGGTCGTGCCGAGGAACAGCAGCACGACGACCACGACGACGGCGAACGCGAGATGCCCGATCTGGCTGCGCACGCCCGCGCCATCGGCCATCGCCGTCTGCGTCGGGCTGCCATTGACGACGAACGCGCCGCCGACCGCCGCGGCCGCATTCGCGGCCGCGAGGCCGAGGATGTCGGCGTTGGTGTCGACGTCCTCGCCGTACTGCTGCGCGAACACGCGCGCGGCGGCCGCGCTCTGCGCGATGATCATCACGAAGCACGACGTGGCGACCGGCACGAGATCGAGGAACTGCTGCCACGTGACGGACGGCCAGCGCAGCGGCGGCAGCCCGCCCGCGACGGGCCCGAGCACCGCGATGCCGTGCGCGGCGAAACCGAACGCATGGCTCGCGGCGATGCTGGCCGCGACCGCGATCATCGGCATCGGCACGCGCGGCAGGAACCGCTTGCACGTGAGAATCGCGACGACCACGAGTGCCGCGAGCGCGAAGGTCGGCCGGTTCGCGTGGACGAGATGCGTGACGACATAGGCGAGTTGCGCGAGGCTGCGCGACGCCGGGTACGGCACGGCCAAGCCGAGCATGTCGCCGAGCATCGCGATCGACACCTGCACGCCGACGCCGGCGAGAAAGCCGACCAGCACCGTGCGCGACAGGAAATCGGCGAGGAAACCAAGCTTGAAGATGCGCGCGAGCAGCAGCATCGCGGCGGTCAGCAGCGAGACCATGCCGGCCAGCGCCGCATAGTCGGCGCTGCCGGCCGGCGCCATCGACGCAAGCCGGCTCGCGAAGATCGTCGCGGTCGCGGAATCGGCGGCGACCACGAGATGGCGCGACGCGCCGAAGCACGCGAACGCGATGAGCGGCAGGAATACCGTGTAAAGGCCCGTGACGGCCGGCATGCCGGCGATGCGCGCGTAACCGAGCACCTGCGGGATGTCCATCGACGCGAGCGAAATGCCCGCGAATACGTCACGAATGGCCCCCGCTCGGCGGATCGGCAGGATGCCTTTCAGCAGACGCACGCCTGACGGAGGGTTTTCGCTGGAATCTTGCATGCGTGAAATGCGTGATGACGAAGTGACGGGGTGACGCGGTTCGCGAAGTCGTTCGCACATCGTGCCTCGGGCAGGCATCGCATGGCAAGTGCGCGAAGGGGGCGCGTGTCGCTCACCGTCGGCGGAGCGGCCGCACGCGTCGGCAAGCGACGCACCGGCAACGCATGCAGCGCCCGCATGATTGCATGGATCGCCGGTCCGGCGCTGTCACCCGCGAGGGCCCGCCGCAAAGGCTTCGAGCCGACTGCGGGCATGCGTACGACGCATCCGGTAACCGGTGCGCACACCGGCTTGCGGTGATGCGGATTCGCCCTTCACCATCACCCGATTACAGAGGATACCTGCGCAATGGTGAGGATGTTCGGGAGCCGTGCGGCGCGCGTTCGACGGATGCACCCGGAACCCGATGGCACAATCACGGTCCCTTTCATGTGCCCTTCACCGGGCACGCGCCGCATCGCGGCGCCGATTCAACGCACGAGAAGGCCCCTGTCTGCCCCTATGACCCTGAACGAATCCTGGTTTGCGCCGCTCGTCGGCATCCTCGTCCTGCTCGCCGCCGCCAGTGCGATCACCGCGGCCGTCCATTTCCTGCTGTTTCGCGTGGTCGCGCGGCTCGCGCGGCTGTCGGCCACGCGCGTCGACGACGCGCTGTTCGAGTTCGGCGCGTTCAGCTGGCTGAACCGCATCGTCCCGTTCGTCGTGATCAAGCTCGGCCTCGGCGCGGTGCCCGGCATTCCCGACACGGCCGCGCA
The DNA here is from genome assembly GCF_025685725.1 of Burkholderia sp. BKH01. Lineage (NCBI taxonomy): Bacteria > Pseudomonadati > Pseudomonadota > Betaproteobacteria > Burkholderiales > Burkholderiaceae > Burkholderia > Burkholderia sp. BKH01. The sequence continues at coordinate 119,128 of NZ_JAOTQT010000014.1, read as the reverse complement.
AGTCGCCGACAAGGTGCTGTTCGCGCTGATCGTGTTCCTCGTGACGATGACGATCAGCGCAACGCTGTCCGCGCTCGAACACACGCATCGCACGCACCATCGCGACCAGCCGCGCCTGTCGCTGAAAGGCGCGATGCAGCTCGTCAAGCTCGTGATGTTCATCACGGCCGCGCTCGTCGTGATCGGCGATGCGACCGGCAAGCAGATCGGCCTGCTGCTGTCCGGCATCGGTGCGATGTCCGCGGTGCTGATGCTGATCTTCAAGGACACGCTGCTCGGCCTCGTCGCGGGCGTGCAACTGTCGTCGAACGACATGCTGCGGATCGGCGACTGGATCACGATGCCGTCGGCCGGCGCGGACGGCACGGTCATCGACATCACGCTGAACACCGTGAAGGTCGCGAACTTCGATCACACGATCATCACGGTGCCCACGTGGAAACTGATCACCGAGAGCTACCAGAACTGGCGCGGGATGACCGAAGCCGGCGGCCGCCGCATCAAGCGCGCGCTGTTCGTCGACGCGACGAGCGTGCGCTTTCTCGCGAACGACGAGATCGAACGGCTCGAACGCCTGACGCTGCTGAAGGACTATCTCGAGGACAAGGTCGACGCGATCGAGCAATGGAACGGCACGCTCGGCGCGGCCGGTGACTGCCCGGCGAACCGTCGCCAGCTGACGAACCTCGGCACGTTCCGCGCGTATGTCGCGAACTACCTGAAGGGCCATCCGCGAATTCGCCGCGACATGACGTGCATGGCGCGGCAGTTACCGCTCACAGCCGAAGGCATTCCGCTCGAACTGTACTGCTTCACCGATACGACGTCGTGGGTCGACTACGAAACCATCCAGGCCGACCTGTTCGACCACCTGATCGCGGTGCTGCCGGAGTTCGGGCTGCGCGTGTACCAGCACCCGTCGGGCTTCGACATGCGGCAGATGGCCGGCGCCGCACAAGCCGGGCTGCCGGCACCGCGCGCGGGTTGAACCATGCCACGGCGGCCGGCCACCGGCCGCCGCCTGCCTCCGGGCACAGCGGCACTCACCGCGCCGCGCACTCCGACGCGAGCCGCCCCAGCACCTTCAGCGCTTCCTCGATCTGCCGCGACCACGGATAGCTGTAGTTGAGCCGGATGAAATGCCGGTAATCGGTGCCCGTCGAGAACATGTGCCCGGGCCCGATTGTGATCCGCTGCGCGAGCGCGAGCGTGTAGAGCTTCATCGCATCGACCTGCGGCGGCAGCTCGACCCACAGCACATACCCGCCCTGCGGCTGCGACAGCCGCGTGCCCTCCGGAAAGAACCGCCGCACCATCGCGCTCATCAGGCTCGCCTGCTGCGCGTATTGCTTGCGCATGCGCCGCAGGTGGAAATCGTAGCCGTCATGTTTCAGGTACTCCGCGATCGCCAGTTGCTCGATAGCGGGCGTCGCAAGCGTGTTCAGGAATTTCAGCTTCTCGACCTGGTCGCGGTAGCGGCCGGGCATCGCCCAGCCGATCCGGTAGCGCGGCGACAGGCTTTTCGTGAACGACGCGCAATGCAACACGAGCCCGTCGCGGTCGTACGATTTCAGCGCGCTCGGCGTCGTGTCGCCGAAGTGCAGCTCGTGATAGACGTCGTTCTCGATCGCCGGCACGCCGTGCTTCGCCAGCAGCTCGACGAGCGCGCGCTTGCGCGCGTCGGGCATCTGGAAGCCGAGCGGGTTCTGGAAATTCGGCATCACCATGCACGCGGCGATGCGCTCGCGCTCGAGAATTCGTTCGAGCGCGTCGAGATCGATGCCATCGGCCGGATGCGTCGCGACTTCGAGCGCGCGCATGCCCATCCGCTCGATCGCGTGCAGCATCGCGTAGAACGTCGGCGACTCGACGGCGATCGTGTCGCCCGGCTTCGCGACGGCCTGCAGACACAGGTTGATCGCCTCGGTCGCGCCGATCGTCACCACGATCTCGCCCGGCTCGACCGCGATTCCGCGCTCCGCATAACGCCGCGCGATCTGGCGGATCAGCTCCTGGTTGCCCGGCGGCAGATCGTCGATCACGCCCCACCGCGTGCGGCGGCGCCCGATTGCCTGTGCATGGCGCGCGAGGCGCTGCACCGGGAACTGCGATGCATCGGGATACGGTGAGCCGAGCGGCACCGCATCGTCGCGCGCGATCGAGCGCAGCGTCGACAGCACGAGCCGGCTCACGTCCACCGCCGACGGCTCGGCGGCCGGCGCCGACATGTGCAGCTCGGCCTCGGCCGGCGCCGCCGCGCGCGCCCGCACGAAATAGCCCGACTGCGGCCGGCTTTCGATCAGGCCGCGGCTTTCCAGCACGAGGTACGCACGCAGTACCGTCGTGACGCTGAGCTGCTGCTGCCGGCTCGCCTGCCGCACCGACGGAATCCGTTCGCCGGGCCGGTACACGCCGCGCTCGATCTGCGCCTGGAGATCGTCGGCCAGTTGTTCGTAACGCTTCACGGGACTTCCTTTCAATTTCCCTTCACCAACACAGTTGCGATCCGCACTGCCTGAATGGCCGAAACTGTACTCTTTTTTGAAGTGAACAGGTGTACACACAGTCGCACGGCTGCCGCGCGTACTCTGCACGCATCGACCCCGACACCTGTTGCACCATGAAAAAGAAATCCGCCACCGCGCGCATCGAACCGTACACCCACCCGGCCGCCGGCTGGGGTGCGCTGAAAGCCGTCACGATCAACCTGATCAAGGAAAAGGTCGCCGGCGGCAACTACCGCACGCTGCTGCGCCAGAACCAGCCGGACGGCTTCGACTGCCCCGGCTGCGCGTGGCCCGACCGCCAGCACGCATCGACGTTCGAATTCTGCGAGAACGGCGTGAAGGCGGTGGCCGCCGAAGCGACGAGCAAGCGCGTGACGCCCGAATTCTTCGCCGCGCATACCGTCACCGAGCTGCTCGAACAGTCGGATTTCGAACTCGAACAGCACGGCCGGCTCACCGACCCGATGGTGTACGACGCGCAGACCGACCGCTACGTGCCGATCGCATGGGACGACGCGTTCGAGCTGATCGCGCGCCACCTGCGCGCACTGCCCGACCCGAACCAGGCCGCGTTCTACACGTCCGGCCGCGCGAGCAACGAAGCGGCGTTCCTGTACCAGTTGTTCGTGCGGTTGTACGGCACGAACAACTTCCCCGATTGCTCGAACATGTGCCACGAGGCGACGAGCCGCGGGCTGCCCATGTCGGTCGGCGTCGGCAAGGGCACCGTCACGCTCGACGATTTCGAGCACGCCGACACGCTGCTGATCTTCGGCCAGAACCCCGCGACCAACCATCCGCGAATGATGGGTGAACTGCGCGAATGCGCGAAGCGCGGCGCGACGATCGTGTCGATCAATCCGCTGAAGGAACGCGGCCTCGAGAGCTTCGCCGATCCGCAAAGCCCGCTCGAGATGCTGACGATGTCGGGCACTGCGATTGCGTCGACGTTCATCCAGCCGACGATCGGCGGCGATTTCGCGCTGATCAAGGGGATGGCGAAACGCGTGCTCGAACTCGACGACGCCGCGCGCGCCGCCGGTACGCCGCGTGTGCTCGACACCGCGTTCATCGGCGAGCACACGGCCGGCTTCGACGCGTTCGCCGACGACCTGCGCAACGAAAGCTGGTCCGCGCTGACGGCGGAAAGCGGCGTGCCGTACGAGCAGATCGACGGCCTTGCACAACGCTATGCGCGCAGCGAGCGCGTGATCGCGACGTGGGGCATGGGCATCACGCAGCACAAGCATTCGGTCGCGACCGTGCAGATGCTGACGAACCTGATGCTGATGCGCGGCAACATCGGCCGCCCCGGCGCGGGCCTGTGCCCGGTGCGCGGCCACTCGAACGTGCAGGGCAACCGCACGGTCGGCATCGAGGAAAAGCCGACGCAGGCGTTCCTCGACCGGCTCGGCCACGTGTTCGATTTCGAACCGCCGCGCCACCACGGCTACGACGTCGTCGAAACGATCGAGGGGATGCTCGAAGGCCACGTGAAGGTGCTGATCGGCCTCGGCGGCAACTTCGCGATGGCGACGCCCGACACGCCGCGCACGTGGGAAGGCATGCGCCGCTGCGACCTGTCGGTGCACATCACGACGAAGCTGAACCGCAGCCACCTGATCCACGGCCGCGACGCGCTGATCCTGCCGACGCTCGGCCGCACCGAGATCGACCTGCAGGACAACGTCGCGCAAGGCGTGACGGTCGAGGATTCGATGAGCATGGTCCACGTGTCGTACGGGATGAACAAGCCGGCGTCGCCGAACCTGATGTCGGAACCCGCGATCGTCGCGCACATGGGCCACGCGCTGTTCGGCAGCGGCAAGATCGACTGGCTCGCGTACAAGGACGATTACGCGAAGATCCGCGACGCGATCGAGGCAACGCTCGACGACTTCTACGATTACAACACGCGCATCGCGCGGCCGGGCGGCTTCCACCTGCGCGTCGCATCGCGCGACCGCGAATGGCTCACGCCGACGGCCAAGGCGAACTTCATCGCGCACGCGCTGCCGACCGACACGCCGATCCAGCGCGCCCGCGCGCTGCACGGCGAACGCCTGATGACGCTGATGACGACGCGCTCGCACGACCAGTACAACACGACCGTCTACGGGCTCGACGACCGCTATCGCGGCGTGTTCGGCCAGCGCCGCGTGGTGTTCGCCAACCGTGACGATCTCGCGATGCTCGGCCTGAAGGCCGGCGAATGGATCGACATGGAAACCGTGTGGCACGACGGCATCGAGCGGCGCGCGGACGGCTTCCTGCTCGTCGAGTACGACATCCCGCGCGGCTGCATCGGCGCGTACTACCCGGAAACCAACCCGCTCGTGCCGCTCGACAGCGTCGGCGACATGTGCAATACGCCGACGTCGAAGTCGGTGCCTGTGCTGCTGCATCGCGCGGCCGCACCGGCATCGATCGCCGCCTGACGGAGCCCGACGATGATCGTTCGTCCGCGCGAGCACTGGCTGCGGATGCTGCTCGTCTGGAACGGCTCGGTGCTGCCGACCATCCTGCCGCAGCTCGTGCTGACGCTCGCGATCAGCCTCGTCGCGGTGTGGGGCGGCGGCCGCGTGCTCGGCGAGAAGGTGCCGCTGAACCCGACGCCGTTCACGCTGATCGGCCTGACGCTGGCCATCTTCGCGGGGTTTCGCAACAACGCGAGCTACGACCGCTATCGCGAGGCGCGGCAATTGTGGGGCGGCGTGCTGACCGCCACGCGCACGCTGGTGTCGCAAGCGCTCTGCTACGGCGCGGTCGATCACGGCGACGATGCACGGCGCGCGTTCGTGCGGACGGTCGTCGCGTTCGTCTACGCGCTCAAGCATCAACTGCGCGGCACCGATCCGGCCGCGGACCTGCGCGCGCTGCTCGACCACAGCACCTACGCGCGCGTCGGCGCGTCGCGGTTCCGCCCGGTCGCGATCGTGCACGAGCTGCGCGAAGCGTTCGCCGCGCGCGCCGACGCCGGTCACCTCGCCGATACGCGGCTGTGGATGCTGGACGCGCGCCTCGACGAGCTCGTTTCGATGGTGAGCGGCTGCGAGCGCATCGCGTCGACGCCGATCCCGTTCTCGTACGACGTGCTGCTGCACCGGACCATCTATGCGTACTGCGTGCTGCTGCCGTTCGGCCTCGTCGACTCGATCGGCGCGGCGACGCCGTTCGTCACCGTGTTCGTCGCGTATACGCTGATCGCGCTCGACGCGATCGCGCATGCGATCGCCGAGCCATTCGGCGACGGGCCGAACCATCTCGCACTCGATGCGATCACGCGGCAGATCGAGCGCACGCTGCTCGAACTGAACCGCGAGCCGCTGCCGGCGGAAGTGACGCCCGGCCGGTCCTTTCGCCTCACCTGACGCACCGCCCGCGCCGCACCGCTCAGCCGTGGCGCCCGCGCAGGAAGCCGCCGTGCTCGGCGGCCGTATCCGCGATTCGCCGCAGCAGCACGATGCCGCGCAGCAACGCATGCGTATCGTCGCCGTCGCGAGCGGCCACGCGCCGCCGCAGCACGCGGGCCGCCACGTCGCAGGTCCGGTCGATCTGCGCGAATTCCGCGCGCTCGACCCGCCCGCGCACCACGGTCGCCGCACGGCGCACGGCCGGCTCGCGCGCCGCCAGTTCGGCAAGCGACAGCAGGCTGTCGCCGAATCCCCAGATCGCCAGCAAGTCTCGCATGTCGCGCTCGATCAGCGTCTGCGGCAGGCTGCCCGCGAAACCGAGCTCGAGCGCGAGACGGTCGGCCGTGCGGCTCAGCCACGTGCTCGCGGACCACGCGCGCGGATCGCGCGCAATGCCGGCCAGGTCACGGCGCACCGCGCGATGCAGGCGCCGCCGGCTGGTGCCCGGATCGCCGGGAAACACGAGCGCGAACACCAGCGCGCCGAATGCGATCCCGAGCAGCGTCGAGACTGCGGCATTCAGGAACGCGGCGTCGCCGATGCGCACCGTATTGTCCGGCGACGTGAAATTCCAGAAGAAGATCGAAAACGCGCTGCCCATCGCGGCCGTGCGCGGATGACGCATCGCGATGCCCGTGCCGATCAGGAACACGCCGAGGATGTAGGCGAGCATCTCGAAGCCCGACACCGCTGGCAGCAGGATGAAATTGCAGACGACGCCCGCGACGGCCGCGCACGCCGAGCCCTTCAGGAAGCCGACGGCCGCCCGCACCGAGTTCGGGCGGGTCGAGAACAATGCGCCGACCACGGCCGTGATCGCGACGAAACCGGCGCCCGACGGCCACGCGGTAACGATCCAGAGCGCCGACGCGGCCAGCACCGCGACGAACGCGCGGATGCCGTTGTGCCACGCGAGCACCGGATCGCGGTGGAACGCATAGCGCACGCGCGTCGGCGGCGGCTCCGGCCGGTCGAGCAGCGCCTGGCTCGCGAGCGCGTGGTCGAAGCCCGCGAGCAGCGCCGCCAGCCGGTCGAGCATCAGCAGGCGCGACGTGTCGGGGCCGGCCGGCCCGGCGACCTCGACGCGCAGCGCGTCGTCCACGCGCGCGCGCAACGCCGCCATCTCGCGCCCCGGGTCGCCTGACGCGCCCGATGCGCGCGATGCAGTGACGCCGTCGAGCACGCGTGCGGCATCGTCCACCAGCGGGTCCGGCGCATCGCCGCCGCGCGCGGCATGTTCGCGAATCGCCTGCCCCGCGGCCTGCGCGGTCAGCACACCCAGCGCCGCGGCACGCAAATGGCCGATCGCGTTGCGCACCGGCGGCGCGCCGGCGGCCGCGTATTCGGCCGCCGTATCGAGTTCGAGTGCGTCCGCGAACAGCCGGTGTACCGCCGCGCCGTTCGGCTCGCGGCGCAACGCACCCGCGCCGACGGCAACCGCGCGATCGAGATAGCGCGCGAGCCGCGTGCGCACGTCCGTCAGCGGCGCGCCCGGCGCGAAGATCGTTTCGAACGCCGCGCCGCACAGGATGCCGACCACCACGTACAGGAACCGCGCGATCGCGATATCGAACGCGTGCAGCGGCGCGGACGCCGCGTCCATTGCGATGATCGCGGCCGTATAGCCCGCGAGCACCGCCGCATATGCGCGGAAATTCCGCTGGAACGTCGCGACGCCCGCGCACAGGCCGATCCATGCGGCAAGCGCCGCCAGGAACAGCTCGGGCGTCTGCGCGAACGCGCCGGTCAGCGCAAGCGCGACGGCCGCGCCGATCGCGGTGCCGAGAATCCGGTACTGGCTTTTCGACAGCCCCATCCCGCGGCTGCCCTGCGCAACGATCCATACGGTCGACGCGGCCCATTTCGGATCGTCGAGATTCATCCGGAACGCAATGTAGAGCGCGAGCAACGACGCGGCTGTATTGCGCAGCGCGAACGCGACGGCGCCGGGCGGCAGCGCCGGGTGCGCATCGCGCAGCGCGGCCCGGGCGGCCGCGAGCGGCGGCAGGCTGGGGAAAGCGAATTTCATCCGGCGAGCATACGGTCGCGCGCCGGCTGCCGCTACGGGGCGTCGACGGGATGCGTTATTGCACCGCGCAGGATAATCGGCGCGACACGAAGCGATCCGGCGCGCGACGGTAAGATGCCCGCTGACCGAACACTGAAACGAGCCGTATGGACTTCGAGAGCATCCGGATATTCTTGCGCGTGGTGGAACGCGGCAACTTCACCGCCGCCGCCACGCAACTCGACATGCCGCTGAGCCGCGTGAGCCGCAAGGTCAGGCAGCTCGAGGACGAGCTCGGCGTCCAGCTGCTGTACCGCACCACGCGCCGCGTGTCCGTCACCGAAGCCGGGCGCGACTACTACGAGCGTTGCCTGCGTGCCGAGGACATCCTGCTCGATGCGGACCGCCAGGCCCGCGCGCTGCGCACGGAGCCCGAAGGGACGCTGCGCGTGCTGGTGCCCTACTCGATCGGCCTGTTCGAGCTGGAGCCGGCGCTCGCCGAGTTTCGTCGGCGTTACCCGTTGGTCCAGCTCGTGCTGATCTACGACAACAGCGCGCTGGACCTCGTCGAACACGGCTTCGACGTCGCGCTGCGCGCGGGCGTGCTGAACGATTCCGGTTATGTCGCACGCTCGCTCGGCTGGTCGCACGCGAAGCTCGCGGCCAGCCCGCTCTACCTCGACCGCGCCGGCCGGCCGCAGACGCCGCAGGATCTCGTCGAACACGACATCCTGTTCGTCGGCCGCGACATGCCCGGCCTGACGCTGCGGCTCACCAACGCGGCCGGCGACGTGGCCGACGTGCCGGTGCGGCCCGTGCTGATCTCGAACGAATCGGTCACGGTGCTGCGCCAGGCCGCGAGCGGCGGCGGCATCGCGCTGATCTCCACGCACTACACCGCGCGGCGGCTCGCGAAGAACGAACTCGAAATCGTGCTGCCCGACTGGCACCGCACCGACGACGTCGAGCTGCACGTGCTCTACCCGCGGCGCGCGACGCTCGACAGCAAGGTGCGCGCGTTCGTCGAGTTCCTGACGGAAGTCTTCACCGCGTGGCGGACCGCGCCGTAATCAGTAATCGGCAATCGGCACGTCGCATCCGGATTATTGCGGCATACGAAAGGATTTAATGAGCGCGCCGAGCGTTGATCGTCGTTCGCCGCATCGTTAGCCTGTGCCAATGAAAAACGACCACACCCGCTACGGCAGCCACGTGCCCGCTGCCCGCCGACGCGTCACGCGCGTCGCGCCTCCCTGACCGTGCCGCTGACGTCGATCATCCTGTCCGGCCTGCCGCCGGAAAAGATCCCGGCCGCAGCCGGCCTGTCGAATTTCGGCCGCACGTTCTGCGGCGCGGTCGGCACGTCGCTGATCAGCAATGCGTGGAACGACCGCACGATCCTGCATCACGTGCGGCTCACCGAACAGGCGAGCGTCACCAACCCGATCTTCGCGCAGCAGGTCGACACGACGCGCTCGCTGCTGCACTTGAGCCCCGATTCGGCACTCGCGTTGTTCAACGCATCGGTCGATTCGCAGGCGGCCGTGATGGGGCTGAACGACATCTTCCATGTGTCGGCGATCATCTTCATCGCGATCATTCCGCTCATCTGGATCACGAAACCGTCGCGCTCGGGCGGCGGCGATGCCGATGCGGCGGCGGCCGGCGCGCATTGATTCGCGGCGGCCGGGCCACGCTCCGCGCACCGGGCCCGCGCCGCAACGCGCAGACGTAATAAAGACTTGCAATCGATACAGGCGGAAACGTCAACAGCCGGTGCCCGCTCCGCGTTTTTTCATCAAGCGCCCACGATCCGGGCGCGCAACGACAGGAGAAAACACCATGCGAGCCCTTACCCGCCATCTCGCGATCGCCGCCACCCTGATGTCGGTGCTGACCGGCACCGCGTTCGCCGACACGCCGTGGCAGCAGGCGCATCCGCGCCGCGAAGAGGTCAACCAGCGTCTCGCGAACCAGAATCGCCGCATCCATCACGAAGTGAAGGAAGGCGAGATGTCGCACGCACAGGCCGCGCGCCTGCACCGTGACGACCACAAGATCCGCCAGGAAGAGCGGGACATGGCTGCGCAGGATCACAGCCACATCACCAAGAGCGAACAGCGCGTGCTGAACCAGCAGGAAAATGCGGTCAGCAACAAGATCGGCCAGTAAGCGACCACAACAAGCGCCCAATCGCCATCGCCTGAAACGCCCGCTGCCGCCATGCGGCAGCGGGTGCTTGTTGTATCGAATCGTTTCAACGCGCGATCTGCGTCAAATGCCGCGGGTATACTCCGTCGTCAGCCGCTCGCCGTATTCGACCGTCAAAAACGGCCCGATTCCGGGCGGTTTCGTCGCGAAGCTTCGCGTTTCGCCTCCCCTGCGCCCCAGCCTCGATACGAGACACTCGACGATCCGACCATGAAACGATTCCTGCTGCTCCTCCCCGCCGCCCTGCTCGCCGCCTGCGGTTCCGCCCCTTCGTCCAACTCGGCCTCATCCGGCGCAGCGCCGATGATCTATGTGTCGTCGCAACGCCCGGCCCACGCGATCGCCAACTGCCTCGACAGCCGTCTGTCAGGTACCGAGCAGTCGCAGCACAACGGCGTGACCGACATCTCGATCGGATCGAATTCGTACTTCGTCACGCTGACGCCGTCGGGCAACGGTTCGGTCGTCAAGGTCGTGCGCGGCTCGGGCAGCGAACCGCCCGAGGAAGCGATGCGCTTCGCGATCGCGCGCTGCGTGATCTGACGCCTGCCGGCGCCGGGCGCCAGCCCGGCCCGCTCCCGCGCGCCACCGCGCGCACATCGAATATTTTCATCCGGGTAGCCGTCGATGAGAGAATCGCACCCACGATTCCTTTTCGATGGAGCCCGCATGAAGCACCTGCTGTCCCGGCTGTTCGTCAGCGCCGCGCTCGTCGCGCTTGTTCCGGCGCTGCCGGTGCAGGCTGCCACGCCGCCCGGCATCTTCGTCGTCGCCACGCAGCTCGGCGAATTCACGACCCTCGACCCGAGCGGGATCTACGAACTGGTGCCGTCCGAGTACGTCGCGAACACCTACGAACGCCTGGTGCGCGTCGACCTGAAGGATCCTACGCGCTTCGACGGGCAGATCGCGCAATCGTGGACGGTCGGCGCCGACGGCGTGACCTACACGTTCAAGCTGCGCCCCGGCCTCACGTTCCATTCCGGCAACCCGGTGACCGCCGACGACGTCGCGTGGTCGCTGCAGCGCACCATCCTGCTCGACAAGGGGCCGGCCGGCGTGCTCGCCGATCTCGGCCTCACGAAGGCGAACGTGATGCAGAAGGTGCGCGCGATCGATCCGCAAACCGTCGTGCTCGAAACCGACCGCAAGTACGCGCCGAGCTTCGTGCTCAACGTGCTGAGCGCGTGCCCGGCATCGGTGTTCGACAAGAAGCTGCTGCTGTCGCACCAGCAGGGCAACGATTTCGGCAGCGGCTGGCTCAGGACCAACGACGCGGGCTCGGGCCCGTACCAGCTCGTCAAGTGGACACCGAACGAAAGCATCGTGCTGCAGCGTTTCGACAAATACCGCACGCCGTACCCGATGAAGCGCGTCGTGCTGCGCCACGTGCCCGAAGCGTCCGCGCAGCGGCTGCTGCTGGAGAACGGCGACGCCGACGCCGCGCGCAACCTGAGCCCCGACAGCCTCGCCGCGCTGACGAAGGCCGGCAAGATCAAGGTCGCGTCGTGGCCGGTGTCCGCGCTGCTGTACCTGAGCCTGAACACGAAGAACCCGAATCTCGCGAAGCCCGACGTGCAGCAGGCGATGAAATGGCTAGTCGACTACGACGGCATCCAGCGCAACATCGTCAGTACCACCTACAAGGTGCATGAAAGCTTCCTGCCCGAAGGCTTCCTCGGCACGCTGAACGCGCGGCCGTACAAGCAGGACGTCGCGAAGGCGAAGGCGCTGCTCGCGAAGGCCGGCTTGCCGAACGGCTTCGACGTGACGATGGACATGCCGAACGACTATCCGTACCTCGAGATCGCGCAGGCGCTGCAGGCGAACTTCGCGCAGGGCGGCATCCGCGTGAAGCTGATCCCGGGCGACGCGAAACAGGCGATCGGCAAGTACCGCGCGCGCCAGCACGACATCTTCATCGGCGAATGGTCGCCCGACTACATGGACCCGAACAGCAACGCGCGCGGCTTCGCGTGGAATCCCGACAACTCGGATCAGTCGCCGACCAAGATGCTCGCGTGGCGCAACAGCTGGGACATTCCGCAACTGACGAAGGACACCGAGGCCGCGCTCGTCGAGCCGTCGCCCGCGAAACGCGCGCAGCGTTACGAAGCGCTGCAGAAGGCCGTGCTCGCGAACTCGCCGTTCATCATCATGTTCGAGAAGGTCGTGCAGGTCGCGACGCGCCCCGGCACGACCGGGCCGGAAATCGGGCCGATCAACGACCTCGTGTCATACCGGACGCTCGCGAAGTAATCGCCGCCGCGGCGCGACGTGCCGGCCGACGGGCTGGCGCAGCGCAAAAGCACCGAACCGATGGCGCATTTCCGGTATCGGGTCGCGGCCGGCGCGGTCATCACGCTGCGCTCGACGAGCCGCGGCGGCCAGCAGTGCAATGCGATCTGGCGGCTGTGCGAGGCGCAGGACATGCAGCAGCAGGCGGCGGCCGGGCGGTCGCCGCCTGCTGCCGTTCAATTGAATGCCGCCCACACCAGATACGCATTCAGCCCGACGATCACGATCGTCGCCGCGCCGGCGACGATCCGCAACGGCATCCGCATCGCGTAAGCGCCCATCACGTCCTCGCGCGCCGACAGCATCAGCAGCGCGATCATCGGCATCGGCAGCACGAAACTCAGCACGACCTGGCTTGCCACCATTGCACGCGTGACGTCGCAGCCGAATGCGACCACCGCGAACGCGGGTGCGATCGTCACCGCGCGCCGCACCCATACCGACATGCGGCGGCGGATGAAACCCTGCATCACGACCTGCCCGGCCATCGTACCGACCACCGAGCTCGACACGCCCGACGTCAGCAGCGCGACGAGAAACAGCGCGCCGGCCGCCGGCCCGAGCACCGGGATCAGCGTGTGATACGCGTCGCCGATATCGGTCATGCCCGGCGCGCTCAGGTGGAACGCCGACGACGCCATCATCACCATCGCGAGATTCACGAACCCGGCCAGCCCGAGCGCGACGACCACCTCGCGGTTCGAGAAGCGCACGAGCCGCCGCCGCTGCGCTTCGTCGCGCGGCGCGGCGCGATCCTGCGTCAGGCCCGAGTGCAGATACAGCGTGTGCGGCATGATCGTCGCGCCGATGATCCCGACCGCGATCGTCAGCGCCGCATGGTCCGGAATCTGCGGGACGACCAGGTGGAACGCGGCCGCGTGCCAGTCCTGCGGCGCAATCAGCAGTTCGCCGAGATAACACGCGCCGATCACGCCGACCAGCGCCGCGATCGCGGCTTCCAGCGGCCGGAAGCCGCGCTTTTCGAGCGCGAGGATCGCGCAGGTCGCGCATGCCGTCGCGATCATTCCCGCGAACAGCGACAGGTGGCACAACAGCCCGAACGCGAGCGCGCCGCCGAGGAATTCGGCGAGATCGGTCGCCATCGCGGCGATCTCGGATGCGGCCCACATGCCCCACACGACCGGCGCGGGGAAACGGTCGCGGCACAGCTCCGCGAGATTGCGGCCGGTCACGATGCCGAGCTTCGCCGACATCGCCTGGAACAGCATCGCGATCGCGTTCGCGGCCAGCACGACCCACAACAGCCGGTAGCCGTACGCGGCGCCGGCCTGGATGTTGGTCGCGAAGTTGCCGGGATCCATATAGCCGATCGACGCGATCACGGCCGGGCCGACGAACGGCAGCAACGCGGCGACGCCGGTGCGGCGCCCTTCCAGCGCGGCGCGCGCGGCACTGTCGGCGCGCTCGGGAGACAGGCCCGGCAGCGCGAAGCCGCCGGCGGATTTGCTCGTGACGGGAATCATGGTGTGTTGTGTTCCGTTCGGATAAGGAGGGCTTGCCCGGAAGCGGGCGTCGCGGCCGGCCTGCCGCCTGCCGGCCACGGCAGGACGACGGCGGCGTTACAACGGCACGACGTCGGGACGGTTGCGCGGAAACTGCGCGATCACGTCCGGCGCGAGGTTCAGGTGCGCCTCGACGAGCTTCGGCGGCGTGTGCGCGAGCCAGTCGGACAGCGATACCTCGGCGTAGCGGTCGGTCTTGAAGATCTCGAGGAACACCAGGTCGCTCTTGCCGGTGTTCTGCACGTAGTGGCCGAGACTCTTCTTCACGTAGCCGACGTCGCCCGCGCGGAAGTCGGCCGTCTGCGCCTTCGGCCCCGTGTCGAACACGGTCATCCGGGCCTCGCCCTGCAGGTAGTACTGCCATTCGTCCGCGTTCGGGTGCCAGTGAAGTTCGCGCATGCCGCCCGGATGCACGGTGACGAGCGCCGCCGCGACGGTCGTCGACACGTTGAAGTTGGTGCTGTCCGCGATCCGCACTTCGCCGCCGCGCGTCTTCCTGACCGGCTTCATGTCGCCGAGCGAGAAGATGAACGGATGCGGCGGCGCACCGGCCGACGAAGCCGACGCGCGCTGGGCTTGCGCGAGCGGGCCGGGCTCGTCGCCCTGGAAGATCCACAGGTTGTCGAGCGGAACATTCCTGAACGCATCGGCCGGCACGCCGAAGTTCAGCGCGAGCACGTCGGGCGGCGTATGCGCGATCCAGTCGGTCAGCAGCAGCGTATTGAATTCCGACGCACGGCCGTTATCGAACGCGAGCAGGAATTCGGCGCCGTCGGTGCCGAGGCCCTGCAGCGAATGCGGCAGGCCGGGCGGGAAATACCAGAGATCACCGGTTTTCACGTCCTGCACCGACGGCCGCCCCAGTTCGTCGAGTACCGTGATCCGGCAACGGCCGTCGAGCATGATTGCCCACTCGGCCTGCTGGTGCCAGTGCATCTCGCGAATGCCACCGCGCGTCAGGCGCATGTTGACGCCGGAAATGGTTTCCGAAATGGCAAAATCGTCCTGCGTGACTTCGCGCGCCCACCCGCCATTTTGAATTCGTTTATGGGCATTATTGAAAGACGCCCAGAATAATGGCATCCCGTTGATATCGGTGGCCGGCGGATCCTGAAAAGACGGAAACTGGTTGGCGATTGCCGGATTTTTCGGGCCCGGGTCGGTCAGGCTCTGACGGTTACGCGCATTCATCGCGCCTTCCGGCGGGTTGTCCGGATTACCGAACGAGGCGGCCTTGGCCGATACGGCGATACCCGCGGCGGCAATGGCGCCAGCCGTACCCGCCAGCATCTTGCGTCGAGAAAGATTCGTCATGATTTCCTCTTCATTCTTGCGATTGAGCGAATTCCCATTACGGAACAATTGCCGTTTTTCGGATTATCGAAAATCGAACATCCCGTCACGCAAGTTAAATCCAAATCGCCGCAAAACTTAAATGAATTATTAACCTGAATTAATGATTTAATCTGATCGACTTTAATTTTGTAATTATTGCGGTGCGGAGGGATGCAGGGCGGCGACGGATGTCGGCGAATCGGTCAGGTACGGTGAATGTTGAAATACGACCGCGTCCGGTCGCGGTGCCTCGGATGGCGACAAGAGGAAATCCAGACGTGTAACGCCAGGCATAAACGCAAATTATTCCTCACAGGCATAAACGCAAGATATGCCTGACAGACATAAAACGTACCCTTGCACGCCCTCACCCGCCCCTTGAACGCGTTTCCGACCCTATCACCCATCCCCACACCATAGTTTTTATCCGCTGGCGCGAATGATTTTGGTTTTGTTAGATGGATGACATTCGATCATCAGACGACAACGATCTAACAGCCGATGACCTGCGCGTTCGCCCGTACCGTCGAATCCCGTTATGCCGAGCTGACGCCGACCGCCAAGCGCATCGCGAGCTACATGCTCGCGAACCTCGACCGGCTCGGGCTCGAGACGGCCGACCAGATCGCGCAGCAGGCCGGCACGAGCGGCATCTCGGTCGGACGCTTCCTGCGCAGCGTCGGCTACCGCAATCTCGACGACCTGAAGCGGGAATTGCGCGGCGGCGGCGATCGCCCGTGGATGATCACCGACCGGCTCGACGAATACCGCCGCGTCGCCGGCGCGCAACCGGCCGAAGGCAGCGGCAGCGACGGTACGCTCGCGTCGTCGCTCGAACGCGAGCTCGATGCGATCCGCCACGTGTACCGGCTCGCCGAAGGCCCGGTGTTCGCGCAGGTCGCCGACCGCATCGCGCATGCCGACGCCGTGTTCATCCTCGGCATCCAGTCGACGCGCGGGATCAGCAACGCGTTCAGCAGCTACCTCGAATACCTGCGCCCGCGCGTGTTCTATTCCGACGGCCAGTCGGGTTCGTACGTCGATTCGCTGAACTCCGAATTCGATCGGCCGTACTGCATCGTCACCGACACGCGCGCGTATTCGCGCAGCGCACGCCGCTATTGCCAGGCGACGGCCGAGCGCGGGCAGCCGTTCGCGCTGGTCACCGATCTCTCGTGCCCGTGGGCGCGCGAATGGCCGGCCGACCTGCTGCAGGTGAAGACCGACGTGGGCCAGTTCTGGGATTCGCTCGCGCCGCTCACCTGCCTGTTCAACCTGCTGATCACGGCCGTCGTCGACCGCCTCGGCCCTGCGATCGACCGGCGCGTCGCGCGCAACCGCGAACTGCAGCACACGTTCGACCAATTCGAATCCTGAGCGAGCCTGAACGAACCTGAACCGCCGATGAACGACCACCGCCTCGTCGAAATCACGCCAGCCGCGCATCGCGTCGACATCGATCTCGTCTACGCGACCGACCGCAACCTGACCGGCAAGCCGATCTACCGCCGCGCGCACTGCCTGCTGCTGGAGCCGGCCGAAGCCGCATTGCGCCGCGCGGTCGACGTCGCCGCGCAGGCCGGCTTCACGCTGCGCATCTACGACGCGTACCGGCCGCCGCAAGCGCAGCAGGTGCTGTGGGATTTCCTGCCCGATCCGAACTTCATCGCCGATCTCGGCCGCGGCTCGAATCACAGCCGCGGCACCGCGCTCGACCTGACGCTGGTCGGCGCGAACGGCGAGCCGCTCGACATGGGCACGGGCTTCGACGAGATGGTCGCCGCGTCCGGCCACTTTCACGCGGGGCTGCCCGAAGCCGTGCAACGCAACCGCCTGCTGCTGCTCGGCGTGATGCACGCGGCCGGCTTCGCGCATATCGACAGCGAATGGTGGCACTACGAACTGCCCGGTTCGCACGCGTTGCCACCGATCGACAACGCGGCGAGCGGCCCGTGGCGCCTGATGTGATGCACGTCCCGTTGCCGTTTTACGTTCACCCATTGCACGTTCACCTCACGATGGAGCGCACATGAAACCCCTGACATCTCGGCTCGTCGCGGCGCTGGCCGCCGCGTCCGTTCTCGCCGCCGTTCCGCTTTCCGCTGCGTACGCGGAAACGCCGAAGGACCTGTTCGTGATGGCCACGCTGCTCGACGAATTCACGACGCTCGACCCGGGCGAGATCTACGAGCTGGTGCCGGAGGAGTACGTCGCGAACACGTACGACCGGCTCGTGCGCGTCGACCTGCGCGATCCGTCGAAATTCAACGGCGATGTCGCTCAATCGTGGACGGTGAGCACCGACGGGCTGACCTATACGTTCAAGCTGCGCCCCGGTCTCAAGTTCCATTCTGGCAACCCGCTGACGGCCGACGACGCCGCATGGTCGATCCAGCGCGCGGTGCTGCTCGACAAGGGCCCGGCCGCCGTGCTGACCGGCATCGGCCTCACGAAGGAGAACGTCGCGGCGAACGTGAAGAAGCTCGACGACCTGACGGTGTCGGTCACGACCGACCGCAAATACGCGCCGACGTTCGTGCTGAACGTGCTCGGCTCATGGCCCGCGTCGGTGCTGGACAAGAAGCTGCTGCTGTCGCACCAGCAGGGCAGCGACTTCGGCAACGCATGGCTGAAGACCAACGAGGCCGGCTCCGGCGCGTACAAGCTGGTCAAGTGGACGGCCGGCGACAGCATCGTGCTGCAGCGTTTCGACGGCTACCGGCTGCCGCTCGCGATGAAGCGCATCGTGCTGCGCCACGTGCCCGAAGCCGCGAGCCAGCGCCTGCTGCTGGAAAACGGCGACGTCGATGCCGCACGCGACCTGAGCCCCGACGATCTCGCTTCCGTCGTGAAATCCGGCAAGGCGAAGGTCGCGGCGTCACCGCAGGCGACGCTGCTGTATCTCGGCCTGAACACGAAGAACCCGACGCTCGCGAAGCCCGACGTGCAGGAAGCGCTGAAGTGGCTCGTCGACTATGCCGGTATCCAGGGCAATGTCGTGAAGACGACCTACAAGGTGCACCAGACCTTCCTGCCCGAAGGCTTCCTCGGCACGCTGAACACGAACCCGTACAAGCTCGACGTCGCGAAGGCGAAGGCGCTGCTCGCGAAGGCCGGCGTGCCCGGGGGCTTCATGGTGACGATGGACGTGCGCAACGACTATCCGTACACCGAGATCGCACAGGCCGTGCAGGCAAACTTCGCGCAGGCCGGCATCAAGGTGCAGTTGATCCCCGGCGACAACAAGCAGACGCTCGCGAAATACCGCGCGCGCCAGCACGACATCTACATCGGCGAATGGTCGGCCGACTACATCGATCCGCACAGCAACGCGCAGGGCTTTGCGTGGAATCCGGACAATTCCGACAAGTCGAGCTATAAAATGCTGGCCTGGCGCAACAGCTGGGACATCCCGCAGCTCACGAAGCAAACCGACACCGCGCTCGCCGAACCGACCGCCGCGAAACGCGCACAGCTCTACCAGGGGATGCAGAAGGAAGTGCTCGCGCGCTCGCCGTTCGTGATCATGTTCGAGAAAGTCGCGCAGGTGGCGACGCGGCCCGGCGTGAACGGGCTCGAAGTCGGGCCGATCAACGATCTCGTGTCGTACCGTAACCTGAAGAAGCAATAAGATTCGCCGCATGTCGACTCCCGCCTCCTCCCTCGAAGCACTGCGCACGCTGCCCGCGCGGCGCCCGGCCGTGCGCTGGGCACTGCGCGGGCTGCGCTGGGCGCTCACGCTCGCCGTCACGTTCACCGGGCTGCTCGCGCTGACGTTCGTGATCGGCCGCAAGGTGCCGATCGACCCCGTGCTCGCGATCCTCGGCGATCGCGCGTCGGCCGACGCGTATGCGGCCGAACGCATCGCGCTCGGGCTCGACAAGCCGCTCGTCACGCAATTCCTGATCTACGCGCGCGACGTGCTGCACGGCAACCTCGGCGTGTCGCTGCTGACCGCGAACCCCGTGCTCGACGACATCAAGCGCGTGTTCCCGGCCACGCTCGAACTGGCGACGATCGCGACGCTGATCGGCATCGCGATCGGCGTGCCGCTCGGCGTCGCGGCCGCCGTGAAGCACAACCGGCCGATCGATCACATCGCGCGCTTCGTCGGGCTGATCGGCAATTCCGTGCCGGTGTTCTGGCTCGGGCTGATGGGGCTGCTGCTGTTCTACGCACGGCTGCACTGGGTCGGCGGGCCCGGCCGGCTCGATCCCGTGTACGACGGGATGGTCGATCCGCGCACCGGCAGCCTGCTGCTCGACGCGGCGCTCGCCGGCGAATGGGACGTGTTCCGCAACGCGGTGTCGCACATCGCGCTGCCGGCCGCGATCCTCGGCTACTACTCGGTCGCGTATCTCAGCCGCATGACGCGCTCGTTCATGCTCGATCAGTTGAGCCAGGAATACATCGTCACCGCGCGCGCGAAGGGCTTGTCCGAGCGCCGCGTGATCTGGCGGCATGCGTTCGGCAACATCGCGGTGCCGCTGCTCACGGTGATCGCGCTCACGTACAGCAACCTGCTCGAAGGCTCGGTGCTGACCGAGATCGTGTTCGCGTGGCCGGGGCTCGGCTCGTACCTGACCGGCGCGCTGCTGAACGCCGACATGAACGCGGTGCTCGGCGCGACGCTCGTGATCGGCGCGATGTTCATCACCGTCAACCTGCTGACCGACGCGCTGTACCGCGTGTTCGATCCGCGTGCGCGCTGAGGGCCGTGTCGACATGACCGCTTCCACCCTGCTTCTTTCATCGCCCATGCCGAAAGTCGTCCAATCATGAACGCCGAGCGCCTCACACTGCGCGCGTGGCTGCTTTCCGATGCACCCGCGTCGCGCTCGCAGGCCGCGCTCGGCCTCGCGTACCGACGCTGGCGCCGTTTCGCCACGAATCCGCTCAACCTGTTCGGGCTCGCGATCCTCGTCGCGCTGATCGTCGTCGCGATCGTCGGCCCGCTGATCATGCCGCACGATCCGCTGCGCCAGGTGCTGTCCGACCGCCTGCTGCCGCCCGGCTCGCCGTCGCACTGGTTCGGCACCGACCAGCTCGGCCGCGACATTCTCTCGCGGCTGATCGCCGGCTCGCGCCTCACGCTCGGCATCGCGCTGCTCGTCGTCGTGATCGTCGTGCCGATCGGCCTGCTGATCGGCACGACGGCCGGCTATTGCGGCGGCTTCGTCGACAGCGTGCTGATGCGCATCACCGACGTCGCGCTCGCGTTCCCGAAGATCGTGCTCGCGCTCGCATTCGCGGCCGCGCTCGGGCCCGGCGTGATCAATGCGGTCGTCGCGATCTCGATCACCGCATGGCCCGCGTATGCGCGGCTCGCGCGCGCCGAGACGATCCGCATCGCGCAGGCCGACTACATCCATGCCGCGCGGCTGCAGGGTGCATCGGGCCCGCGCATCCTGCTGCGCTACATCGTGCCGCTGTGCATGTCGTCGGTGATCGTGCGCGCGACGCTCGACATGGCCGGCATCATCCTGACCGTCGCGGGCCTCGGTTTCCTCGGCCTCGGCGCGCAGCCGCCGAGCCCCGAGTGGGGCTTCATGGTCGCGTCGGGCCGCAACGTGCTGCTCGACGCATGGTGGGTCGCGACGCTGCCCGGCATCGCGATCCTGCTCGTGAGCCTGGCGTTCAACCTGCTCGGCGACGGGCTGCGCGACGTCTTCGATCCCCGCCATGGAGCGTGACATGTCGATGAATTCCGCCACCGCGCCCGCGCCGCTCTGCGAGATCGACGGGCTGAAGATCGGCTTTCGCGGGCACGACGGCGTCGTGTCCGATGCCGTGCGCGACCTGTCGCTGACGCTCGCGCCCGGCGAACGGCTCGGCATCGTCGGCGAATCGGGATCGGGCAAATCGCTGACGGGCCGCGCACTGCTCGGCCTGCTGCCCGACGCCGCGCGCTGGTCGGCGCGCACGATGCGCTTCGCGGGCCACGACCTGCTCGCGATGTCGCCGCGCGAACGCCGGCGGCTGTGCGGCAGCCAGATGGGCATGATCCTGCAGGACCCGAAATATTCGCTGAACCCGGTGATGACGGTCGCGAAGCAGATGGGCGAAGCGTTCCGGCTGCACGAGCCCGGGCTGCGCGGCCGCGCGCTGCGCGAACGGATCGTCGATGCGCTCGCAGCCGTGCAGATCCGCGACCCGGCGCGCGTCGCCGATGCGTATCCGCACGAGCTGTCGGGCGGCATGGGCCAGCGCGTGATGATCGCGATGATGGTGTCGACCGGCCCGCGCCTGCTGATCGCCGACGAACCGACGTCCGCGCTCGACGTCGCGGTGTCGATGCAGGTGCTCGCGGTGCTCGACGCGATGATCGCGCGGCACGGCACGGGCCTGATGTTCATCAGCCACGACCTGCCGCTCGTGATGTCGTTCTGCGATCGCGTCGCGGTGATGTATGCGGGCCGCGTGGTCGAAACCTGCGCCGCGCGCGACCTGCGCGACGCGTCTCATCCGTATACGCGCGGGCTGCTCGCGGCGAACCCGCCGCTCGCGAACCCGCCGGACGAACTGCCCGTGCTGCGGCGCGATCCGGCCTGGCTCGATCCCGCGCCGCCTTCCATCCCGCCCGCCGATCGCCAGGAGGCCGCACGATGATCGACGTCGATCACGCATCGATCCGTTTCCCGACCCGCACGGGTCACGTCGACGCCGTGCGCGACGCGAGCTTCGCGGTGCGCGACGGCGAGGTGTTCGGGCTCGTCGGCGAATCGGGCTCCGGCAAGTCGACGCTGCTGCGCGCGCTGACGGGCCTCGTGCCGCTCGCGGCCGGCAGCCTGTCGATCGACGGCCGGCCGGTCGGCGGCACGCTCGATCGAGCATTCCGCCGGCACGTGCAGATGGTGTTCCAGGATCCGTACGCGTCGCTGCATCCGCGCTTCACGGTCGACCAGACGCTGCGCGAACCGCTGTCGATCCATGCGATCGGCGACGCCGATGCGCGCATTGCCCGCGCGCTGGCCGAGGTCGGCCTTGGCCCTGCGTTCCGCTTCCGCTATCCGCACCAGTTATCGGGCGGCCAGCGGCAGCGCGTCGCGATCGCACGCGCGCTGATCGTCGAGCCGCGCGTGCTGCTGCTCGACGAACCGACGTCCGCGCTCGACGTATCCGTGCAGGCCGAGATCCTGAACCTGTTGCGCCGCCTGCATCGCGAACGCAACCTGACGATGATCCTCGTCAGCCACAACCTCGCGGTGATCGGCTTCCTGTGCCAGCGCGTCGCCGTGATGCAGCATGGCGAGATCGTCGAGCAGCTTCGGGTCGAGGACGTGCGCGCCGGGCAGGTCGCGCGCGACTACACGCGCACGCTGCTGCAAGCGACCGAAGGCTACCGCCGTCTCGAACCGGTGACTGGCGCACCGCACGCCTGACATCTGCGCGCCGCGCCGGCATGCGATACTCGGCACGCCACGCGCCGGCTTGCCGCCGCATGGAACCCTTGTGGGCCGCACGGGTCAATTTCCTTTCGTCAACAGATCAACAGCAATAGGGAGGCGTTCATGCTGCAATTCATCGAAACCCTGGTCGTCGGGCTCATCGTCGGCCTCCTCGCCCGCGCGCTCAAGCCCGGCGACGACAAGATGGGCATCCTGATGACGGCCGTGCTCGGCATCGTCGGCTCGCTGGTGGCAGGCTACGTCGGCCGCGCTGCCGGCTGGTACGCGCCGGGCCAGGGTGCGGGCTGGGTCGCATCGATCATCGGCGCGATCGTGCTGCTGGTGGTCGTCGGCGCGGTGCGCAAGCGGATGAACTGATCGCGCCGCCACACCGCATCACGCAGAACGGCCGCTCGTCATCACGAGCGGCCGTTTTCTTTTGGTGAACGACGATTCGGGCTACTGCCGATTCGTTGATTACGCAACGATTCACCCGCAACAGCCTGCTTCCGCCGGCAGCATCCCACTCCGCCTACTACACCGGCATTACCCCAACTTGCGGCCGCCCAAATTTGAGATAAATTGATTGAAGGAATACGCCGCAGTTTGCTTATTCCCATTACTTCCAATTTTTCATTCAAGAGACTCGATGGATTTGCCGTTTACGCAGTCAGCATCGCAGCGTTGACGGACTGCCACCCGAGCGGCCCCGCTGCGACGCGCTTCCTCTCTGGAGCCTGTCATGAAGCATCGCCTGTTCGCCGCCTCGTTCGCCCTGGCCGGCTCGCTTCTGGCCACGTCCTCATCCTTTGCCGCCGGTGCGTCCGGCACCATCTACTTCTCCGGCATGATCGTCGAGCCGCCCTGCTCGTTCGCGCTCGACGCGGCCGACGCCGCTCGTGCGAACGTGCGCCCCGACTGCCCGCGGCCGGCGACCGGCCAGATCGCGTTCGTCGACGCGGCGAGCCAGCGTTCGCTGAAGACCACGACCTTTACGCAGGCCTCGCGCGCAATCGTTTTACCGAACCGTCCGGGCAATAATCGCGCACCAATGATCGCCGTCGTGACGTACCAGTAATACCGGTTGCGCTCGCGGCACGCAGCACGCGGCGGGGCCAGCGCGGCCACACGTCAGTCGCGATGGCGCGCGATCCAGTCGCTGAACGCGCGGATCTTCTGCTGGTTGCCGATGTTCTCGGGATAGACGAAGAAGTAGCGTGCGCCGGTCTCGAGCACGATGTCGAACGGC
This sequence comes from Burkholderia sp. BKH01, assembly GCF_025685725.1. Lineage (NCBI taxonomy): Bacteria > Pseudomonadati > Pseudomonadota > Betaproteobacteria > Burkholderiales > Burkholderiaceae > Burkholderia > Burkholderia sp. BKH01. The sequence continues at coordinate 95,196 of NZ_JAOTQT010000014.1, read as the reverse complement.
CGTTCGAGCCGGCGCGCGCTGACGTCGTCGTCGACGAGCGTCACGTCGCCGATCGCGACGCCGAAGCCCTGCATCGCCGCGTTCGTCGCGAGATCGAGCGTGTCGAAGGTCGGCCCGCGCGCGGGATCGACGCCGCGCTCGCCCGCATGATCGAGCCAGGCACGCCAGTCGCGATGGTCGCGAGTCGGATGCAGCAGCGTATGGCGCGCGAGATCGCCCACCGCGTCGAGCGGCGACGCCTGCCGCAACTCGGGCGCGCACACGGGCGTCAGCCGTTCGTCGAACAGCGGCAACGCGAATACCCCCGCGCCCGGCGACGTGCCGTAGACGATCGCCGCGTCGAACGGCTCGGTCGAGAAATCGACGTCGTGCTGCCACGCGGTCGTGATCTGCACATGGAGATCGGGATGCTCGCCCTGGAAGCGCATGATGCGCGGCAGCATCCATCGAATCACGCAGGTCGGCACCTTCAGCGCGAGATCGGTGCGCTGACGCGTGAGCTTCATCGAGATGTCCTCGATCCGCGCGAAGCTCTCGTTGACCACCGGCAGCAGCTGCTCGCCCTCCGCCGTCAGCGTGAGGCCCTTCGCATGGCGCTTGAATAGCGGAAAGCCGTAATGCGCCTCGAGCGTCTGGATCTGCCGGCTCACCGCGCCCTGCGTGATGCATAGCTGCTCGGCCGCGCGCGTGAAGCTGCGGTGGCGAGCCACCGTCGAGAATATCTGCAGCGCGTGCAGGGGCGGAAGTCGGCGCATGAAAAGGCAGAAGAAACGGAAGGTCCGCGCGCCGACGCCGGCGCGCGCTGACCGACACGATAAGCCAAACGCCGGCTTTGCGCGAGGCGCGCGACGCTCAGGCCGTCGCGGCGAGTGCACCCGCCGCGATGCGCGCCGCCGATGCGACGACGTCCGCGCGAGCCGCCGCGTCGGCCTGCGGCTGCGTGAACGACACTGCCATCACGATCGGCGCGCGCGACGGCGGCCACAGCACCGCGACGTCGGTCGTCGTGCCGTACCCGCCCGTGCCGGCCTTGTCCGCGACGCGCCAGCCGCTCGGCACGCCCGCCGCGATGCCGGTCGCGCTGCGCGCGCCGCCGACCATCCACTCCGTCAGTTGCGCGCGCTGCGGTTCGCGCAGCGTGTCGCCGAGCAGCAGCCGCTGCAGCGTGTCGACCATCGCGACCGGCGTCGACGTGTCGCGTTCGTCATCTGGCGCGGCCTTGTTCAGTTCGGGTTCCCAGCGATCGAGGCGGAACGTCGTGTCGCCGCTCTCGTGCGCGAACGACGTGACGGCCTGCGGGCCGCCGAGCACGCCCATCAGCAGGTTGCCCGCGCCCTTGTCGCCCGAGCGCAGCATCGCCTCGCAAAGCTGCGCGATCGTCATGCCCGTGTCGACGTGGCTTTCCGTGATCGGCGAACCCGACACGACTTCGTAGCGGCGGTACAGGATGCGGCGCGGCAGCAGCGACGCGTCGAGCGAGCCGCGCGCGAGTATCGCGCCGGCCGCGACGACCGCATACGTGCCGCACAGAGGAAAGCGCTCGCGCGCGTGGTGGGCGATGCGCACGCCGTTCGACGTATCGAGCGCGGCGATGCCGAGCCGGCCGTTCGACGCTTTCTCGAGTGCGGCGAGTTCGGCTTGCGCGGCGTGGGCGCGCCCCTGGTCGGCGACTGGCGCGGACGTGCACGCGGCGACGAACGGTGCGGCAACGGCGGCAAGCAACAGCGAGCGGCGTGTCGGAGAGTGTTCCATGGATGAGGTGTGTTCTGTCGGAAACGATGGCACGAAGCAATACGGGCGCGCATCGGCGATGCACGCCCGTTCACGCCGACGGCCGGCCCGCGACGGCATTCGCCGCGCATCCCCGAGAGACGCCCGTCGGCCCCGCGCGAAGCGCGGGACTCGCAAACAGCCCCTAGCCTAGCAGCGACCGTCGTCGCGTTCCAGCAGAACGGCCCGGCTTCATCCTTGCGAAGAAGGCAGGTACGGCATCGGATTCACCGGCTTGCCGTCGCGCCGCACTTCGAACAGCAGCGCGACGCGCGAGTTGTCGATGTCGCCCATCTCGGCGATCTCGTCGCCCTGGCGCACGATGTCGCCCGTCTTCACGAGCACCTTGCGATTGTGCGCATAGGCGGTCAGGAAATCCGCGTTGTGCTGAACGATGATCAGGCTGCCGTAATCGTTCAGGCCGGTGCCCGCGTACATCACCCGGCCGTCGGCCGCGGCACGAACCGGGTCGCCCGGCCGGCCTGCGATCTGGATGCCGCGGTTCTGCCCCGGCCGGAACCCGTCGACGATCTTGCCGTTTGCGGGCCACTTGAGCGCGACACCGCCCGCATGCCGCTTCGTTTCCTTGACGACCTGACGGTCGCTCGCCGTCGATGCGGTTGCCGGTGCCGTTGCCTGATTACCGGCTACCGCACCGCTCGCGACGGCCGGCGCGGCGGCCTGCGTGCTGGCCGCGCCCGACGGCGGCAGCGGCTGCTGCCTGACGATGCGCAGCACCTGCCCCTTGCGCAGCTTGCCGTTCGCGCCCAGCTTGTTCCAGGTGCGCAGGTCGGCAACGCTGCAGCCATTCGCGGACGCGATGCCCGTCAGCGTGTCGCCGCGCTTCACGACGTACTTTTGCGCGACGAGAATCGGCGCCGGCGGCGGTGTGGCGGCCGACGGCGCAGCGACGGGCTGGCTCGACGGCGACGACTGCCCCGCCAGCGTGTCGCTCGGCGGGACGGACTGCGTATTTGCACAACCGGCCATGACGAGCACGGCGGCCAGGCCCGGCAGCCACGCCGCGTTGCGGCAAATCTCGCGCGTTTTCATGGACGATCAACTCCGATTTGACAATCTTTCAAGCATCTCAAAAACGGAACAGCCGACGTGTAACCGGATGCAAACAATGATGACAAACGATCACGAACCGGACGCCGGCCGGCATTCACTACCGGTAATACGGTCCGATCCCGAAAAACTTGATGGTCTTTTCACGTAAAAACGGAAGAATTTTCGTCTCGGCAGACTATGGCGGATTGATTTCAATAGGAGTGTGCCGCCGCGCTCAACGCAACCATGCGACGAATTCGGAACAGGCCCACGCGATGCCGATGCACAGGAACAACACATGCAACGCGATCTTGAACGACACTCCCCACGACGAATCGATCTGCATGACGGGCTCCCCGGTCGAGATGCGGCCATGATCGGGCATCGATCGTGCCCCGAAAATGCGGAACCGCCGAATCGGGCCTCAGGCTCCGCCTGAGACCGACACTGCGGTTCCTGCTAAGTTATCGGCCATTCCAACGCCATCGCTCCCCGCCCATCATGCGCTTCGACCTGACCGACCTGCGGCTCTTCCTGAACATCTGCGAGGCCGGCACGATCACGAGCGGCGCCGAGCGCACGCACATCACGTTGCAGGCCGCGAGCGAGCGCATCCGCGGCATGGAGGACGAGCTCGGCGTGCCACTGCTGCACCGGACCAAGTCGGGCGTGCAGGCGACCGATGCCGGCCGCGCGCTCGAACACCACGCGCGCACCGTGCTGCAGCAGATCGACCACATGCGCGGCGAACTGCAGCAATACGGGCAGGGGCTGCGCGGCCACATCCGGCTGCTGTGCAACACGGCGTCGTTGAGCGAATACCTGCCCGACGCGCTGGCCGACTACCTGCCGCATCATCCGAAGCTGTCGATCAGCGTCGAGGAGCGCTCGAGCCAGGAGATCGTGCATGCGATCCGCAACAAGACCGCCGAGGTCGGCATCGTTGCCGATTCGGTCGGGCTCGGCGGGCTCGAACAGAAGCCGTTCCGCGAAGACTGGCTGATCGCCGTCGTGCCGGCCGCGCATCCGCTCGCGTCGCACGACAAGGTCGCGTTCGACGCGATCGCCGATGCCGATTTCATCGGCCTTACCGACGGCAGCGCGCTGCAGGTGCATCTCGCCGACCAGGCGCGCGCGCTCGGCAAGCGGATCCGCTATCGCGTGCAACTGAAAAGCTTCGATGCGATCTGCCGCGTGATCGCGAGCGGCGTGGGCATCGGCATCGTGTCGCGGCACGCGGCCGAGCGTGCGATGCAGACGCTGGACGTGCGGCTCGTCGAGTTGTCCGATCCGTGGAGCCACCGAAAGCTGACGCTCTGCGCGCGGTCGTTCGATGCATTGCCGAAGTACACGCGGGAGTTCGTCGCGTTTTTGTCCGGCGGAGCAACGCCGCGGTGAAGCGCGCCGCATTCGATCTACCCCATCGGCACATGGGGGCACGGCCATGACCGACAGCGCTCTTACCACCCGCTACCGCGCTATATCGACTGCCTGAACCGGCAGGACTGGCCAGTGGCCGACAACGCGGCGATCGACGCACGGCTTTAGCAGCACCGGCCTGATTCATTTCGATCACTAGGGATAACGTTTTCTCTCAATATCCATCGAGAGCGCGTAGCAAGACAACCTTCCCGCCTGCCGCATTCACGCCTGCACCCCGTGCCGCGCCGCACCAATAAACGAAGAAATCCCCCGCAATTTCCGCGAAATTCCGATCTCTCCTCCACCCCTTCCGTTCCCACTATCCGGGTTTTTACCTGCGCCTCCGGCGTGAAAGTTCATTGACATCACGCCGATCGATGCCTAAATTAGGAAAACGTTTTCCAATGCATCAGCGCGACGCCGGTCACGGCCCGCGCAGGGAGAACGCTTGCCCGCTCGAGTTGTGATTCAGGCCATCCGTCGTCAGGGAACAGGGTTGCAAGGCGGAGGTCAGGTACGGGCGTCGAGCGCGGCAACGGTCACAACCTGCCCGTCCTTCATCACTATTCAAACTGGAGACACAATGCATCCGCGCAGCAGATTCGCGTTCGGCGCCGCGCTCAGCGCCCTTTCCGTCCTGTTCGTCAGCGCGTGCGGCGGCAACGACGTGACCGACACGCCGCCGCCGTCGCCGCCCCCGTCTTCGACACCCGCGCTCGCGGCGAACTCGCTGCAAGCGCTCGTCTACGGCGCGCCCGATACCAGCGTGCCGGCCGGCACGAACATTCCCGTCACGATGATGGGCCAGATGCGCGCGCTGTTCGACCTGATCCGGAAATCGCCCGACTTCACGCAGGTCGTGATGGATCTCGGCGACGGCACGCCGGTGCACGTGCTCGACACGAACACCGGCGACAAATTCCTGCCCGGCAAGCTCGCGCTCGGCCTGTCGTACATCCTGATCGACATGAAGTCGAAGGGCGACCCGCAATACGCGAGCTACCTCGCGACGTACCAGACGATCACGACCGCGATGATGGCGCAGTCGGGCGGCAACTACTCGTATGCGAATACGTCGTGGGGCGAGTACTACTACCTGGTCGCGCTGAACAACCTGAAGGCGCACGGGATGCTCAACGAAGTCTTCAGCGACGCAATGCTCGCGACGCTGCAGCAGCGGCTCACCTTCTGCGACATGTTCGGCCCCGACGCGAGCGGCAAGGCCAGCACGTGCCCGGCCGCCGGCACGCCGATCGACATCGCGTCGCTCAACACCGCACAGAACTACTATGCGGTGTCCTACGGAATCGCCGGGCTGCGGCAGAAGCTCGGCTGGAGCAGCCCGTCGTTCGCGTCGGCGACCGATCCGTCCGTCGCGACGATGGGCGCACGCGACGCGCTGCTGTACACGCTCACGAACCACATCCGCAAGGATTCGTCGGGCGGATTCTCGGACGAAGCGTCGAACACGCACACGACCTATTACGACCAGGCCCGCTTCGACCGCTACAGCACGCTGCTGATCGGCGAAGTGGTCGAGCGCACGTTCGAGATGGGTAACGAAGCGAATCTCACGCCGGAACTGAAGGGCTATTTGCGCAAGTCGGTCGACCTGATCCTGCCGCAACTGAACACCAACGGCCAGGGCTTCAACTACGGCCGCTCGATCGGCCCGTACGGCGATTCCGCGTTCATGGAAGTGCTGACGGCCGCGGCCAACGCCGGCGTGCTGTCCGACCAGGAGAAGCAGGTCGCGTACGCGTTTATCTACCGGGCCGCGAATCGCTTCGACACCTACTGGTACGACCCGTCGCTGCCGACGCCGTCGGTGAACATGTGGGTCAAGGGCCGCGGCACGGACGCGTATCGCGGCAAGCCGCGCGTGATGGGCGAGAACTTCAGCCTGCTGCACCAGTATCTGTACGTGAATGCGTGGTGGAACAAGCTCGGCTTCGGCGGCAAGGCGCCGATGGCCGATGCGGACTATAACGCGTGGCTCGACGCGCTGCCGCGCTACACGCTCACCTGGTACAACCAGCCCGGCGACACCGCGCACCCGTACAGCGCGGCGCTGCTCACCGTGCGCGACGGCCGGCGCGTGATCAACCTGAACCTCAGCCAGGCGCCCGACTACAACTCGTTCACGCCTTACTACCCGGTGCCGTTCTCCGACAAGCTGATCTACGGCACGACCGATCTCGGCTACGCGCTGCTGGTGCCGCAGGTGTCGTACAACGGGAAGACCTACATTCCCGTCACGTACTACAAGAACCTGAACGTGCAGCAGGCCAACGGCCAGGTAATCGTGTCGTTCGATACGACGAAGTTCCGCCTCGCGTCGAAGAACGCGGCGTACACGACCGATCTCGGCTTGCAGGTGCATACGGTGCTGACGTTCGCGCACGGCACGGTCGCGCGCAGCGATACGCTGAGTTCGGGTACGCTCGCCGGCAACCTGTCGGTCGAGACGGACTTCACGTCGTTCGCGGATTTCGCGTCCACGCAGGCCAACGGCGACGGTGTGTCGGTCACGTACGCGAACAGCGCCGCGACCGGCTATGCGGCGTCCGGGTTCGACAACTGCGTGCTGTCCGCCTTCGACACGGTGAACGGCACGACGAATCCGTTGTCGACGACGCCGATCGGCCAGTTGCATTCGAACTTCGCGTGCACGACGAAGCCGTTTGCGCTCGGCGCGGGCGCGACCCGCACGTTCGGTTGGACGCTGAAATACGCCGATCCGGCCTGAGCGGTGTAACCACCATCCCGTGACGGTTCCCGAAGCCGGCAGCAGAAACCGGCTTCGGGACGTTCGGGCCAGCGAGCATCACGCGCCTCGACGAGGCTGGCTCACAGCCGGCCCGAAGCGGCCATGTACGCGCCGAGCGCAATCAGCCCGACAAAGAAGCTGCGCCTGAACGCCTTCTCGCTCATCACGCGCCGCGCGTATTGCCCGCCGGCCATTCCGGCCAGCGCCGGCACGAGTGCGAGCGCCGACACGCCGAGATCGACCGTCTGCAGCGCGCCCGTCACGCGCAACTGCAAGCCGAGCGCGATCGTCGATGCGGTAAACGACAGCCCGAGCGCCTGGATCAGGTCGTCCTTCGACAGCCGCAGCGCCTGCAGGTACGGCACGGCCGGCACGACGAACACGCCGGTCGCGGCCGTCACGACGCCCGTCAGGTAACCGACCACGGCCGACAGCCATGTTTCGTGACGCCCCGGCGCGGGCAGCCGCGCGGCGGCCAGCCCCCACAGCCCGTAGGCGATCAGTACCACGCCCAGCGCCGCATGCGTCCACGTGCTGCCGGCCGCGAGCGCGGGCAGCCCACCCGTCAGCGTGCCGATCGCGAGACCGGCGAGCAGTGGCCACAGCCGGCGCAGCAGCGGCCCGAACGAAGGGCCGAGCCACAACTGCCACACATTGGTCATGAACGACGGCACGAGCAGCAGGCTCGCCGCGGCCGACGGCGGCATCGCGAGCGTCAGCAGCCCCATCGCGATCGTCGGCAGGCCGAGCCCGATCATTCCCTTCACCGCGCCGGCCAGCAGGAAAACCAGCACGATGATCGTCAGCGTATAAGTTTGCATGGAGGGCGTTCCGTCTGGTCGAGTACGGCGCCGATGGTGAACCGCCGTCGGCCCGCCCGCCATCTGGTTTTGCCTGAGGCTGGCTAGGGCCTGTCGGACGGGCCTGTCAGGCCCGCCGTTCAGGCCCCATGGATTACCCCCGTGCCTGCTCGCTGTCGAGGTGAGCCATCTGTGCGGCCGGATAGCGGTCACCGGCAGCCGCCCCGGCGGGAACCGCCGCTTCGATGCGTGCGAGATCATTGACCGTTAGTTGCAATTCAGGCGCGTGCAATGCATCCTGAAGTTGCGTGCGCTTGCGCGCGCCGATCAGCGGCACGATGTCGGCGCCGCGCGACAGCACCCACGCGATCGCGACCTGGGCCGGATTGCTGCCCTTCTCGTCGGCGATCGCGCGCAGCGCATCGACGAGCGCGAGGTTGTGCGCGAGGTTCTCGCCCTGGAAGCGCGGGCTCGCCGCGCGGAAATCCCGCTCGCCCTGCCGCGCGGCGCTCCAGCGGCCGCCGAGCAGCCCGCGCGACAGCACGCCGTAGGCCGTCACGCCGATCCCGAGTTCGCGGCACGCGGGCAGGATCTCGGCCTCGATACCGCGCGACAGCAGCGAGTATTCGATCTGCAGGTCGGAGATCGGCGCGACGGCCGCCGCGCGGCGGATCGTATCGGCGCCGGCTTCGGACAGCCCGATATGGCGCACGTACCCGGCCTTCACGAGATCGGCGATCGCGCCGATCGTCTCCTCGATCGGCACGGCCGGATCGACGCGCGACGGCCGGTAGATGTCGATGTAGTCGGTGCCGAGCCGCTTCAGCGAATACGCGACGAAGTTCCGGATCGCGTCGGGCCGCGCGTCGTAGCCGGCAAACCCGCCGGCCGGATCGCGCAGCGCGCCGAACTTCACGCTGATCAGCACCTGGTCGCGCGCCCGGCCGCGCAGTGCGTCGCGGATCAGCATCTCGTTGTCGCCCATCCCGTAGAAATCGCCGGTGTCGAGCATCGTGATCCCGCTGTCGAGCGCCGCGTGCAGCGTCGCGATGCTTTCGTCGCGGTCGGCCGGCCCGTAGAAATCCGACATTCCCATGCAGCCGAGTGCGAGCGCCGAAACCTGCGGGCCCGTGCGGCCCAGTTGACGCGTGTCCATGTCCATTTCCTTCAGTGGTGAGTGGGTGGACCGGATTGTCGGCGCATCGCGGCGCGCGATAAACGCGAAACGCTCCACCAAACCATTCGACGCTGATTAACAATGGAGCCTGTTCCAACCCGCCGACGCCCCACCCCGCATGGACCATCTGCAAGCAATGCGCATCTTCGCGCGCGTCGCCCATCTCGGCAGCTTCACGAAAGCGGCCGAGCAACTGCAACTGCCGCGCCCGACGGTCAGCAACGCCGTCCAGTATCTGGAAAAGCACCTGAATATCCGCCTGCTGCAGCGCACGACGCGGCGCGTCGCGCTGACCGCCGAGGGCACGACCTATTACGAGCGCTGCGTGCAGCTGCTGGCCGATCTCGACGATGCGGAATCGCTGTTCGAGGACGCCCGCGCGTCGCCGCGCGGCGTGATCCGCGTCGACCTGCCCGAGCGCTTCGCACTGAACCAGGTGATCCCGGCGCTGCCGGATTTTCATGCGCGCTACCCCGGCCTGCGCGTCTCGATCAGCACGACCGACCGCTTCGTCGATCTCGTCTCCGACGGCATCGACTGCGCGGTGCGGGTCGGCGTGCTGTCCGACACGTCGCTCGTCGCGCGGCGCATCGGCGAGATGGCGCAGATCAACTGCGGGTCGCCCGCGTATCTCGCGCGCCACGGCACACCGAGATCACCGGACGAGCTGCCCGACCACGTCGCGGTCGGCTATTTCTCGAGCCGCACGGGCCGCGAGCTGGACTGGGAATATGCGGACATGGATACGGGCGAGCTGCACACGGTGAAGATGCAAAGCATCGTGTCGGTCAACAGCTCGCAGGCGTATCTCGCGTGCTGTCTCGCGGGCCTCGGGCTGATCCAGGCGCCGCGCGACGGGCTCGCGCCGCTGCTCGCCGACGGCTCGCTGGTCGAGGTGCTGCCGGAATGGCATGCCGAGCCGCTGCCCGTATCGGTGGTGTTCCCGCACGGGCGCCATCTCGCGCCGCGCGTGCGGATCTTTGTCGACTGGCTCGCGGAAACGCTCGGCGGCATGCGCCAGCCGAACTGACGACCGGCACCGGGGCACTCGGCCCCGGCCGCCGCCCGGTCAGAACTTGTGGCGGATCGCGGCGCGCACCGCGAACTGGTTCGACGACGACGACGGGCCGTCCGTCCCGACGACGTAGCCGCCGTCGGCCGCCGTGCCGGTCTTGTCGCCGCCGACCTTCTGCCACGCGCCCTGCAGATAGACGTCGGTGCGCTTCGACAGGCTGTAGTCCGCCATCAGGCCGACCGTGTGGTACTTCGGCTTGAACGAGCCGGCCGCGGCATCGAACTTGCCGTCCGTGTACACGTACTGCGCGCCGAGATAGAAATCGGGTGTGAGCTGGTACTTGCCGTTGATCTCGAAGTTCTGGAACTTCGTCGCGGTCAGCCCGAGGCCGGCGAACGTCGAGGCCGGCAGGTAGACGGTCGACACCGGGTTCTTCACGTCCGTCTTCGTATAGACGAAGCCGACCGTTGCCGGGCCGAACGTATAGTTGACGCCGCCGCCGAAGATGCGCAGGCGGTCGGCGACGAAGTTCGCGTCGTCGGCCGCGATCGCGCCCGCGCTGCCGACGCCCGGGTTGTTCGCCTGCAGGTAGGCGGCCGCGACCTGCAGCCCGGCCAGCGAATACTGCGCGCCGATGCTGTACTGGCGGTTGTTCGAGAAACCGGTGCTGTTGCTGAAGCTGTACGTGCCGCCGAACGTCAGGCCGTTCCAGTCGGCGCTCGCGTACTTGACCGTGTTGTTGACGCGGAACGAGTTGTCCGTGTTGTCGTTGTCGAACGGGTGCGAGAACAGCGTGCCGCCCCAGTTGCCGTTCGCGGTCAGCGGCGCGAGATAGTCGACGACGGAATCGTACTGGCGGCCGAAGGTCAGCGTGCCGAAGCGCGACTCGCTCAGCCCGACGAACGCCTGGCGGCCGAACATGCGGCCGCCCTGGTTGAGCCGGCCGTTGTTCACGTCGAAACCGTTTTCCAGCGTGAAGATCGCCTTGAGCCCGCCGCCGAGATCCTCGCTGCCCTTCAGGCCCCAGCGGCTGCCCTGCGCAAAACCGCTCGCGAGTTGGTAATTCGTCTTTCCGACCCCATTGACGTTCACGTTGTTCGTGTAATTGAAGCCTTCGTCGATCAGGCCGTACAGCGTCACGCTGTTCTGGGCAAAGGCCGGCGCGGCGAAAGCGGCGAGCGCGGCGGCAAAAATGACGTGCTTCTTCATGACGGTTCTCCGGAGCCGAGGGCCGGGCGGGCCGAGCGCCCGGCGAATGTTTGGTCTGTTTTGTAGGTGGCCCGCAGGGCGGACGACGCGGTGTGCGGCCGCGTAACGACAAAATGGTGTCACGTCGCAAACCGTCCGTCCATCGGGGTAAGGAAACCGCGCGCAAAGCGTTGCGCTCTCCCAACTGCCCCGTTGCGCCGACAGCCTGACCGGGCTTGTCGGCAGCGGCGAAACGGCCCGCCATCCGCGTAAACCCGATAGGCGCCGCATCGGTGGCACAATGCGCATCCGTTCGCCATTTCTTCACGAAGTCATGCTTCACCCAGATTCATGCGCGGCGTGTGCCGGCCGCGCACGCGGCCCGCGCCGGGCGGCGGTCCGATGACCGCGCCTGCCCGGGCCGGCCGCTACGCCGAGCTCGATTTCTTCCGCGGCCTCGTGCTGCTCGTCATCGTCGTCGACCACATCGGCGGCAGCATCCTGTCGCGCGTGACGCTGCACGCGTACGCGCTGTGCGACGCGGCCGAGGTATTCGTGTTCCTCGGCGGCTTCGCGACCGCGATCGCGTACAACTCGCTCGCCGAGCGGCACGACGAGGCCGCCGCGCGCCAGCGCTTCATCCGGCGCGCGTTCGAGATCTACCGCGCGTTCCTCGTGACGGCCGGCCTGATGCTGCTGATCACGGCCGCGCTGAGCGCGTTCGCGATCGACGGCCCGAACATGCCGACCAACGACCTCGACGGCCTGCTCCACAAGCCGCTCGCCGCACTGCGCGACATCCTGCTGTTCCGCCGCCAGCCGTACCTCGCGTCGGTGCTGCCGATGTACGCGTTCTTCGCGCTGCTCGTCCCGCTCGCACTGCCGCTCGCGCGCACGCAGCCGTGGCTGATGCTCGCGTTCAGCGGATCGCTGTGGTACGCGGCGCCGCACGTCGCGCGCTTTTTGCCGACCGTCGAAGGCGCGCCGTGGGACTTCAACCCGTTCGCGTGGCAGTTCCTGTTCGTGCTCGGCGTGATCGCGCGCTGCCAGCCCGTCTACCAGACGCTCGCACCCAAGCCGCAGGGCTGGCTGCTCACGGCCGCCTCGCTCGCGATCGTCGCCGCCGGCGCGTACTACCGGCTGCGCATCGAGCCGTTCCCGACCGATCCGTCGATCAAGCAGAATCTCGGCGCGCTGCGGCTCGTGAACTTCCTCGCGATCGCGTGGCTCGCGGCCAAGCTCGTGCACCTCGGCTGGATGAAGAAGGTCGCGCACGCGATGCCGTGGATCGGCACGATCGGCCGGCAGGGGCTGCTGTGCTTCGTCGCGGGCACCGGCATCTCGCTCGCGGTCGATTCGCTGCTTTACCAGGCGACCGAAGGCTATCTCGACGTGCCGCTCGGCCTGACCGCCGATGCGGTCGCGATGGGCCTGCTGTATCTCGTCGCCAAACTCTACGGGCCGCTCGTCGCGCGGCTGCCGTTCCGTTCGCGGCAATGATGCGCCGCGCCGTCACGCGCCGCTGCTACGATAGCCGGCGCCTCTCCTGAAACGATTCGCCATGCGCCGACTCGCCCTACCGTTCGCCGCCGCCCTGATCGCCGGCTCCATCGCCACCGCCCGCGCCACGCCGCCCGCGCCGACGGTGTCGCCCGCGCCGCCGTTGGCCACGCAGGCAGCCCAGGTCACGGCCGCCCAAGAGCCGCCGGTCAATCCGGGCAGCAGCGTCGTGCTGCGCACGTTCCGGTCGGCATCGCTGAAGCGCGACTGGTCGTACACGGTCTACCTGCCGCCCGGCTATAACCCGGAAGGCGCGCGCTACCCGGTGATGTACCTGCTGCACGGCAATGCCGGCAACGCGAACGACTGGATCACGCAGGGCCGGCTGCAGGCCACCACCGACACACTGATCGAGCGCCGCGAGATTCCGCCCGTCGTGATCGTGATGCCGCAGGGCGGCACCGACTGGTACGTCGACCGCAAGGAGAAGATGCAGAGCGCGCTCCTCAACGACCTGCTGCCCGAAGTCGAAGCGCACTTCGCGGTGTCGAACCAGCGCGCGGGCCGCGCGATCGGCGGCGTGTCGATGGGCGGCTTCGGTGCGCTGCGCTTCTCGCTGCTCGAACCCGGCCTGTTCTGCGGCGCGATGCTGCTGAGCCCCGCGATCTATGCGAACGAGCCGCCGCTGAATTCCGCCGCGCGCTATGTCGGCGTGTTCGGCGACCGGCAGTTCGACTCGCGCGTGTGGCACGAGCTCAACTACCCGGCGCTGATGCGCGGCTATTTCGCGCGTAGCTGGCGCGTGCCGATGTTCATCGCGGCCGGCGACGACGACCTGACGATCCAGGCGGAATCGAGCGTGCTGTACACGCAGCTGCGCCGTGCGCAGAACCCGGCCGAGCTGCGCATCGTCGACGGCGGGCATACGTGGGACGTGTGGCGCGGGCTGCTCGGGCAGGGGTTGAAGTACGCGCTCGAGTGCGTGAAGTGACGGTCAGTCCGGACGGGCTCGCGCTTGCTTGCGTCCGTTGTCTCCCGGCACAAACGCGCGGGGCTGGCCGCGCCGTGGTGCCAGGCACCGATCACCGCGCGACGAACGGCATGGCCAGTTGCCCGAATGCCCCGTTCTGGTAGGCGTCGATCCGGTCGTCGAGCTGCGCGCGCGTATTCATCACGAACGGGCCGTGCCTGGCGATCGGCTCCCGCAACGCGGCACCGGACAGCACGACGAAGTGCGCATCGTCGTCGGCAACGATGCGAATCCACGCACCGTCACCCGGAGCGTCACGGTCGAACATGATGCCGACCGCGTCGCCGGCCTTCAGGCTGCTCGCGGCCGCGTCGACCTCCACGCGCAGCGCCCCGGAAACCGCATGGATCGTTGCATTCCATCCGCGCGGCAACACATGGTCGAACGACGACGCGCGCGACAGGAATCCGTCCAGCAACGTGAACGGCTCGGGAAGTTTCTCCGTGACGGGCGCGCTCACGCCGTTGCTGCTGCCCGAGACGACACGCACCCGCACGCCGGGTGCCGTGAATTCCGGGATTTCATGCGGCTCGACATGGACGGCATAAGGTGCGTCGTACTTTTTCGCGGCCGGGAGGTTCACGAAAATCTGCAGCGCATGGACACGATGCCCGTCGCCTTCCGGCTGCTCCGTATGCACGGCGCCGCGGCCGGCGGCAAACCAGTGCAGCGCGCCCGGTTCGATGGGCCCGTGATTGCCGAGCGAGTCGTGATTGACATGCGCGCCCGTTGCATCCTCGAACACGTACGTCACGGCCGAGATGCCCGCATGCGGATGCGGGTCGAAGGTCGGCGCCGTCATCTCGAAGTGATCGAGCATGATGACCGGGTCCATCGCCCCGCCGAACATGCCCTCGTCGAAATTCCTGGCGCTGAATGATTCGCCGATGGTCAGATCGCGACCGGTAACGACGCGCGACATCCGCACAAATTCGTTCATCGTGGTGCTCCTTGCTGGATATCCGTTTCCTTCACGATTGCCGGGCGAGGACGGCACGCGCCCTCGCCGGCCTCGCGAAACCACCTGCCCCATCACTTGCCCGATGCGCTCTTGAGCTGCCAGACCAGGTTCGCGAACGGCATGTCGAGGTCCGCATACACCTGCTGCGCCTTCGGATCGACGTTGCCGTGCAGCAGCTCGACACCCACCGTCGCGTAGTCGGTCACGGGAATGCCGACGCCCGCGAGACGCTGCAGCCCGGCTGTGCGCTTCGCGTCGCTGAACGTTCCGGAAGCGTCGAGCACCACGCGCGGATCGTAGCCGGCAGCCTTGAGCGACAGCGCCGGGAACGTCGCGCACACCTCCAGCGACACGCCGGCGATGACCACCTGCTTGCGGCCCGTCTTCTCGATCGCGGCCCGCACGTTCGGGTCGTCCCACGCGTTGATCGACGTGCGGCTGATCACCGGCACGCCGGGCAGCGCCGCCTTCAGTTCGGGGATGGTCGGGCCCCACATGCCGTCGGGCATCGTCGCGGTGACGATGACCGGGATGCCGAGCGTCTTCGCGGCCTTTGCCAACGCGACCACGTTGTGTCGGAGCTGCCCGACGTCGATGTCGCGTACGCCCGTGAACAGGCCAACCTGGTGATCGACCAGCAGCAGCACGGTGTTGTCGCGCGACAGCAGCGAATACGGCGCGCCCGACGGTGCGACCGCGACGGGTGCTGACGCGGGCGCGGTTGCCGGTGCGGCTTCGGCAGCCAGCGCAGCCGTGCCGGCCGTACCGGCAACCGCGATGGCGGCAACCGCGGCTTTCAGAAGGGAGAAGCGTTTCATGATGTCTTTCCTCACGTTGATGTCGGGTGACGGATCGGCGGGACCGATGTGCCGGCCGAATCGCCCGGTGCCTGTCAGCGCCGGTTGGAAAGAATGATATTTACGCAACGACAAATGATAAATACACTGCAAATCAACCCATCGTTTCCATATAGAAACGATTTGTCGACGTTTTCTCCCTGGCGAATCCCGAATGAATCCGGCCTCCTCCGATCTGAACGACCTCTACCTGTTCGCGAAGGTCATCGAGCATCGCGGCTTCACCGCGGCGGGCGACGCGCTCGGCGTCAGCAAGTCACATATTTCCCGGCGCATCACCGATCTGGAAGCCCGTCTCGGCACCCGGCTGCTGCAGCGCACCTCGCGCCGGCTCAGCTTGACGGACGCCGGCGAAGCGCTCTACGTGCATTGCCGCGCGATGATCGACGAGGCGCTGGCCGGCGAGGAAGCCGTGCGACGCCGCACCGCCGAGCCGTCGGGGCTGGTGCGCGCGAGCATGCCGATCGCGATCACGGATATCGTGCTGGCCGGCCTGCTGCCCCGTTTCATGCAGCGCTATCCGAAGGTCCGGCTCGCGCTGCAGGCTAGCCATCGGCAAGTCGATCTCGTCGACGAACACATCGACGTGGTGGTACGCGGAATGGGTTTCGACGTCGAATCGTCGAGCCTCGTTCAGGTTCCGTTGTGCACTGCGCGCTGGGGGCTGGTCGCGAGCCCTGCGTATCTGGCGGCAACCGGTCCGATCGATACGCCCGCCGCGCTCCCCGAAGACGATTTCCTGATCCATGCGCCGATCGGCGACCCGGCCGCCGCGCTGCGGTTGATCGGCGCCAACGCCGACGTCGTCACGCGGACGATCCGGCCGCGCGTGCAGAGCGACAATGTCGCGACGCTGAAGCAAGCCGCGTTGGCCGGGATGGGGATCGCGAGCCTGCCACTGTATGCATGCCGCGCCGAAATCGCATCCGGCGCGCTGCAGGTCGTGCTGCCGACCTGGCGCTCGCGGGAAGGACGGCTCGTGCTGCTGTTCCCGACGCGGCGCGGCATGATGCCGGCCGTGCGCGCGCTGGTCGACTTTCTGAAGGAAGAACTGCCGCCGTTGCTGGGCTGAGCTATGCGGGTGCATGAAGCGATACGCCGGCGGCACGTACATGGCTGCACGGGACGGCCGCCTGACTTCGCCCGGCTACGTGGACATGGAGATCGCCGCCCTCCGGCATGACCGATTCAAAGCCACGTACCGCCCTGCCGCTCGCTCGGCTCCTCGGCGAGCGCGTCGAAATCGTGAATCCAGTCCAGGTGATGCAGCACGCTGTCGCGTTCGGCCAGACGCGCGTTGCGCGCCTGCGCGGCCGGCCCGTCGGGCAGGTGCAGCACGTCGGCCGCGGAAATCGACGCGTACTGCACCTTGCGCGTACGGCCGCGACGCAGGCGTTCGTACGCTTCCTGCGCTTCGCGCCAGTTGCCCGGGCCGGCCTTCGCGAGTTGCGCCGCCAATACCACCGCATCCTCGATCGATTGATTCGCGCCCTGCCCGTGATGCGGCACCAGCGCGTGCGCGGCATCGCCGATCAGCGTCACGCGCCCGCGGCTCCAGCGGCCGAGCGGCGGCCGATGGAACAGCCCCCAGCGCTGGCTGATCGGCACGGCGGTGATCATCTGCACCACCGCGGGATGCCAGCCCTTGAACACGCGCAGTTGCTCGCCCTCTTCCGCCGGCATGACCCAGTCGCGCGACGGCCACGGTGACGGGTGACGCTCGACCAGCAGGAAATTCTGGTCGCCGTTGTCGCCGATCGGATAGTGCAGCAGATGCCCGTGCGGCCCGACCCAGAACTGGATCGTGTCGGGATCGGGCAGCAGGTCCATGCGCTCGGCCGGCACCACGCCGCGAAAGCCCGAGCAGCCCGAATACAGCACATCGTCGTAACCGAGCATCCAGCGCCGCGTGATCGAGCGCGCGCCGTCCGCGCCGATCACGAGATCGGCTTCGACGCGCTCGCCGTTGTCGAATGACAGCACGACGCGATCGTCGTGCTGCGCGAGATCGACCAGCCGATGGCCGAGATGGATGCAGTCGAGACCGACCGCCTTCGACAGCACGGCCTGCAGATCGGCGCGATGCACGCCCCAGTAAGCGCCGCCGAATTGCCGGCGATAGTCGGGTTCGCCGCGATGATGGCCGATCACCGCGCCGCTGCGCCCGTCGCGATACACGAGGCCCGGGATGTCCGCGCACACCGCGTCGAAGGCCGCGCGCAAGCCCATGCGTTCGTAGAAGCGCGTCGCGTTGGCCGACAGCGCGACGGCCGCGCCGACTTCGCGCAACGCGTCGGTCTGCTCGTAGAGCTGCGCGTCGATGCCGTGCTCGCGCAGGGCGAGCGCGAGCGTCAGGCCGCCGATGCCGGCGCCGACGATCGCGATCTTCAGGTTCGTCTGCATGATGAAGGTGTCTCCGATATTCAGATGTGGGGTCTGTGGGCCGCGCAGCAGTGGCGTCGAATGCATGCGCCGTATCGGTAGTTTCAGGAGTGGACATTCATCCCGCAATAAAATGAAATGAATCTGCTTCATCACCGAATGCAATGAGCCCGGCAATGCGAGACCCATGGAACTGAGCGAGATCGACCTGAACCTGTTGCTGCTTTTCCAGCGGCTGATGCAGGAGCGGCGCGTATCGAGCGTCGCCGAACAGATGAACATGAGCCAGCCGGGCGTCAGCAATGCGCTCGCGAAGCTGCGCCGCCGGCTCGGCGATCCGCTGTTCGTGCGCGGGCCGGGCGGCGTGGTGCCGACGCCGTTCGCGCTGCGCCTGGCGGAGCCCGTGTCGCACGCGCTCGCGACGCTGCACGCCGCGCTCAATCCCGAGACCGGTTTCGATCCGCTGCGCGCCACCCGCACGCTGACGATCGGCATGACCGATATCGGCGAAGTCGTGTTCCTGCCCGCGCTGCTCGAACACCTGTCGCACGCGGCGCCGGGCATCGCACTCAATACCGTGCGCAACACGAGCGTCAACCTGAGCGACGAGATGGCCGACGGCCGCGTCGATCTCGCGATCGGCCTGCTGCCGCAGCTCAAGGGCGGGTTCTATCAGCGCCGGCTGTTCGATCAGCGTTATGTGTGCCTGTTCCGGCACGGGCATCCGCTCGAGGATGCGTCGTTGACGGTCGAGGCATGGCGCGACGCCGAGCACCTGGTCGTGATGTCCGCCGGCACCGGCCACGGGCAGGTGGACGAATGGCTGAAACGGCGCCGCGTGAAGCGCCGGGTGCGGCTGACGGTGCCGCATTTCATGAGCGTGGGCTACATCCTGCAGCGCACCGACCTGATCGCGACCGTGCCGGAGCATCTCGCGCTGCAGCTCGCCGCGCCGTTTTCGCTCGGCTGGCGCGCGCTGCCCGTCACATTGCCCGGTGCGCCGATTCATATGCTCTGGCACACGCGAGTCAATCAGGACGAAGGGAACCGGTGGTTGCGCGGCGTGGTGGTCGACCTGTTCGCGGAGACGGGCGCGCGGGCGCGGAAGGCTGCACCCGGACGGAAGAAATAGTCGCGGCTATCGCGCAATCGAGCGGGCGGTACGATGTCGCTTGAACTTGCGCGCGGTGCGCTTCGAATCCATTGCCTCCGATGACATTGGTCGCCGCCTCTTTCCTCATTCAACCAGCAGGAAATCAAGCCATGTCTGTCACGAAGAAATTCGCAGCCGTCACGGGCGCCGGATCCGGCATCGGCCGCGCGGCGGCCATCGCGCTCGCCCAAGCGGGATTCACCGTCGCGCTGCTAGGACGCAATGAAGCATCGTTGCGCGAAACGCAGGACGCCATCCGCGCCGCCGACGGCGACGGCGACGCGCACGTGTTTCCCGCCGACGTCACCGACGAAGCGTCGGTCGACCACGCGTTTGCGCAAATCGCGCAGCAGTTCGGCCGGCTGGACGTGCTGTTCAACAATGCCGGACGCAACGCCCCGCCCGTTTCACTCGGCGAATACGAATTCGACGTGTGGAACGGCGTCGTCGCGACGAACCTGACCGGCGTCTTTCTGTGCGCACGGGCCGCATGGCGCCTGATGAAAGCGCAAACGCCGCAGGGCGGCAGGATCATCAACAACGGCTCGATCTCGGCGCACGCGCCGCGCCCCGATACGATCGCGTACACGGCCACCAAGCATGCGGTGACCGGAATCACCAAGTCGCTCGCGCTGGACGGCCGCGCGTACAATATCGCGTGCGGCCAGATCGACATCGGTAACGCGGCGACGTCGTTCACTGAGCGGATGACGCAAGGCGTCCCGCAGGCGGACGGCAGCCTGGCGCCCGAGGCGCGCATGGACGTCGCGCATGTCGCGAACGCGGTCGTCCAGATGGCGAATCTGCCGCTGGACGCGAACATCCTGAACATGACGATCATGGCAACCGCGATGCCTTTCGTAGGGCGCGGATAAACGCGGGCGGTGTGGGAGACAGGCCCTGCGCGAGCAAGTGTCGTCACGCGCCGGGAGACGCCACCCGCTACAGCGGACCGCGTCTTGGAAGTCGATGCTCGCCGTCGCTCAGGCCAATGCGCGTGCGCTGCCGGATAAATACAAACTCACTCAAACATCCGGATCCGGAATCCGCGCCGACTGGATCACGACCAGCGTATCGCCCTTCTCGATCCGGCACGGCGGGTCTTCATAAAACGACTGGATCTTGCCGCAGCGATCGAGCCCGACCACGATCGCGCCCGGCACGACATTGGTCATGCAGCCGATCTCGTGCGGCAGCGCCTCGCGCTCGATCAGCGTCGCGCGCCCGCGCGTCGACAGCATGTCGTTCACGAACGGCACGATGTAGCGGCTATGCACCGCATCCGCGAGCAGCAACGCGCCGATCTTCGTCGACGACACGATCACGTCCGCGCCGGCCTGCCGCAGCTGTCGCTGATACAGGTTCTCCTGGATCCGCACGACGATCTTCGTCTCGGGCGCGATGCTGCGCACCGACAGCGTCAGCAGGATCGCGGTCGGATCGTCGGTCACCGAGATGATCACGGCCTTCGCCGCGCGCACCTGTGCCTGCTGCAGCAGATCCTCGTGCGCGGGATCGCCGAGCAGCCCCGTCACGCCAAGCGACGTCGCGGCCTCGAGCGCCTGCTGCTGCGAATCGATCACGATGATCGTCGCGGCATCGACGCCGCTCTCGAGCAGTTCGCGCACGGCGATCGACCCCGACAGGCCGTAACCGCACACGACGATATGATCGGACAATTGCTTTTGCAGGCGTTTCATGCGGAATTCCTCGATGACGCGCTGGATCACGAACTGATACGCCGTGCCCAGGAAAATGAACCAGATGACGATGCGGATCGGCACGATGAAGAACGCATCGATCAGGCGGGCGCGCGCGGTGACGGGCACGATGTCGCCGTAGCCGACCGTCGCGACGGTGACCATCGTGAAGTACACGAGATCGGCGACGGTCATCGGCGTGCTCTTGGTCGAATCGCGCAGGCCGTCGCGATCGAGATACAGCACGAGGAACGCGAGCATGCACAACAGCGCGACCGCACCGACACGGAACAGCAGCGTGCGTCGCGGCGACGTCGCGGGACGCGTGAACAGCATGCGCGCACGCGGCGCCTGCCACGGATTGCGGGCGCGACGCAGGCGTGAGCGCAACGAGCGGCGCTGGGCGGAAGGCGAGGCCAACGGGAATCTCCTGAAGGATGCGGGCTCGATTCTACGACGGGAAGGCGGCGATCCGACCCGACATCATTGCATCGATTCGTCCGCTACAGCATGCTGCGCGGCCGCACCATCGTCCCGTCGACGAAACGCTGCGCGCGAAACGCCGACAGGTCGAGCGACGGCGCACCCGTGTCGATCCATTCGGCAAGCAGCCGGCCCACGATCGGCCCCATCGCGAAACCATGACCGCAGAACCCCGTCGCGATCGCGAGCCCCGACGGCACGCCCGGCGCATCGATCACCGGAATGCCGTCGGGCAGCACGTCGATCAGGCCGGCCCATGCCTCGACGATCTGCGCGTCCTTCAGCGCGGGGAAGATCGCCTTGAGCTTCGCGAGCGCGCGCGGCGCATGCGCGCGATTCGGCTGCGGCTGCGGATCGCGCGGCTCGATCGGTCCGGTCGCGCCGTTGATGCGCGCGAGCGCATCGCGCCACGCGGCCGAATTCAGGTGCAGCCGGAATTTGTCGCGCTGCGACCAGAACTCCGGCCAGAACAGGCTCAACCCGCGCAGGTGGCCAAGCGTCAGGTCGACGTCGACCTGCATGTCGTCGGCGAGATTGATCGCGCCGTTCTTGCGCTGCCGGATGCCGAGGCCGTGCCCCCACACCGTCGACGCCGATACCGGCGGCACCACGTTGGTGCGCATGCAGGTGCCGCGCACGGCCTGCTGCGGCAGCCGGATGCCGACGCCGTCGAGCAGCCGGAAGCTGGTCGCGCCGGCCGCGCAGATCACGCGTCGCGTGCGGATCGTGCCGCGCTCGGTCGCGACGCCGACGACCGCGCCGCCGGCCGTCTCGATCGCCGTCACGCCGCAGCCTTCGAAGAAGCGCGCGCCGGCCTCGATTGCACGCGCGGCGAACGCAGCGGCCACGCGGCGCGGCTCGGCCTGCCCGTCGGTCGCGGTATACAGCCCGCCGAGCGTGCGCGCCTGCGGCGAAAGGCCGCTGACGCGCTCGTCGATCTGCGCGCGCGTCAGCGTGCGCGTATCGAGCCCGTGCTCGCGTGCAACGGAGAGCCACGCGTTGAACGACGCCCAGTCCGTTTCGTTGTCCGCAATATAGAGACAGCCGCCCTGCCGCCATTCGAGATCGAAACCGAGGGTTTCCTCTAACCCCTCCCAGATCCGCATGCCGGCCATCATCAGCGGCACTTCGGCGGCTTCGCGGCCCTGCTGCCGCACGAAGCCCCACGCGCGCGTCGACTGCTGTCCGGCGATGCGCGATTTGTCGAGCACGACGGCCTTCAGGCCACGTAGACCGAGGTAATACGCGGCCGCGCAGCCCATGATGCCGGCGCCGGCGATCACGACGTCGGCCTCGGCCGGAGGCGCCGTTTCGGCGCGGGTCAATGCATCGTGCAGCGGATAGGTTGTCGTCATTGCTTCCTGTCGGGGGGTTAATACATTCGAGATACGGGCTGTCGCGGTAACGTCGTGACACACCTTTCACACAAACGCACCTTTCATGACACTGAATGACGACCATTTTGCGGTAAAGTTATCTTTTCCGCGCGTGGCCGGTCGGCTCGCCACTGGACGTCATGAAGACTGTCCGTCGAGACTGCCGCAAGGCGTCGTTCTGAACGTCACGATCCGTTCCCGTAGCATGACCACTGAAGCAATCACCACGGATTCCCTCGCGGTTGCCGAGCGCGTGCGCGAGCTGATGACCCGCAACGGCATCGGCAAGCGCCAGCAGACCACCGAGCTGTGCCGCATCCTCGACCTGAGTTTCTCGCAAGGCCATCGTAAGCTGCGTGGCAGCAGCCCCTGGACGCTCGCGCAGATCAAGAAAGTCGCCGAAGCGTACGGCGAACCCGCCGCGCAACTGTTCGGCGCGCAAACGCTCGACCCCGGCATGGTCGGCGCCCATTCGCAGGAGGCCGTACTTTATGCGGGCGTCGCCGAGATTCCGTGCACCGCATGGATCGGCGCGCCGCTCGAAGCCGGCGCGCGCCCCGAGTTCGTCGCGTACGAACAGAACGGCCGCTGGCGCGTGCTGCGCCACACGGGCGTGCTGTACCAGAACGCGTATGACGTGCACAAGATCGAAATCTATCCGCGCCGCGCGGAGAGCGACAAGCTCGTCGTCGCCGTGATCGACCCCGATCGCGTCAGCGCGACCGAGCTGTGCCGCTATCTCGAACGGCAGGGTTTCGCGACGGCCGCGTTCGACGGCCTCGCGCCGTTCGTCGACGCGCTGCAGGGCCAGGCTTTCGATGCAGTACTGACCGAATGGCTGTTCGACGACGGCACGGCCGCGACCGCGATCAAGGCCGTGCGCACGTCCGACAACCCGGGCGCGCCGATTTTCGTGCTGACGGGCGACCTGCTCACCGGCCGCGCGAGCGAAGCCGACATCAGCGAAGTGATCCGCACGTTCGACGTCGTCTGCTACGAAAAACCCGCGCGCATGGCGATCCTCAGCGCCGACCTCGCGAAACGGCTCGCGCGCGGGTAACTTCCGCCGCGCCGCTCCTCTTCCGGACGGCCAACGTCCGCGCGGCACGGCGGCCGTGAACAGGTTCCTCAGTACAATAGCCGCACCTGTTCACGCCCACGCCGGCATTCGCCGCCCGACTCCATGGCCCGCCTGATCCCCGACGACTGGAAAAGCCTCGCCGCGACCGGCGCGGCCGAACGCGAGCGCGAAACGCTCGCCGCGCTCGAACACGCGCTGCCCGACACCTACACCGTGTATCACGGCGTGCACTGGACGCGCGCCGACCAGGCCTTCTCGGTGTTCGGCGAGGCCGCGTTCGTCGTCGTGAGCCCGGCCGGCCGCGTGCTGCTGATCGAGCAGAAGGCCGGCTTCCTGCGCGAAACGCCGAAGGGGCTCGTGAAGGTCTACCTGCAGACCGAGCGCAACGTCTCGATCCAGCTCGCGCGCACGCAGGAAACGCTGCACCGGCGCCTGACGGCCGCGCTCGGCGCGGGCGTCTACGGCGTCGAGGCGCTGCTGTACTGCCCCGACTATTCGATCCGGCAGGCATCGATCGCCGGCGTCGCGGCCGACCGCATCGTCGACGCGTCGCGCAAGGCGCAGCTCGCGCAGGTGATCCTGCAGATCCTGCCCGAGGACGACGAGCGCCTCCCGAACGCGCAGAAGCTCCACCATTTCCTCGCGGACGAGCTCGCGCTCACGCCCGACACGAGCGCACTCGTCGGGCAGGCCGGCACGCTCGTCACGCGGCTCTCGGGCGGCCTCGCCGCGTGGGCGCGCCAGCTCGAATTCGCGCCGTTCCGGCTGCGCGTCACCGGCACGGCCGGGTCGGGCAAGACGCAGCTCGCGGTGCAGGCGATGCGCGATGCCGTCGCGGCCGGCAAGCGCGTGCTCTACGTGTGCTTCAACCGGCCGCTCGCCGACTACATCGCGCGCATCGCGCCGTCCGGCGCGAAGATCGCGAACTACCACCAGCTGTGCGACTGGGTTGCGCGCGACGGCGGCTATACGCCCGACTTCCAGGTGCCCGGCGAATTCGAGCGGCTCGAAACGCGCTTCGCGCAGGCGCCGATCCCCGAGCGCTGGCGCTTCGACGTGCTGATCGTCGACGAAGGGCAGGATTTCCATGCGCCGTGGGCGGCCGCACTGGAGCGTTTGCTGGCGCCGGACGGCGCGTGGTGGTGGCTCGAGGATCCGCTGCAGAACCTGTACATGCGCGAGCCCGTCGCACTGCCCGGCTGGGTCACGCTGAAAGCGCTGACGAACTACCGCAGCCCGCGCGACCTGCTCGAATTCGTGCGCGACGTCGTCGGGCGCGTCGAGCCGCTCGCGGCCGAACTGCGCTCGGGAAGCCCGTTCGACGGGTCCGATCCGTCGGTGTCGGCATACGGGGAAGAAGGCATGTCGCGCGACGCGTTGGCGCAAGCCTGCATCGACGCGACCAAGCGCGCGATCACGCACGCGCTGTCGCTCGGCTTCCGCAAGCAGGACATCGCGGTGCTGTCGTATCGCGGCCGCGAAGGCTCGGTGCTCGCGCCGCTCGACCAGCTCGGCCCGCATCGGATCAAGAGCTTCACCGGCAAGTACGACCTGTTCGGCAACCCCGAATATCGCGAAGGCGACGTGCTGCTCGATTCGATCTACCGCTTCAAGGGCCAGTCGGCGCCGTGCGTGATCCTCACCGAAGTCGACTTCGACACGCTCGACGCGCGTGCCGCGCGCAAGCTGTTCGTCGGCGCGACGCGCGCGACGATGAAGCTGCTGATCGTCGCGTCGTCGCGCGCGGCCGCGCAGCTCGCGGACGTCTGACGCGGCGGGCGGGCAGCCGGCAGGCGCGTGCCCGCCCCGTCACCGCCCGCCATCCATCACGCCACCCGGAACGCCCCCACCGCGCGACGCAACCCGTCCGCCTGCTCCTCCAGCGACGCAGCAGCAGCCGCAGCCTGCTCGACGAGCGCCGCATTCTGCTGCGACACCTGGTCCATCTGCGACACCGCGCGGTTCACCTGCTCGATCCCGTCGCGCTGCTCGCTCGATGCGGCCGCAATCTCGGTCATGATCCCCGTCACGCGCCCGATCGCCTGCTGGATGTCCTGCATCGTCGTGCCGGCCACGCCGACGAGCCGCGAACCGTTCGCAACGCGCTCGACCGATTCGCCGATCAGCGTGCGGATCTCCTTCGCCGCGGACGCCGAGCGTTGCGCGAGCGTGCGCACCTCGCCCGCGACCACCGCGAAGCCGCGGCCCTGCTCGCCCGCGCGCGCGGCTTCGACTGCCGCATTCAGCGCGAGGATGTTGGTCTGGAACGCGATCCCCTCGATCGTGCCGATGATGTCGGCGACCTTCTGCGAGCTCTGGTCGATCTCGGTCATCGTGCCGATCACCTCGCCGACCACCGCCGCACCGCGCGTCGCGATCTCGCTCGCGCTGTCCGCGCAGGCCTGCGCCTCGAGCGCATGATCGGCGTTCTGCTTCACGGTCGCGGTCAGTTGCTCCATGCTCGCGGCCGTCTCCTGCAGCGCGGACGCCTGTTCCTCGGTGCGTTGCGAAAGATCGGTGTTGCCGGCCGCGATCTGGTGCGTCGCCGTCGAAATCGCTTCCGAACCCTGGCTGACCTGGCGCACCGTGTCCGCGAGGCTGCGCTGCATGCCCGTCACGCCATTGACCAGTTCGGCCATCTCGTCGCGCGACGACCAGCGCACTTCCGACGTCAGGTCGCCGTCCGACAGGCGGCGGAAATGCGACAGCAGCCGGTTCACCGGCTGCGTGATCGCGTAATGCAGGCCGATCGCGCAGCCGAGGCACGCGGCCAGGCCGAACGCGATGCCCGCGATCGCGCCCGCGCGCATCCAGCCGTAATAGGTTTGCGCGGTGTCGTAGACATCCTTGCCGCGCGCCGCCTGGTACGAATCGAGCGCATCGGTCGCCTGCGTGAGCGCGACCGACAGCGGCGGCGCGACCGACATCAGCAAGCGGTCGGCCTCGTCGCGCCGGCCGTCGCGGATCGCGTCGATCAGCGGCTTCAGCGCCTGCCCGATCAGCGCCTGGCGCGCGGCGTCGAGACGGCTCGCGAGCGGGCCTTCGTCGCCGTCGTGCGGCATCGCCGCGTAGCCGCGCCACGCGGTGTCGGCCTTCGCGAGATAGCCCTCGGCCTTCTTGACGAGATCGGGCACTTCCGCCGCTTCCGGATGCAGCAGCGCGCGGTCGAGCGTCGTGCGCACGATCGTCAGGTTCAGGCTCGCCGCGGACAGCGCGGTCTTCGCAGCGAGTTGCTGCGTATAAGCCTCGTCGAGCGCACGGTTCGAGCTCTGCATCCCGGCGAGGCCGATCAGCCCCGACACGACGAGCAGCGCGGCAACGAGACCGAGCGTGGAGAAGATCCGCGTGCGGATCGAGAAACGGGAAAACAGGGCGTTCAGGTTCATGGCGGCACGTGAGCGATGAAAAGTGCCGCGGCAATCGGTCCGCGGCACTCTGGATTACGGTTTGCCTGCAGAAAACTTGAGTCCGGCCCCGCTTTCTGTCTGATCCCGATCAATTTTTTCGCACCGGCAATCTCCTGTTACGGTTGCAACATATCGAGGCTGGGCAGAAATTGACTAGTCAATCACTGGTCGTTATATTTCGAACCAATTCCCTGCCATGGCAGACATTTCGATGACAACCGATACCCTCCTTACTCCGCCGGCCGCCGAAACGGCCCGCCGCGACGCGCCGACCGGGCTGATCGTCGCCGCGCTGCTGCTCGTCATGCTGCTGTCCGCGCTCGACCAGACGATCGTGTCGACCGCGCTGCCGACGATCGTCGGCGAGCTCGGCGGGCTCGACCAGTTGTCGTGGGTCGTCACCGCGTACCTGCTGTCGTCCACCGTCGTGCTGCCGCTGTACGGCAAGCTCGGCGACCTGTACGGCCGCAAGATCGTGCTGCAGGCCGCGATCGTGCTGTTCCTCGCGGGCTCGGCGCTGTGCGGCATTGCGCAGGACATGACGCAGCTGA
Source organism: Burkholderia sp. BKH01 (assembly GCF_025685725.1). Lineage (NCBI taxonomy): Bacteria > Pseudomonadati > Pseudomonadota > Betaproteobacteria > Burkholderiales > Burkholderiaceae > Burkholderia > Burkholderia sp. BKH01. The sequence continues at coordinate 67,520 of NZ_JAOTQT010000014.1, read as the reverse complement.
TCGTGCTGCGCGCGCTGCAGGGGCTCGGCGGCGGCGGCCTGATGGTCGTCACGATGGCCGCGATCGGCGATCTGGTCCCACCCGATCGCCGGGCGCGCTACCAGGGGATGTTCGGCGGCGTGTACGGACTCGCGACGATCGTCGGCCCGCTGCTCGGCGGTTTCCTGGTCGAGCACCTGTCGTGGCGCTGGATCTTCACGATCAACCTGCCGCTCGGCTTTCTCGCGCTCGCGGTGATCGGCATCGCGTTCCGGCCGCACGCCGCGCACGTGAAGCACCGGATCGACTACATGGGCGCCGCGTTCCTCGCGACGGCCCTCACCTGCGTGATCCTGTTCACCAGCGAAGGCGGCTCGCTGCTGCCGTGGACGTCGCCGCAACTGTGGATGACGCTCGTGCTCGGCCTCGTCGCGATCGGCGGCTTCATTTATGAAGAACGGCTCGCGGCCGAACCGATCATCCCGCTCGAACTGTTCCGCCATCGCACCTTCGTGCTGGTCAGCCTGATCGGCTTCGTGGTCGGCACCGCGCTGTTCGGCTCGGTTACGTTCATTCCGCTCTACCTGCAGGTCGTGAAGGGCTCGACGCCGTCGCAGGCCGGGATGCAGTTGCTGCCGATGATGGGCGGGATGCTCGCGATGTCGGTGATCAGCGGCCGGCTGATCTCGCGGCTCGGCTCGTACCGGATCTTTCCGATCGCGGGCACGCTGATCGGCGGGATCGCGCTGGCGCTGCTGTCGACGCTGTCGCTCGATACGCCGCTGCAGACGATGTACGGCTACATGGCGCTGCTCGGGATCGGCCTCGGGATGGTGATGCCCGTGCTCACGCTCGCGGTGCAGAACACGGTCGAGTTCCGGCACATGGGCGTCGCGACATCGGGGGCGACGCTGTTCCGCTCGATCGGCAGCTCGATCGGCGTCGCGGCGTTCGGCGCGCTGTTCTCGCACGGGCTGCAGGCGCGGATGCTGCAGGCACTGCCGGCCGGCACGGAGCTGCCGCCCGCGCTCGGCCCCGGTGCCGTGCACCAGTTGCCGGACGCGGTGCGCGACGCGTACCTGCATGCGTTCGCGGGCTCGCTGCACGTCGTGTACCTCGCGGCGGCCACCGTGGTCGCGATCGCGTTCGTGCTCGCGTGGTTCGTCGAGGATGCGCCGCTGCGCACGCACAACTGATCGGCATGCGAGCCGCGCCGCGACCGGCACCGGAAGCGCGCCACGCCGCGGCCTTTGGCCCGTTGCCCCGCAGAGCGCCCCATCCGCCGCGGCCCGCCGTTACGGCACCAGCACGACCGCGCCCGTCGTCGCGCGCGACTCCAGCAGCCGGTGCGCATCGGCGGCCTGTGCGAGCGGCAGCCGCGCGCCGATCTCGACGTGCATTCCGCCCGCGAGCCGTTCGAGCGTCGCGCGCGCGGCTTCGCGATACCCCGCGACGTCGCGCGCGATGAAACCGAGCACGCTCGGCCGCGCGAGCGCGATCGAGCGGGCCGGCCCCAGTTCGTCGAGATCGATCGTCTGCCGCGTGCCGATCGCGGCAACCTGCCCGATGCTCGCGACCATCCCGAACGGACGGATCGCACCGAGCGTGCGCGTCAGCACGTCGCCGCCGATCCCGTCGATCGCGTAATCGACACCCGCGCCGCCGCCGATCCCGTCGATCGCGTAATCGACACCCGCGCCGCCGCCGAACGCGCGCGCGGCCGCGACGAAATCCTCTTCGCGATAATCGACCACCGCGTCGGCGCCATGCGTGCGCACGAGCGCGGCTTTCGCGGCCGACCCGACCGTGCCGATCACCCGCGCGCCGAGCGCGCGTGCCCACTGCGTCGCGAGCAGCCCGACGCCGCCGGCCGCCGCATGCACGAGCACCGTGTCGCCGGCGCCGACCTGCCGGACGCGATGCAACAGCATGTAGACGGTGATCCCTTTCAGCAACCCGGCGGCGACCGCGTCGTCGCTCAGGCCGTCGGGTATCGGCAGCACACGCCCGGCCGGCATCGTGCGCAGGCTCGCATAACTGCCGGTCGGCATACCCGCATACGCGACGCGCTGGCCCGGCACGAGATCCGTCACGCCGGGCCCGACCGCGTCGATCACGCCGGCCGCTTCGACGCCGAGCGCGTCCGGCAGCGCGGGCAATGCGTGCGCCCCCGTCCTGAAATAGATGTCGACGAAATTCACGCCGACGGCGGTCTGGCGAATCCGCACCTCGCCGGCGCCGGGCGGCGCGACGGGCGCATCGACGCGGCGCAGCACGCCGGCGTCGCCGTAGCGGTCGATCCCGATCCGGATGGCGGTGGCAGTTTGGGTCATGACGTTCCTCGCAATCGAATGAAGTGACACGATCATCCCATCGTGCATAATCGATCGGAATTCCCGTTTACCGCCCACCTACTGTGCAAAATTCGACCGATCTGGATCCCATCCCCGCGTCAGCGCTGCCGATGAGCTGGGACGACATCCGCTACTTCCTCGCGGTGATGCGTGGCGGCAGCCTGTCGGCCGCCGCACGCGCGCTGCAGGTTCAGCATTCGACGGTCGCGCGGCGCATCGACGCGCTGGAATCCGCGCTCGGCATCCGGCTGTTCGACCGGCTGCCGCGCGGCTGGCCGCCGACCGACGAAGGGTTGCGCCTCGCCGAGCACGCCTCGCGCCTCGAAACCGATGCACACGCGTTCGCGCGCGCCGCGCAGGGTGCGGCGGCGCTCGACGGCGTCGTGCGCGTGTCGGCGTCGCCGGTGTTCGCCAGCCATTTCCTCGCGCCGCGCCTTGCCCGCGCGCAGCGCGCATGGCCGGCGCTGCGGATCGACCTGATGGGCGAGATGCATGCGGCGAACCTGTATGCACGCGAAGCCGATCTCGCGGTGCGGCTGTCGCGGCCGAGCGAGCCGGGGCTCGCCGCGCGCCGGCTCGGCACGATGCGCTTCGCGCTGTGCGCGTCGCCGGAATGGGCGGACGCGTCGCCCGACACCTGGCCGTTCGTCGGCTACGACGACGCGCTCGCGCAGACGCCGCAGCAGCAATGGCTCGAACGCTTCGCGGCCGGGCGCCGTTTCGCGTTCGTCGCCAACGACCTCGCGGCGCTGCATCGCGCGTGTGTCGCCGGCGCGGGGGTCGCGCTGTTGCCGCGGTTTCTCGTCGACGATTCGCTCGCCGCAGCCGGTGCGGCACCGTCGTCCGCACCCGCGCCGCTCGTCGAACTGACTTCCGCGCCGCGCTGCGACATCGAGCGCGAGATCTGGCTCGTCGTTCACCCGGACGTGCGCCGCTCGCCGCGCGTGCAGCGCGTCGCGGACGCGATCGCTGATGCGGTGCGCGCGGCGGACGGGCGGCTCTGACGCCGCAGCCCCTTCGGAACCGCCGTTGCGGGCCGGCCGTGACCCCGGCCCCGGTTGCGCCCCGCCGATGCGCCGCTCAGGACTGCCGGACAGGCGACGCCTGACGCTCTCCGGCGCAGGCCGGATGATCGCGATGCGACGCCGAGCGCCGATGATCGATCAGGCCGACCGCGACGGCCGCCGCCAGCGCGGGCAGCCCGATCGCCATGAAGTTCTGTTCCAGAGGCAGATCGATGCCGACCAGCAAACCGATCACGATCGGCGCCAGGATCGCGCCGCTGCGGCCCACGCCCAGCGTCCAGCCGATGCCGGTCGAGCGGCTCGCCATCGGATAGAACTGCCCCGCATACGCGCAATTGACGATCTGCGTGCCGATCGTCGATGCGCCCGCAAGGCCGACCAGCACGAACAGCAGCGCGGTCGGCATCTTGTAGCCGAGCAGCGTGATCGACACCGCGGCGAGCAGATACATCGACACGAGCACCGTCTTGATCGGAAAGCGATCGGCCAGCCAGCCGCCGCCGATTGCGCCGACCATCGCGCCGGCATTCAGCACCAGCACGAAGGTCAATGCGGAGCCGAGGCTGTAGCCGGCGCTCGCCATCAGCCGGGTCAGCCACGAGCTGAGCGCATACACCATGAACAGGCACATGAAGCACGCGATCCAGAACATGACCGTGCTGAATCCACGACCGTCGTCGAACAGCTGGCGAACCGGCGCGCTGCCGGCGTTGCCTTCGCGCGGAACGACATAACAGTCGCCCGGTTGACGCCGGTATCCGGGATCGAGCCGACGCGCGATGCGCGCGAGCTCGTCGGTCCTGCCGCGCCGGATCAGGAACGGCAGCGATTCCGGCATCCATTTCACGAGCAGCGGAACGAGCAGCACCGGCGCGCCCGCCGCGACGAACACGGACTGCCACCCGTACGCCTCGATCATCCCCTTGCCCATGACCGCCGCCAGCATGCCGCCGACCGAATAGCCGCTGAACATCAGCGTCACCAGCGTGCTGCGCACGCGTCGCGGCGCGTACTCGGTCATGTGGGCGATCACGTTCGGCATCACGCCGCCGATACCGATGCCCGCCAGGAAGCGGGCCGCGCCGAACAGCGTGGGCGTCGGCGCCAGCCCGGCCGCCGCGGTAAAGACGCTGAACAGCGTCAGGCAGGCCGCGATGGCCCAACGGCGCCCGATCCGCTCGGCGACGGTCCCGAACACGATGTTGCCGAACATCATGCCGAACAGCGCCGAGCTGACCATGAAGCCGGCCTGCGCCGGGTTGACGCCCATCTCCTTCATGATCGCCGGCAGCGCGATGCCGGCCACCGCGAGGTCGTAGCCGTCGAACACGATGATCAGCGCGCACCAGAACAGCACGACGCCGTGCAGCTTGCCCAGCCGCGCATCGTCGGAGAGCGCCTGCAGGTTGATTTGACGCATGGAGCTTCCTTCTATTTTTTCAGAGGGGATTCAGGCCCGGCGGCAGCCGTCGCATCACACGCGTTCGAAGTAATACGATCGCTCGTCCCATCGATTTAGTAGATGTACGAAATATCGTCGTGAAATGTGCGGCTTTTCGTCCGGATGCCGGCGCAGTGTAGAAAGCCACAATGATTCTCACTATCCGGAATTTGCACACAACCCGCGAATTCAATCCGCTTTTCTCGTGCCGCGCGCCGCGCGCTATCCGGATTTTTCCGCGGCGGGAGCGGGACTATCCGATTCTTGCGATACTTTAGACAAGCCTGACGAAGATCAATATCATCGTTTCAGGATATCTCGCTCACAAGAGAAACCGATGTGGCACGACGCGCATCCGCGCCCAGGCGGATGCGCTGCACGAAAACCGCCACACAGGAGACGCCCCCATGCCCCTCACCCCGAATACGGAAGTGCTGTCCGCACTGTATCGGAATTGCGTGTTCCGATCCGGATTGCGCGCGGATGCGCACGAGCAGGTCTCGCTGGAACTGGCCGAGCATGCACTGCGCTGGAAGCAGGGTGTGCCGGACGCAGCGCTTTTCAAGGGGGAACTGAATCATCTGAGCGTCTACGCGCTGCAGTACGGCGCCGAAGTCGAGGTCGCCCCGCGCCCGTTCGACGGCTTTTCGCTCGTCCACACGTCGCTTGCGGGCGGCGCCGAAATCGACTGCGACGGGCACGTGATGCGCGTGTCCGAAGGGCGCACCGCCGTGCTGGCGCCGAGGACGCACGTGCGCCTCCGCTGGCGCTCCGGCACCCGGCAACTGATCGTCAAGGTGCCCGATTCGCTGATGCGCGCGGTCTGCGGCCGCCGGCCCGACGACGCGGCGCCTGGCCTTGCGCCGGGATTCCTGTTGCCGACGGCGCTTGCGTCGCAATGGGATCTGATCGTGCAGTCGCTGCTCAACGTGCTCGCCGTTGCCGACGACGGCGGCATACGGGCCGAATGGCGCGACCACTTCGAACGAAGCCTCGCGCTGTTCCTGCTCTTGCATTGCCCGCCGTCGCCCGCCGCCGCGCATGCCGGCGCGGTACCCCAAGCGCGCGGCGCGCCGGCGCAAGCCGGATCGCGTGGCGGCATCCGGCAGATGGATGCGCTGCACGAATTCATCCACGCGCGGCTCTGCGCGCCGATCTCACTCGAAGATCTCGCCAGGGCGGCCGGCGTCAGCCTGCGAACGCTGAACGTGCTGTGCCGGCGCTACCACGGCGCGACCCCGATGGAGCTGCTGCGCAACATCCGGCTGGACGCCGCGCGCGTGCAGTTGCTGACCGACCCGATGGCAAGTATCACCGATACGGCGCTGACCTTCGGCTTCGGGCACCTCGGCCGCTTTTCCGCGTACTACTTCGCCCGCTTCGACGAGTTGCCGCGCGACACACAGAAGAAGCGAGCGCCGAACTGAACGCGGCGGCGCCGGACGCGCGGCCGCCGCTTTACGCGTCACGCAATCGCCCGCATAGTAATGGTTTGCCCGCATCCCCGCCCTGCCGCCCCATCACCATGCCTGCCACGCCAGCCGCCTGCGTCGTCCGCGATTCGACCGACGCCGATCTCGCCGCCATCCATGCGATCTATGCGCATCACGTCCGCCACGGCGTCGCGTCGTTCGAGGAAACGCCGCCCGACGCCGCCGAGCTGCGCGCACGCCGCAACGCGGTACTGGGCCACGGGCTGCCGTATCTCGTCGCCGAATGCGACGGCCGCGTGGCCGGCTACGCGTACGCAACGCCGTACCGCACGCGCAGCGCATACCGCTTCACGATCGAGGATTCGATCTACATCGACGATGCGCAGCGCGGGCGCGGGATCGGCCGCGCACTGCTCGCGGCGCTGATCGCGCGCTGCGAGGCCGGCCCGTGGCGGCAGATGATCGCGGTGATCGCCGACGGCGGCACCGGCGGCTCGACGTCGCTGCATCGCGCGTTCGGCTTCGAGCCGGCCGGCACGCTGAAGGCGATCGGCTTCAAGCACGGCCGCTGGATCGACACGGCGCTTCTGCAGCGCCCGCTCGGCGACGGCGCACGCACGCTCCCCGCCTCGCCCGAGCCTGCCGCGTCGCGCTAGAATGGCCGCATGTCAAAACAGACTCATTCCACCCCCGACGAGGCCGCGGCGGATTCCCGCAACGAGTACACGGTCGACGAACTGGCGCGCGTGTCCGACACGACCGTGCGCAACGTCCGCGCGTACCAGGATCGCGGTTTGCTCGCGCCGCCCGAGAAGCGCGGGCGCGTCGGCATCTACGACGACACGCACGTCGCGCGCCTGAAGCTGATCAACCATCTGCTCGCGCGCGGCTACACGCTGTCGAACATCCAGGATCTGATCAAGGCGATCGACGAAGGCCACGACCTGCGCTCGATCCTCGGCCTCGAAAACGCGATCGGCGGCCGTTGGTCGCATGAACTGCCGAAAACCTATTCGCTCGCCGCGCTCGCGCAGATGTTCGGCCCGCAGGCAACCACGCAGCTTTCGCGCGTGACCAAGCTCGGGCTGCTCGAACGGCACGGCCTGTCGTTCGTCGCGAAGAGCCCCGCGCTGCTCGAGGCGGCTGCCGCGATGACGAAGGAAGGGATCCCGCCGCGCGAGCTGCTCGACGTGATCAGCCTCGCGCGGCCGCACTTCGACGCGATCGCGCGGCTGCTCGTCGATCTCGTCGTGAAGCGGCTCGACCGCTACGACGCCGACACGCTGCCGCCGGCCACCGACGTGCCCGAGCTGGTCGACGCGATCTGGCGCCTGCGCCCGCTCGCGGCCGTGTTCGTCGAAGGCGAGACGAACCGCGCGCTCGAAACCGCGGCGAGCGCGTATCTCGGCGGCCGCGTCGCGACGATCCTCGACAAGAAACTCAGCGACGACGAGGCCGCGCGTCAGTCGGGCACACCCGATACGCAAGGCGACGTCGACAAAGCATAGGGCCGCCGCCGTCATATTCTTATCGGCAATGCTTCGTTTGCGGGCGCGATCGCCCATGCGACGATTCTTCCAACCGAGCGGCACCGGCCGCTCTCCCGAAGACGTTTCGCATGGAGTCCGTTCGATGATTCGTTTCACCCGCTGGATCACCCGCACCGCCGCCGTCACGCTCGTCGCGCTGTCCGCCGCATCGGCCTTCGCGCAAGGCGGCGCCGACAAGGTCGTGCGCATCGGCTATCAAAAGGCCGGCCTGCTGTCGATCATCAAGGCGCAAGGCTCGCTCGAAGCGCGGCTCAAGCCGCTCGGCTACAACGTCCAGTGGTTCGAATTCCCGGCCGGCCCGCAGCTGCTCGAAGCGCTGAACGCGAACAGCATCGACTTCGGCTACACGGGCGCGCCGCCGCCGGTGTTCGCGCAGGCAGCCGGCGTGCGCTTCGTGTACGTCGGTGCGGAACCGCCGTCGCCGCACAACGAAGCCGTGTTCGTGAAGGCCGATTCGCCGATCCGCTCGCTCGCCGAGCTGCGCGGCAAAAAGGTCGCGCTGCAGAAGGGCTCGAGCGCGAACTACCTGCTGCTGGAAGCGCTGAAGAAGGCCGGCGTGCGCTACGACGAGATCCGCCCCGTGTACCTGCCGCCCGCCGACGCGCGCGCCGCGTTCGAAAGCGGCAACGTCGACGCGTGGGCCGTCTGGGATCCGTATTACGCGGCCGCGCAGAATTCGCTGAAGATCCGCACGCTGTCCGACTACACGGGCCTCACGCCGGCGAACAACTTCTACGAGGCGACGCGGGATTTCGTGGAGCAGCATGCCGACGTGGTCGGCGCGATCCTGAAGCAGGCGCGCGAGACGGGCCTGTGGGTCAACGGACATCCGGCCGAGACCGCCGCGCTGATCGCGCCGAAGGTCGGACTGCCGCTGCCGCTCGTCGAGACGTGGATCAAGCGTGTGCCGTTCGGTGCGGTGCCGGTCGACGAGAAGATCGTCGCGGTTCAGCAGGGTGTCGCCGATGCGTTTTATGCGGCGAAGCTGATTCCGCAGAAGCTGAGCGTCGCGGACAATGCGTGGAGCGATAAGCGCGTGGCGAGCGCGCTCGCGGCGAAGTAACGCGCGGCGCGGCATAGCGCGCACTCATTCGAGAAAGGCCGACGGGCACCCTGCCCGTCGGCCTTTTTGGGATCTTCTCGGAGTTTCGGGGAACGTGGGGCGAACTGTCGGTGTGCGGCCGGAAGAGGACAATCGTTGACGCCGCCGCCCGGACCTGCAAACGTCGGCCATGTACGTAACAAAGGACATTGCCAAGCGTGACGGCATGCGCACGAAGAGCCACGCCTGCGTTGTGATAAGCGAGGCTTCGTTGAAGCCTCGACGGGTGAACTTGAGACAACGTTATCGGGCATCGATGCGACGCCGACGATTTGCCTGGACAACTTCATCCTCAGCGCTTTTTTTGCCCTTCCGCAGGACTAAACCGCACGCTGGGCTGGACCGATTTGGAAGGTGACAAAACGGGCGGCGGCTTCTTCGGCTGCTTCGGTTTCTTTGCTTCGCGATTGCTGCGCAACTGACCTTTTGCCATCACACTACTCCAGTGGTATTGGTGCTCGACAGAAAGCTTGCATACATAAACAGTATGCGCTGATTTCAGCTCACCGTCGCGAAGCGTGTTCACCGATCTGTCCGTAGCGCAGCCCCGTTTTCGACTGACAAAACCATTCCGAGGCAAAAATGCCGGAGCCCGCTGAGCTTGCCGAGAAATTCCTCGGCATACCCCATGAAGCGTTGGATGAACGCGCGAAGAATGTTTTTTGTGCGCTCGAAGTTCTGATCGAGCGCGAACAGACCCGCGGTGACCGCAAGATCGGACTGGCCGAGTCTCAATTTCACTGATTCACGCTAACCGACACTACGACTACGTTGTGGGCTCATCGTCTTCGAACAGTGTTGAATGCGGACAGGTCTCGGCCGCTTTGATCGCGCGAGAGTCCGTTCGGAGTCGGACAGCGCCAACCACTGCAATCCGCGAAGCACCCTGTTCTGCCGGCCCCACGGAACGTCACGCGCGACGCATGAAAAAAGGCCGGCGGTCATATTACCCGCCGGCCTTCTGCGTTACGTGACCGTGCGCGCCGCCCTACTTCAACGCCCCCGCGACCTTCTTCTGCCGCCACAGACACAGCAGATCGCACGCAACATGCGCGGCCGCGATTGCAGTAATGTCCGCATGATCGTAAGCAGGCGCCACCTCAACGACATCCGCGCCAACCAGATTCACCGCCCCAAGCGCGCGCACGATCGCGAGCGCCTGCGCGGACGACAGCCCGCCCGCGACCGGCGTGCCCGTGCCGGGCGCGAACGCCGGATCGAGGCAATCGATATCGAACGTCAGGTACGCGGGCCGCGCGCCGACGATGTCGACGATCCGCTCGACCGCCGCGCGCGGACCATGCTCGTGCACCCACGCGGCATCGAGCCGCTCGATCCCGAGAAAATCGTCGTTCCACGTGCGGATGCCGACCTGCACCGACGTTGCGGGATCGATCAGCCCTTCCTTCACGGCCTTGTAGAACATCGTGCCGTGATTGAGACTGTCCGGATCGTCGTCGGCCCACGTATCGCAGTGCGCGTCGAAATGGATCAGCGACAGCGGCTTGCCGTAGCGCTCCGCGTGCGCGACCAGCAGCGGATACGTGATGTAGTGATCGCCGCCGAGCGTCAGCATCTTCGCGCCCGAACGCAGGATCGTGCGCGCATGCTCGATGATCGCGGGCTTGATCGACAGCGGGTTGTGCGCATCGAACCAGCAGTCGCCGTAGTCGACGGCCGCGAGATCCTCGAACGGATCGAAGCCCCACGGATACGGATTGAGCTCCGCGAGCTGCACGCTCGCCGCGCGGATCGCGGCCGGGCCGAGCCGCGCGCCCGAGCGATAGGTGGTCGCGAGATCGAGCGGTACGCCGGAAATCGCGACGTCGACGCCGTCGAGCACGCGCGAATAGTTGCGGCGCATGAACGACAGCACGCCCGCATAGGTGTTTTCGATCGAGGAGCCGTACGGCGTCGTGCGACGGATCGCGCCGTCGCCGTGGAGTAGTTCGGTCATGGTCGGACCTGTGTTCGTGGGGAACCGGCTCCGCCCCGCGCTGCATCGGCGCGCGGGCCAGGCACGGCATGGATTCATCGGGCACGCACCGGCTTGCGCATCCAGTCGCACGGCCGGGCGGGACAACGACAACGGCAATACCGCGGCGATCATAGCAAGCCGAATTGGAGTCGTTGCCCCGGTTCAGCGGGGGCAACGCGTTGAAAAAATCCGGCGGCGGCGCCCGCGCATCGTCACCCGGCAGCACCGGATCGCGGCGGCGGGCACACACCTGCACGTACCATCCCGACCGCGTCCTAGAAGGATTCGCCGGTTTTCGCCTGCCCTTTCTTCCGGATAATGGCCGCAGCCGCGCCGCCGACGGCGCGCCGTCCACCGCAGACAACAACAATCCGGAGACACCCGCCTTGATCACCACGCTTCCCGCCACCTACCGCCGGCTCTGGCCGCTCGCCGTCGCCGCCGCGCTGCTGTACGGGCTGTCGCTCGCCGCCGCGCCCTATCCGGGCCAAGCCGCCGCGAAAGCCGCGATGGGCATCCTGCTGCTCGCGGCGGGCAGCACCTGCGGCGCGGCGCGCGAACGTGCGTGGCTGTGCGCGGCGCTCGCGACGGCCGTGCTCGGCGACGTGCTGCTCGCGCTGCCCGACTGGCCGCTGTCGTTCGTCCTCGGCCTCGGCGCGTTCCTGATCACGCATCTGTTCTATTGCGCGATTTTCTTCCGCTGGCGCGCGCGGCCGCACGGCTGGCGCATCGCCGCGCTGGTCGGACTGTGGATCGCCGCGCCGGCGTTCTACCTCGCCTTCCTGCCGCACCTCGGCGAACTGCTGGCGCCGGTCGCCGTCTACATGCTCGTGCTGTGCGCGATGGCGAGCTTCGCGCTCGCCGCCCGCACGCATGGCGCGCAGGTGGCCGTCGGCAGCCTGATCTTCGTCGGCTCCGATACGCTGATCGGCGTCGGCCGGTTCCTCGGCGGTTTTCCGGGCATCGATTACCTGATCTGGGCCCTCTACGCGCTCGCGCAGGTCACGATCGTGGCCGGGGTTTTCCATGAGTCGGCCGCCCGATCGATCCGCCCCTGATTCCGTTTCAAACAGACCGCCGCATGGCGGCGGTCTCGTCCACCGCTGCTCTTGCCCCATCGACGGGCCTTTCCGCGAATTCCGCAATGCGGAAAACGGCCCGTTCCAAACCCCGCTCAGCCTTTTCCCGCCTGGCTTCCGGCCCTTAGAGCGCCGCTTCTAGCCTCTTGCGGTTTCCGGGCTCACCCACTATCGTTACATCAACCAATGTAACATTAAAAAATGAGCCAAATCGGAGACACCCGGATGACTGCTCGCACGTTGCCTTTCGGTCCGCCCGGCCACGACGGCCTGGACGAAACCATCGACATCGCCATCATCGGCACCGGCTTCGCCGGTCTCGGGATGGCGATCCGCCTGCGGCAAACAGGCGTGACCGACTTCGTCGTCCTCGAGAAGGCCGCGTCGGTTGGCGGCACGTGGCGCGACAATCATTACCCCGGGTGTGCATGCGACGTGCAATCGCACGTCTATTCGTTCTCGTTCGCGCCGAACCCGCGCTGGACGCGTATGTTCGCGCCGCAGCCGGAGATCCGCGCGTATCTGGAAGACTGCGTGCAGCGCTTCGGGATCGGCCCGCACCTGCGCCTGAACCACGAGCTGCAGCGCGCCGAATACGACGAGGCCGCGCAGCGCTGGCGCCTCACGTTCGCGAACGGCAAGCGGCTGTCCGCGCGCGTGCTGGTGTCGGGGATGGGCGGCCTGTCGCGCGCCGCGCTGCCGGCGATTCCGGGCGTCGAGAATTTCAAGGGCCGCGCGTTCCATTCGCAGCAGTGGGATCACGACTACGCGCTCGAAGGCAAGCGCGTCGCGGTGATCGGCACCGGCGCGAGCGCGATCCAGTTCGTGCCGCAGATCGCGCCGCGCGTGAAGGAACTCGCGCTGTTCCAGCGCACGCCGCCGTGGATCATGCCGAAGCCCGACCGCAACCTGACCAGGTTCGAGAAATGGCTGTTCCGCACGCTGCCGTTCACGCAGAAAGCCGTGCGCAGCGGCATCTACTGGATGCTCGAATCGCGCGTGCTCGGTTTCGCGATCCATCCATCGCTGATGAAGAACGTGCAGAAGCTCGCGCTGCGCCATATCCGCAAGCAGATTCCCGATCCGGAGCTGCGCAAGACCGTCACGCCGAACTACACGCTCGGCTGCAAGCGCGTGCTGATCTCGAACGACTACTACCCGGCGCTGTCGCGCAAGAACGTCGACGTGATCACGACCGGCATCGACCATATCGAAGCCGACGCGGTCGTGACGACCGACGGCCGCCGCCATGAAGTCGACTGCCTGATCTACGGCACCGGCTTCCAGGTCGCCGATCCGTATCCGCGCGGCGCGATCGTCGGCCGCGGCGGGCTCGACATCGTCGACGCATGGCGCGACGGCGCGCACGCGTATCTCGGCTCGACGCTGCCCGGCTACCCGAACTTCTTCATGATCGTCGGCCCGAACACGGGCCTCGGCCACAACTCGATGGTGTTCATGATCGAGTCGCAGATCGAATACATCCTCGGCGCGCTGCAGGCGATGCACCGCGAGCGCGCGGATGCGATCGAGGTGCGCCCGCTCGTCGAGGCGCAGTTCAACAGCGACCTTCAAGGCAAGCTGAAGAAGGCGATCTGGTCGACGGGCGGCTGCAAGAGCTGGTATCTCGATCCGCGCACGGGCAAGAACACGACGCTGTGGCCGGGCTTCACGTGGCGCTTCCGCCAGGCAACCGCGCGCTTCTCGATCGCCGATTACCACGCGTATCGCGCACCGCACGACACGATCGCGCGGCCCGTCGCCGCACCCGCCGCTTCCGCATCCACTTCCGCCGAAGCGGCCTGAGCCAGACAAGGAGCCAACGACATGAGAGATTTCGCCAACAAGGTCGCCGCGATCACGGGTGCCGGCTCGGGCATGGGCCGCTCGCTCGCGATCCAGCTCGCGCAGGCCGGCTGCCATGTGTCGCTCGCCGACAAGAACGGCGTCGGCCTCGCGGAAACCGAACGGATCGTCCGCGCGATCGCACCGAACGTGCGCGTGTCGACACGCGTGCTCGACGTCGGCGAGCGCGACGCGATGTTTGCGTGGGCAGACGACACCGTGAAGGAACACGGCAAGGTCAACCTGATCTTCAACAACGCGGGCGTCGCGCTGTCGAGCACGATCGAAGGGATGGAATACAGCGATCTCGAGTGGATCGTGAACATCAATTTCTGGGGCGTCGTGCATGGCACGAAAGCATTCCTGCCGCACCTGAAGGCATCGGGCGACGGCCACGTGATCAACACGTCGAGCCTGTTCGGGATCTTCGCGCAACCGGGCATGAGCGGCTACAACGCAACCAAGTTCGCGGTGCGCGGCTTCACCGAATCGCTGCGCCAGGAGCTCGACATGATGAAGTGCGGCGTGTCGGCGACCTGCGTGCATCCGGGCGGCATCCGCACGAACATCGCGCAGGCCAGCCGCGTGTCGAAGAACATGGTCGGATTCATGGTCGCCAGCGAGCAGCAAGGCCGGGACACGTTCGAGAAATTCTTCATCACGACCGCCGACGACGCGGCGCGCACGATCCTCGCCGGCGTGCGCCGCAACAAGCGCCGTGTGCTGATCGGCCGCGATGCGAAGGCCGGTGACTGGATGGCGCGCATCCTGCCGTCCGCGTACCAGGCGCTCGTCGTGCTCGCGACGCGCCGCGAGGCCGCCAGGGCCCGCCGCGACGCCGCCCGCGGCACGCCGGCGCCCGCACCGTTGCACGCAACCTACAACAACGCAGGTAATCAGGGAGGAGAACAATCATGACGACCCCGAACATGATGCCCGTGCGGCGCGACATCCGTTTCGCGCTGCCGCCCGAACGCGCGCGCGACTGGCACGTCCAGGGCGTGCCGGTCACGCACTTCATGAACGCGCTGTCGCTGCTGTTCCCGGCCGGCGAACGCTTCTTCATGGATTCGGTGCGCAACTACCGCGACCGGATCGAGGATCCCGAGCTGAAGAAGCAGGTGCTCGGCTTCATCGGTCAGGAAGCGATGCATACGCGCGAGCACATCGAATACAACGACCTGCTGCAGGCGTCGGGCCTGCCCGCGCACAAGCTCGACAAGCGCCTGTGGACGATCCTCGGCTGGTTCAAGAAGGCCCTGCCGCATTCGATGCAGCTCGCGATCACGATCGCGCTCGAGCACTACACGGCGATCCTCGCGAACCAGTTGCTGTCGGGCCACGAGCACCGCATCGACGGATCGGTCGAAGGCTACCAGCAGATGTGGATGTGGCACGCGATGGAGGAAACCGAGCACAAGGCGGTGTCGTACGACGTATGGACCGCCGTGATGAAACCCGGCCTCGGCAGCTACCTGCTGCGCACGGGCACGATGCTGACGACGACCGTGTTCTTCTGGACGATCGTGTTCGACTTCCACGTGCGCCTGATGCGCGCGCACCGTCGCGAACACGGCAAGTTCGGCGGCATGTGGCGCCTCGTGAAGTACTTGTACGGCCCGAAGCACGGCGTGTTCCCGAGCATCGCGCGCGAATGGCTCGACTACTTCCGCCCGGGCTTCCACCCGTGGGACCACGACAACCACCAGTACCTGCAGGGGCTCGACACGCTGCTCGAGAACATCGACGCGACCAACGCGCGCTACGCGGCGCAGGCCGCCCCGCGCCGCGTGCCGCTGCACCCGGTTCCGCAGGCATGACGCCATGGCGCGCGCGCACGAGATGCTGACCGTCCAGTCCGGCGACGTGAAACTCGCCGTCTACGTGAGCGGATCGCGTCGCGCGCCGCCGCTGATCCTCGTGCACGGCTACCCCGATTCGGCGGCCGTATGGGCGCCGATCCGCGCACGGCTCGCGAAGCGCTACCGCGTGATCGCGTACGACGTGCGCGGCGCCGGCGCGTCCGATGCGCCGCGCCGCCGTGCCGACTACACGCTCGCACGGCTTGCCGACGACCTGAAGGCGGTAGCCGACGCGACCTGCGGCGGCCGGCCGTTCCATCTCGTCGGCCACGACTGGGGCTCGATCCAGTGCTGGGAGGCCGTGACCGACCCCGCGTTCCGCGGCCGGATCGCATCGTACACGTCGATCTCGGGCCCGTGCCTCGATCACGTGTTCCGCGCGAAGCTGCGACTCAAGCAGAGCCTGAAATCGTGGTACATCGCGTTCTTCCACCTGCCGCTCGTGCCGTCGCTGGTGTGGCGGCTCGGTGGCGCGGCGCTGTGGCCGCGCTGGCTGCAGCTCACCGAACGCGTGCGCGCCGAGCGCGATCCCGTGCAACTGAAAAATGCGCTGAACGGCCTGCAGCTTTATCGCGCGAACTTTCTCGCACGGGCACGCAAGCCGCGCGAACGGTACGCGCAGGCGCCCGTGCAGATCCTGGTGCCCGTGCGCGACCGCTACGTGACGCCCGAGATGTCGATCGACCTCGACCGCTGGCTCGGCGACCACGTGCGCGAGGAGATCGACGGCACGCACTGGATCGTGCTGCGCCACCCGGACATGATCGCGTCGCGGATCGACCGCTTCGCGTCCGCGCAGGAGCGGCCGGCGGTCACGACCGCCGCGGTTCAGCGCCCCGTCGGCGTCGGCAGGCGCCTGAACAGCGTCTCGTAGTCGACGACGAGCCCGTCGTCGTCGATGTCCATCTCGGCCGTGAAATTCCGGAAGATGCCTTCGTAGCGGTAGCGCCGGCCCGGCTCGATGCACGCGTAGGCCTGCTTGACCGGCGTGACCTTCAGGTCCGGCGTCGAGATATACGCGACGTCGATCGGCCGCCGCTCGCCGCGCGCGAGCCCGAGGCGGCCGATCGGCAGCGAATTCGTGAATGGTGTTGCCGCGATATCGATGTCGACGCAGCCGTCGAGCTCCGGCAGCGCGCGGCCCGCGCCGTCGTGCCAGTGGCCTGCGCCGTCGCCGCGCAGTTCGAGCGTGCCGCCGCCCATCACCTTGAGCACCGCATACGTCACGCGCCAGTGCGAATCGCACTCGACGCGATACGCAAGCCCGTATGCGCGACCGTACCGCTGGCCGACCACCGCGCTTTCGACGACGATCCCGCCGCCGTTCCGATCGAACGTCAGATGTTCGACCCCGTCGCCTTCGAGCGACGCCTAACGCACTTCGCGCATCGTTCCGCCTCCCGGTTTCCTTGATGCCGGGCATCGTCGCACAAATTCCCGAACGAAGACGCCAACAAACGCGTACTTGCGCGGAAAGGCTAGCGATTGCCCAAATTCGCTACCGAAACCGACAAATTGCCCAAAATCGCTGACGCAGGCCGGCTGGCATCACCACGCCCCAATTCTGGGCACCGCCCACAAATCCTGACTATCCAGGATTCCCTATTCCGGTGCATGAAATTGTGTCCTATGCTCGCGGCTCGTCCTGTCCCGCCGCCACCATGCCTACCGCCCGCCCCGCCTCGCCGTCGATCGACCTGCGCATCCTGCTGCGCGGCATCGGGCAGATCGTGCTGCAGGCGAATGCGTTCACCGGCGCGCTGCTGCTCGCCGCATTGGCGTTGACCGACGTGCGGCTCGCGTGCGCGGCGCTGGTCGGCTCGGCCGTCGCGAGCATGACCGCCGTGCTGTCCGGCGCCGAGCGCCGCGCTGTCGAACAGGGGCTGCACGGCTTCAACGGCGCACTCGCCGCGCTGATCGCCGTGCTGTTCACGCCCCATCCGCTCGCCGCGCTCGCGCTGGTGCCGCTGGTCGCCATCGGCGCGGCACTCGTGCAGCGCGCGATGCGCGCGCCGCTCGCCCGCTGGCGGCAGTGCCCGTATTCGAGCCCGTGCCTCGCCGTTACCGCGCTGTGGCTGCCGTTTGTCGCGCCGCAGCATGCGAGCGACGCGACGGTCGGCGCGACACTGACGCTGTCTTCCGTCGCCGACGCGCTGCTCTCGGGCGTCGCGCAGACCACCTTCGCACAAGGCGCGTGGGCCGGCGCGCTGATCGTCGCCGGCATCGCAGCCGCGTCGCGTCGCGCGGCCGCGTTCGCGCTGGGCGGCGCCATCGTGTCAACCGTGCTGCTGCTCACGCTCGGCGCGAACGGCACATTGTTCGCCGACGGCCTGCTCGGCTTCAACGGCGCGCTCGCCGCGCTCGCGTTGGCGCCGCTCGGCCCGCGCGCGGCGTTCGCGGCCGCCGCACTCGCCGCGCTGATCCAGTGGCTCGCGACACGCGCGGGCATCCCCGCGTTCACGGCGCCGTTCGCGCTCGCGTCGTGGGTCACGGTGGCCGTCGCGCGCCGCTTCACCCTCGGAGAACCCGATGTCGTCATTCGCACACCGTCCTGATGCCGTGAAACCCGGCGGCCCGATCTCGGACGCCGAACGCCGGCTGCGCGTCGACCTCGCCGCCGCGTATCGGCTCGTCGCGCTGAACGGCTGGGACGACCTGATCTACACGCATCTTTCCGCGACCGTGCCCGGCGAGCCCGGCCATTTCCTGATCAACCCGTTCGGCCTCGCGTTCGACGAGGTCCGCGCATCGAACCTCGTGAAGATCGACCTGGCCGGCAACCGGATCGGCGACAGCGAACACGCGGTCAACGTGACGGGCTTCGCGCTGCATGCGGCCGTGCATGCCGCGCGCGCCGACGCCGTGTGCGTGATGCATCTGCACAATACGGCCGGCATTGCCGTGTCGATCCAGCACGACGGGCTGTTGCCCGCATCGCAGCACGCGCTGCGCTTTCATCGCGACCTCGCGTACCACGACTACGAGGCGCTCGCGTTCTCGCCGGCCGAAGCCGCGCGGCTGACCGCGAGCCTCGGCGCGAAATCCGCGATGCTGCTGCGCAATCACGGCACGCTGACGGTCGGCCGCACCATTGCCGAAGCCTATGTGCTGATGGATACGCTGATCAAGGCGTGCGACATCCAGATCCGCGCACAGGCAGGCGGCGGGCCGCTCGTGCTGCCCGACCCGGCCGTCGCCGACCGCACCGCCGAACAACTGCGCGGCGGCGGCGCGATCGAAGGCGAACTGGAATGGCCAGCGCTGCTGCGCCGGCTCGACCGGATCGATCCGTCGTATCGCGACTGACGTTACCGGCGTCCCACCGAATTTCCACCCCACACCATCGGAGCATCCAGACATGCCGACTTTCAATATCCAGCTCTTCGAAGGCCGCACCGTCGACCAGAAGCGCGAATTCGTCGAAGCGATCACGCGCGTCACGTGCGAGACGCTCGGCTGCGCGCCGGGCTCGGTCGACATCATCCTGACCGACGTGAAAAAGGAAAACTGGGCGACGGCCGGGAAGCTGTGGAGCGACGAGCGCTGACAGGCGAAACGCAGTCCCTGCGGAACCCGCCGGGCGAAACAAGCTCGAACCAGGCCGGAACCTGAACGGACGCGCCGCGACATCGCAGCGCTCGAAGGAGACCGCATGATCGAGAACACACGCATCGCCTCGGCGTTGAACGAGATGATCCTGTCCATGGGCGCGGAACTGGATCGATCGCTTCAGCAAGTCAAGGAAACCTGCCCCGACCACGAGTTCGCGACCTATCGCGAATTCGTCTCATCCTTGTTAACCACGATGCTGGTCGATTTCATGAATCCACTCTACGCACGGCACCCCGATCTGAAGCCCGAGCGGCTCGACTAGCGCGCGTTCGCGCCGTCTCCCGGCTCCGCCGTTGTGCGCCCGCACATCGCTTTGTCACGCAATCGGCGCATAATGCCGGACAGACGCAGCAGCCAATGGCCACCCGGGAGACCGCCATGGAAGCGAAGAACGAGGAAGTCGTCGCACACCTGCTCTCCGACGTCGTCGAATTCGCGCGCGGGCGCCTGCCCGAAGCCACGTTCCGGATCGTCGAACCTTTCCTGCGTCATTACTACGATTTCGTCGACGCCGACGATATCCAGAACCGCAGCATCGCCGACCTGTACGGCGCCGCGATGGCGCACTGGCAGACCGCCCAGAAATACGTGCCCGGCAGCGAACGGCTGCGCGTGTACAACCCGATCCTCGAGCAGCACGGCTGGCATTCCGACCACACGGTCATCGAGATCGTCAACGACGACATGCCGTTCCTCGTCGACTCGGTGACGATGGCCGTCAACCGCCTCGGGCTCGCGCAGCATTCGGCGCTGCACCCCGTGTTCCGCCTCTGGCGCGGCGCCAACGGCGGCATCGAGCGCGTCGACGCAGGCGGCGCGACGTCCGGCGACGGCCAGTCGCAACTCGCGTCGTTCATCCATTTCGAAGTCGATCGCTGCGGCGACGCGGCACTGCTCGACACGCTGCGCGAGGACATCGCGCGCGTGCTCGGCGACGTGCGCGCATCGGTCGAGGATTGGCCCAAGATCGTCGACATCGCGCGCGCGACGATCAAGGACATGAAGGCGCGCGAATCGACCGCGGAAGACATCGAGGCGCGCGCGTTCGTCGAATGGATGGCCGCCGATCACTTCACGTTCCTCGGCCACCGCGACTACGCGCTGGTGTCGGATGGCACCGGCTTCGGCCTGCGCGGCATCGAGGGCACGGGCCTCGGCATCCTGCGCGAATCGCTGCGCACGTCGGGCGCATCCGACGTGACGCCGCTGCCGCCCGCCGCCGCCGACATCATCACCGGCTCCTGGCCGATCTTCCTGACCAAGGCGAATTCGCGCGCGACCGTGCACCGGCCCGGCTATCTCGACTACGTGGGCGTGAAGCTCGTCGGCGCCGACGGCAAGATCACCGGCGAGCGCCGCTTCATCGGGCTCTACACGTCGACAGCGTATTTCGGTTCGTATGCCGAAATTCCGATCGTGCGCCGCAAGTGCGCAAACATCGTGCGGCGTGCAGGCTTCCTGCCGAAGGGGCATCTCGGCAAGACGCTCGTGACGGTGCTCGAAACCTATCCGCGCGACGAGCTGTTCCAGGCCGACGAAGACCAGCTCTACGACATCGCGCTCGGCATCCTGCGTCTGCAGGAACACCAGCGCACGCGCCTGTTCGTGCGCCGCGACCGGTTCGACCGCTTCGTGTCGTGCCTCGTGTTCGTGCCGCGCGACAAGTACAACACCGACCTGCGCCGGCGCATCGCGAAGCTGCTCGTCGACGCGTACAACGGCGTGAACGTCGAATTCACGCCGCTGCTGTCGGAATCGGCGATCGCGCGCATTCATTTCGTCGTGCATGCGGAGCCGGGCACGATGCCCGACGTCGACACGCGCGAACTCGAGACGCGGCTCGTGCAGGTGGCGCGCCGCTGGCAGGACGATCTCGCCGACGCGCTGCTCGACGCGTTCGGCGAAGAGCAAGGCAACCGCCTGCTGCAACGCTATGCCGATTCGTTCCCGGCCGGCTATCGCGACGACTATCCGGCGCGCACGGCCGTGCGCGACATCGAACTGATCGAGCGCGTGAAGGATTCGGGCCAGCTCGCGATGAACCTGTACCGGCCGATCGAGGCCGAGGCGCGCGCGTTCCGCTTCAAGGTCTATCGCTCGGGCGACCCGATCGCGCTGTCGCGCAGCCTGCCGATGCTCGAGCATCTCGGCGTGCGCGTCGACGAGGAGCGGCCGTACCGGATCCAGACGCAGGACGGCGCGCATGCGTGGGTGCACGACTTCGGGCTCGAACTCGCCGACGATACCGAGTTCGACATCGAGCGCGTGAAAGGCCTGTTCGAGGATGCGTTCGACCGGATCTGGAACGGCCGGATCGAGAACGACGACTTCAACCGCCTCGTGCTGCGCGCGCACCTGAACGCACGCGAAGTGACGATCCTGCGCGCGTATGCGAAATACCTGCGGCAAGTCGGCTCGACGTTCAGCGACGCGTACATCGAACGCGCGCTGACCGGCAATCCTGAGATCGCTCGCCAGCTCGTCGAGCTGTTCCTGCTGCGCTTCGATCCGCGCACCGGCGACGCGCGCGACGTGCAGGCCGAACGGCTGCTGAAGGCGATCGAAGCTGCGCTCGACCAGGTGCCGAACCTCGACGAGGATCGCATCCTGCGCCAGTTCCTCGGCGTGATCAACGCGACCGAGCGCACCAACTACTTCCTGCTCGACACGAACGGCGAATCGAAACCCTACCTGTCGTTCAAGTTCAATCCGGCCAAAGTGCCGGGCCTGCCCGAACCGAAGCCGATGTTCGAGATCTGGGTGTATTCGCCTCGTGTCGAGGGCGTGCACCTGCGCGGCGGGCGCGTCGCGCGCGGCGGCCTGCGCTGGTCGGATCGCCGCGAGGATTTCCGCACCGAGGTGCTCGGGCTGATGAAGGCGCAGATGGTGAAGAACGTCGTGATCGTGCCGGTGGGCTCGAAAGGCGGCTTCGTCGTGAAGAACCCGCCGCCGCCGAGCGATCGCGAGGCGTGGATGCGCGAAGGCATCGCGTGCTACCAGACATTCCTGCGCGGCCTGCTCGACCTGACCGACAACCTGGTCGGCAACGCGATCGTGCCGCCGCCCGACGTCGTGCGCCACGACCCCGACGATCCGTATCTGGTCGTCGCCGCCGACAAGGGCACGGCCACCTTCTCCGACTACGCGAACGCGATCTCGCACGAATACGGCTTCTGGCTCGACGATGCGTTCGCGTCCGGCGGCTCGGTCGGCTACGACCACAAGAAGATGGCGATCACCGCGCGCGGCGCGTGGGAATCGGTGAAGCGGCACTTCCGCGAGATGGGCGTCGATACGCAGACGACCGACTTCACGGTAGTCGGCGTCGGCGACATGTCCGGCGACGTGTTCGGCAACGGGATGCTGCTGTCGCCGCATATCCGGCTCGTCGCCGCGTTCGATCACCGGCACGTGTTCCTCGACCCGAACCCCGATCCGGCGGTCAGCTTCGCGGAGCGCCAGCGCATGTTCGCGCTCGAACGGTCGAGTTGGGCCGACTACGATCCGGCCGCGATTTCGGCAGGCGGCGGCGTCTATCCGCGCACCGCGAAGACGATCCCGCTGTCGCCGGCCGTGCAGGCCGCGCTCGGCATCGACGCGCAAGCGCTGCCGCCGACCGAGCTGATCCGCGCGATCCTGCAGGCGCCGGTCGACCTGCTGTACAACGGCGGCATCGGCACCTACGTGAAGGCCGCGCGCGAAACCCACCTGCAGGTCGGCGACCGCGCAAACGACGCGGTGCGCGTGAACGGTTCGGACCTGCGCTGCAAGGTGATCGGCGAAGGCGGCAACCTCGGCTGCACGCAGTTCGGCCGCATCGAGTTCGCGCAGCGCGGCGGACGCATCAACACCGATGCGATCGACAACTCGGCCGGCGTCGATTGTTCGGATCACGAAGTCAACATCAAGATCCTGCTCGGGCTCGTCGTCTCCGACGGCGAGATGACCGAGAAGCAGCGCAACGCGCTGCTCGCGGAGATGACCGACGAAGTCGGGCTGCTCGTGCTGCGCGACAACTACTACCAGACGCAGGCGCTGTCGATCGCGGGCCGCTACGGCGTCGAGCAGCTCGACGCCGAGGCGCGCCTGATGCGCTGGCTCGAACGCGCGGGCCGCCTGAACCGCGTGATCGAATTCCTGCCGACCGACGACGAGGTCGCCGAACGGCAAGCCGCGAAACTCGGCCTCACGTCGCCGGAGCGCGCGGTGCTGCTCGCGTACAGCAAGATGTGGCTCTACGACGCGCTGCTCGAATCCGACGTGCCCGAAGATCCGCTGGTCGCCGCGATGCTGGTCGACTACTTCCCGACGCCGCTGCAGCAGCGCTTCAGCGAGCCGATGCGCCGCCATCCGCTGCGCCGCGAGATACTCGCCACGCACCTGACCAATGCGCTCGTCAATCGCGTCGGCTGCGCGTTCGTGCATCGGCTGATGGAGGAAACCGACGCGAAGCCGGGCGACATCGTGCGCGCGTGCATCATGGCGCGCGACGTGTTCGATCTCGATGCGGTATGGCGCGACATCGACGCGCTCGACAACCGCGTCGCCGACGACGTGCAGGCGCGGATGTTCGTCGATGTCGCGCGGTTGCTGGAGCGCGCGGCACTATGGTTCCTGCGTCATCTGCAGTCCGGCGCGGTGGCCGACGGCGGCGTTGCCGAGCTGATCGCGCGCTGCCGCGACGCGGCGCAGCGGCTCGCACCGCAACTGCCGTCGCTGCTGCCGGCCGACGCACTCGAAGCGCTGTCCGAGCGGCAGCGCGTGCTCGTTGAAGCCGGCGTCGACAGCGCGCTCGCGGTGCGCGTCGCGAGCGGCGACATTTCGGCCGCGCTGCTCGACATCGCCGAAGTGGCCGCGACCTGCAACCGCAGCCTCGAACTCGTCGCGGGCGTCTATTTCTCGCTCGGCACGCTGCTCAATTACGGATGGATCGGCGAACGCGCGGCGACGCTGCCGACGCCGACGCACTGGGACATGCTGGCGCGTGCGGCCGCGCTCGCGGAAATCGCGCGCCTGAAGCGCACGCTCGCGACGAGCGCGCTCGCGGAATCGCCGGAATCGACCACGCCGGAGACGATCGTCGGTGCATGGCGCGAGTGCCGCGACGCCGCGCTCGCGCGCTACGAGCACCTGCTCGCGGACTTGCGCGCGTCGGGCGGCGCCAGCCTCGCGGTGCTGCTCGTGATCGTTCGAGAGATGGCCGTGCTCGAACGCGCATAACGGTTCGGGCAGGGTCAGACCGTCGCGACCAGCAGCTCTTCCGCGTTGTTCGGCGGCCGCAGGCCGTCCGTGCGATCGGCGAAATAACGACGCGTCAGTTCGGTGGCCGACACGTGCCCGGCCGTCGCGAAGCCGGCCTCCAGCGCGAGCGCCTGGATCTGCGCCGGCATGAAGAAACTGATGAACGGCGTGCCGCTCGCGCGCGCACCCTTCGCGGCCATTTCCAGCCCCGGACGCACGTCAGGATCCGCGTTCTCCAGCGGCAGCAGGAACGTCATCGCAAGCGTCGAGCCCGGCGCGAGCGACGCGACTTCGCGCAGCGCGGCCGCGTTCGCTTCGCGCGTCAGGTACATGCTGACGCCGGTGGATACCACGACCGCCGGCTTGCCGGCATCGAAGCCCGCGCCGACGAGCGCATCGCGCCACGACTGCTTCGCCTCGAAATCGACCGGCACGAAACGCAGCCAGTCGGGCACGCCGAAGCCGAGTTCGACCAGGCGGCGGCGCTTCCACGCCTGCGGCGCGGGCGGGTCGACCTCGAAGACGGTCACGCGCGACGCCATCTCGGGCCGGCGCTGCACGAAACTGTCGAGGCCCGCGCCGAGAATCACGTACTGGCTCACGCCGCGCGCGGCCTGCTCGGCCACGAGGTCCTCGATGAAGCGGGCCCGCGCGACGATCGACGCGCGAAACGGCCGCGTGAACTGCGGATCCATGTCGCCGCGCTGCTGCCAGCCCGGCGCCGGCTCGAGCAGTCGAAGCCCGATTTCGTCGGCGAGCACATGCGGCGGCGCGTCGAGTTCGACGTGCAGCGCGCGCCACAGCGCGACGCGCGCGGCGGTGCTGTCGGGAGCGTCTTCGCGGGTATCGGTCATTGCGGCCTCATGCGCGTGCGCGCTACTTGCCCGGCGCCTGCAGCCGCCACACGCGGCCGTCCGGGTCGCGCACGGTCATGTCGCGCGTGCCCCAGTGCGTGTCCTCGAACGGCGTGACGACATCGACGATCGGCTGCGACCGCACCGCCTGCTCGTCGGGCACCTTGAGCACGACCTGCATGTCCGGCGCCTCGCCCGGCGGCACTTCGGCGATGAACAGAAATGGGCCGTCGCCGCTGCGAAGCTGGCCCGAGTTGTGATCGGTTTCGAATTCCAGCGTAAAGCCCAGCGCCTGGAAGAATTTCGCCGACTTGCCCCAGTTGTGCGTCGTCAGGTACACGGCTTCGATTCGCTCGGATGACATGTCACTCCTCGTTGGTGGAAGGTCCCGCGCCCGACGGCGGCGCGGCCAGGTATGCGCGCAACGCGTCGGCCACCAGTGCGGACAGCGATTGCTCCGTTTCGATGGCGCGATGCTTGACCTGCCGGATCAGGCCGAGCGGCAGGTACACGTTGAATTGCTTCACTTCTTCGTCGGTCATGGTTGCTAGTATGCTAGCAAAATAGCAATTGTCAAATACGAACGGTGGAGAGCGGGCAGTCTTGATCGGGCGCGGCCCGCACGCGGGCCGCCGGCTCGAACTCCGGGGGGGCGCGTCGTTACTTCGCGGCGCGCGCCGCCAGCCGCGCAAACAGCGCATCGAGATCGAACCCGGCCGTATCGATGCCGATCGTGTCGCGCAGGCACGCGCCCCACGCGGCCGCGTCGTCGAACGTGACGGTGCGCCCTGCCCCCGCCGCGTCGCGCAGCGTCAGCGCGGTGTTGAGCAGCGCCGCGCGGCCGTCCGGCAGCACGCGGCACGCGATCAGGTCGTTCACGAAGATCGATTCGGGATACGTCGACGTGAACCAGTTCGCTGCGTCGTAATCGATCCACTCGGCCGGTTTCAGCGAGAAACGGTAGGTGGTCTGCCAGCCGTCGGGGATTTCGAACTGCATGTCGAATTCGCCGTCGACCGGCGCGTCGATCACGCGAAACGCGCCGTGCGGCGTCAGTTGCCGCTCGCCCGGCACGAAGTGCAGCGGTGCGGTCAGCGTCGCGCTGCCGAAGCCGATGTCCGCGAGCCAGACCGCGCCGTCGAGATCGATGCGCAGCAGCATGTGCGTCTGCGCGGTGACGATCTCGGGCGGCCGCATCCAGCGCACGCGCGCGATCAGCGGCGTCACGCGAAAACCGATCGTCGTGAGCGCGGTGTAGAAC
Source organism: Burkholderia sp. BKH01 (assembly GCF_025685725.1). NCBI lineage: Bacteria > Pseudomonadati > Pseudomonadota > Betaproteobacteria > Burkholderiales > Burkholderiaceae > Burkholderia > Burkholderia sp. BKH01. The sequence continues at coordinate 40,904 of NZ_JAOTQT010000014.1, read as the reverse complement.
AGCTTGTTGAGTTCGAAGCAGTAGCCGCCGCGGCGGCGCCCGATCACCTTGTCGACGATCGCGGGCAGGTCGAGCGCGACGCGCGCGCCGGTCAGCGGATTGAGGTTTTCGAACGGAATCGCCTGCGGGTGCAGCAGGTGAAGCCGGCGCAGCACGTCGAGCGTCGGCTCGGCCGGGCCGTCGTAGCCGATGCGGGAGAAATAGCGCGAGAGGTCGAACGAGTCAGTCATGAACCTGCACCGATAAAAGGGACTCGCCACGATAGCATCGCGCGAAATCCCCATGTTGTGCGGGGCGATTGTCAGCCATCGCGCGCGATGCCGGCACCGCACCGCGCGCAGCCCCGCGCAACGTTACGGCAACAGCTTCAGCGCCGACGACGCGACCGACGGCACCGAAATGCCCTGGCTCGTCGCGAACTGCACGGCCTGGCTGAGCGTCGCCGCGAGCGACTGCAACTGGCCCGGCGCGCTTTGCGCGATATACGACGCGGCCTGCATGTTCTGCGGATTCAGGCCCGACTGCAACAGCGACGCCGCGCTCGTCGAGCCGAGATTGCCGAGGCCCGATTGCAGCTGCGAATACTGCGTGAGCCCTTGGCCGAGCGACGCAAGGCCGTTGCTGAACGCCTGCTTGTCGATCGGGCCGTGCGACGCACCGCCGCTCGCGAAAGCCTGGCCGAGCGCCTGCGACACCGACTGCTGCGCACCGCCCATCTGCGACAGCGCGGCCGGCGTCAGCGCGTTGCCGCCGGCCAGTTGGCTCGCGGCCTGCTGCGCCTGCCCGGCCGCGCCGGTCAGCCCCATCGCCGACGCGAGCGACGACTGGCCGGACAGCACCTGCTGGTTCGCACCGACATACGCCTGCAGCAGTTGCGCGATGCCGCCCTGGGCGGGCGCCGCCTGTTGCTGCCCGCCGCCGAGCAGCGATGCGCCGAGCGACTGCAGATCGAGCTGCGCGTGCGCGGCGCCGCTCGCCAGGATGCCGAACGCGATGCCTGCCGAGGCCAGATACCTGCCCGTCGCGCGAATGTGCTTCATGTGTTTCCCTCGTGCCGGAATGATTGAGGCCGATATTGTCGAAGCGCGCCGCGCGCCGCCGCAACGACTGAAACACATCGAAACGAAATCACGCCGCGCGGTCGCTTGCAATTCCGCGACCGACGGACACGGTCGAGCGGATTCATCCGCGTTTGCTGCGCGATATCACGCGTGTGCCGGAATTCGTTCTCCGGTTGCATCAATGACGGTGGGTTCCGGGCTCCGCGAGTGGTGCCGCAAAACGCATCGCGGCCAGGAAGCGAGTTCGTCACCGGCGTGCTGAGGGCTGAGGGCTGAGGGCTGAGGGCGGCGTGCCGAGTGCCGACCGCCGACCGCCGACCGCCGACCGCCGACAAACATCGCATTAGGAGATCGAATCAAAACGGGCGGCTCGCCGCCACCCGTTTCGTCACCCCGCTACCCGCCGGCTGCGACGTTACGCAGCCATCCACGCCGGCAGCCGCCGGCCGACCCAGTCGGCCGCCTGCTCGTAGCCGCGCGCGAGCTGCAGCACGGCGAGATCGGCGCGCGGGCGCCCGATCAGCTGCATCCCCATCGGCAGCCCCGCATCGTTGAAGCCGACCGGCACGTTGATCACCGGGCAGCCGGCCAGCGTCCAGGGCACGACCGTTTCCATCCAGCGGTGGTAGGTGTCCATCGCGCGGCCCGCGATCTCCTTCGGCCAGCGCTGGTCGACGTCGAACGGGAACACCTGCGCGGTCGGCGCCGCGATGAAGTCGTAGCGATCGAAGAAGCTCAGCACGGCCTGATGCCATGCGGTGCGCTCGACGCTCGCGTCGAACACGGCCGCGCCCTGCATCGCGAGCAGCCCTTCGACCTCGTAGATCGCTTCCGGCTTCAGCAGCGCGCGGCGCACCGGGTCGCGATAGTGCGCAAGCAGCCCGCCGCCGGACAGCAGGTGCCGGTGCGCGAGCCACAGGCGCCAGATCCGCTCGGGCGCGAATGCCGGCAGCGCGGCGTCGACGTCGCAGCCGATCTCGCGCAGCGTTGCCAGCCCCTGTTCGCACTGCGCGAGCACGCCGGCCTCGGTCGCGAGATAACCGTCCCAATCGCCGGCCCACGCGACGCGCTTGCCGCGCAGGTCCGCGTCGAGCGGCTGCGCGAACACGGCCGGATCCTCTGCAAGCGACAGCGGATCGTTGCGATCGTAACCGGCCTGGATCGCGAGCAGCTGCGCGACGTCGCCGACCGTGCGGCCCATCGGCCCTTCGATGCCGAGCTGCTGCACGAACACGTCGACGGCCGGCCAGCGCGGTACGCGCCCTTGCGACGGGCGGAAGCCGTAGATGTTGCAGAACGCGGCCGGATTGCGCAGCGAGCCGCCGAAATCGCTGCCGTCCGCCACCGGCAGCATCCGCGACGCGAGCGCCGCCGCCGTGCCGCCGCTGCTGCCGCCCGCGCTCTTCGTCAGGTCGTACGGATTGCGCGTCGTACCATAAACCTCGTTGAACGTGTGCGATCCGAGCCCGAATTCCGGCGTATTGGTCTTGCCGATGAAGATCGCGCCGGCCGCGCGCATCCTCGCGACGCCGACAGAATCGGCCTGCGGCACGTTCTCGCGGAAGATCGGCGAGCCGTAGGTGGTCCGCAGCCCCTTCGTCATCGCCAGATCCTTCGGCGCCTGCGGCATCCCGTGCATCCAGCCGTGGTACTCGCCGCGCGCCAGCGCGGCATCCTTTTCCGCGGCTTCGGCGAGCAGCGCATCGCGCTCGCGCAGCGCGACGATCGCGTTGACCGCGCCGTTCACGCGCTCGACGTGGTCGAGATACGCGCGCATCGTCTCGACGCACGAAACCGCCTTGCCGCGGATCGCCGACGCGAGCTCGCCGGCCGACAGGCGCACGATCGGGTCGACGGGGATGGAAGCGGGAGCGAGAGGCTGCGGGGCGCCGTGCGGCATGCGAGGTCTCCTGAAATCGGATGGAATGGCAGGCCGCGTGTCGGCGGCGGTCGCTCCCGAACCGGCCGGGAGGGGCCGCGCCGCGGCCGATGCTCTACTCTACGCGACGCCGATTCGGCGACCTTCGATATTTTCCGCCGCGATTCATTGCGGATCCGACTGAATCGGAGCAACGCGTACCGGGCCGCCCATGCCGGCTCGATCGATGAAATCGTTTATGCGCATAAACTAAAATTTCTTATATTTCTAATAGGCGCGACACGAGACGGCGCGCGTTAACGACATTTTTACGCGGTCGCCCGATCTCTTTAGATTGCTCGTTCCGGCGGCGCGCTACGCTGGAAGCATCTCGTTTCCTGGACATCGTTCATGCTCAAGCTGCTGGTTCCGGTCGGTCACTCGCCCCGCTCGCTGCAGGCGGTTCGCCACGCGACATTCCTGTATCGCGAGCGGTGCGCGTCGGAGATCGTGCTGATCAACGTTCAGGCGCCGCTCGAATCGACGCGGCTCGAGGCCTATCACCCGCTGTCGCGGCTGCGCTCGATCGAGGAAAAGTTCGCGTCCGACGATCTGGCCATGGCGGAGCGAATCCTGCAGGAAGCAGGCGTCAAGTACAGCGTCGTGATGAAGGTCGGCCCGGTGGCCGATACGATCGCGGCCGTGGCGGCCGAGACCGGATGCGACGAGATCGTGGTCGTCGCGCCAAGGCACGATCCGCTCCATGCGCTGATGTCGATGTTTCGCCGCAGCGTGATGGGCCGGCTGGTGCGGATTTCGAATGTGCCGGTGACGGCCGTGCAATGACAGCGTTGATGCGCGGCGACCGTCTCGAGACTGGCCGCAGGCTTGCACCCGGCGACGGACGAATGAGCGGCGCAGTACCTGTGCGCGTTGAGCGCCGCACCCGTACCGCCCGTCACGCGGCGCTTATTTGATGACCTTGCGCCAGAACACGAAATAGGCGGCCGCCGAAGACGCTACCAGCAGGATTGCCCACATCGGAGCGAGACTGATCAGCACGGAAGAGACGTTAAGCATTTGGATTCCTCACTATTTCGACAGCGATGTTCAACACGCACCTGCTTGCCGGAACCGATGCATTCATCCGTCATCGCGTTCCGTCAAATCATGCATTCATGCTATCGCTTTGAGCGGCAGCGCGACCGTCCCCTCCCGCCCGCACCCTGACATTCGTCAAACTCGCGCGAATCACACACCTGTCGCGCGGAAATCCGTCGCGCGATTGCCTCGCTGCGTGTGAACCCTCGTCTGCTGCCGCCCGCCTGAAAGCCCCTTCCTTTTGCACGCGAAACCACGAAAAACGTGACGGGATCACGCCGCCCCGCCACCGATTCAGCAGACGTTTACCGGGGGAACCCCCAAGTGCTTCGCCGAACGTGTCCGCGTTACGCTTGAGCGACGAGGAGACGAACCATGAGACGAGCCGTACATATCGCTGTTTTCGCGCTGCTGGCGTATCTCATTGCCGATCGCGCGATCCTGCATGCGCAGGGCCGCGACGCCAGCCCGCTTGCATGCGAACAGGGCGCCGCGCAGGTGAAGGCCGACGCGCTCGGCCGCGGCTTCGGCGAAGCAGCCGCCGGCAGCCAGAGCGAGGCGTTCATGTCGGGTTGCCTGGTGACGGGGCGAGGCAATCAGGACGTCGCGATGGCGAACCGTTGACGCGCATCCGGTGACGTTCCGGTCGCGTTCGAGTCAATTCCCGCTGTTTACCGTCATTTTCTCGATCGATGTCGCGACGGATGCCGCGCTCCGGACGCCGTTCACGCTGAACGTCTGCTCGTGGCCCGTATCGTCGCGGGGAATACGCATCGACATCTGCGCCATCAGGCCATCCTTGCCGTAATCGCCAAACCAGTCGACCAACCTGCCGATGTAACACGTGCCGCCGACATGAACCGGCATGTCGCCGACAATCCCGTACGCGTGGCGGCCGGGCCCATGGCTCACGTACTCGCTGCGATCGTCGCCTTGCACCGAAGGCGGAACCGGACACGGCGGCGTGTCGGAGCCGGCATCGCGCGCGGTACTGTCGCTCACGTCGCGCAACGCCTGCTCGATTTCCGATACAGTGGCTAGCCCGCTATCGGGCCATCGCGTCGAGGCGCCGCTTCATCTACAACAACAGTCAATCAAAAGATGAGTCATCCCAACACCGATTTGATCCAGCGCTTTTACACGGCCTTTCAGCAGCGCGACATCGACGCGATGCTCGCGTGCTATGCCGACGACATCGTCTTCCGCGATCCCGCGTTCGGCGAGCTGCGCGGCGAGCTCGCGCGCGACATGTGGCGCATGCTGGTCGCGCGTGCGCAGGAATTTTCGTTGACGTTCGGCGAGGTCGACGCGGACGAGCAGACCGGGCGCGCGCAGTGGGTCGCGCACTACCGATTCGCCGCGACCGGCCGCATGGTGGTCAACCGGATCGACGCGCGTTTCCGGTTCCGCGACGGGCTCATCGTCGAGCATCGCGACAGTTTCGACCTGTGGCGCTGGGCGCGTCAGGCGCTTGGGCCGAAGGGAACCCTGCTCGGCTGGACGCCGTTCGTGCAACGCGCGATCCGCGCGCAGGCGCGCAAGAATCTCGACGCGTATCGGGCAAAGCGGAGCTAGGACATGCGCCGTTACTGCTTCATCGTGGCGTTGATCAGGTCGTAGGCCATGTCCGGCAGAACGCCGTCCGGGTTCGTGAGACGATACTGGCGATACCAGCTTTCGTCGGCTTCGGGATGCGGGCCGACGAGCCCGACTCGCCCTTTGCCGTAGCGGTATGTCGCGGCCGCGATATCGTGGTTCGGATAGGTCGCCAGCACGACACCTCCGGAACCGGCCCGAACGGCCGGGAGCATCGCGCCGTCCTGGAAGTAGATCCAGCGCTTTTCGCCACGCCATACGACCGGCGTCACCGTGTCCGCAATACCGTGAATCGTCGAGCCCGGCCGGCCGACCTCGGAATCGATATCGCCGGCGACCAGCCCGAAACCCTGGTCGCCGGCGAGGTATGCGCCCATGCAGAGGCCCAGATATCGTCCGCCGTTCGACACGTACTGCCGCACGGCCTCGATCGATTTTTTTCCGATGCCGGCCGCCGCGCCGGGGATGTCCTGCCCGCCGCCGGGCTGCACATATAAAGCGGCACCGGCAAGGGTTGCGGGCGTGATCTTGAGCTTTTCCGCCGGCCCGACGTAGCGCACCCGGAACTTGTAGTCCGATTCCCGCAGGCGCCTGGCAATCGCCTCGGGACACCCGTCGCACGCTGCTGGGCCGCGATAGACCAGCGCGACGGGCCGGCTGGCCGCGCCGTGCGATTCGTCGCCGGCCGAGGCCGCATGAACGGCCGACGCCGCGACGAATGACACCATCAGGAAAATCGAATTCCTGGATCGCATGTTCTTGCTCGACGAATTTGAAGGCATCCCAGCCGTTCAGGACAAGTCGACACGGCACGTGTCGAGGTTCGCCCCTCCTTTTTGAAACCTGATTGCAAGCCGCGCGAAACAGAGCGTAGACGCGCGGACGCGACGCGTGTGTACCGTTTCTTGCGTGCTTGTGCAGATATGTGGGATGTGGGGCACCGGAAATCGGAATCGAGCGCAACGGCTTCGTTGGCTGGCGCATGCAGTCGTCCGGCGCGGCCTCGCACGGCCCGCTCCTGTTTCGCATGACGAAAGTCAACCCCGACGAGGCCGAACTGCCGTCCGCCGACGCCCCGGAATCGCAGCCGAGCAGCCAGCCGCAAATCGCCTCCCCTCCTGCCGGCTATCGCAAGAACCACGCGAAATACCTTGCCCGCAAAGGCGCTCGGGCCGCCCTCCGGAGCACGCACGGAAACGCCGACTCCCCCGTGCCGCCACGCTCCCCCGCGTCTTGCCCGTCAACTCTTATATAAGACATAAGACATTTGACGTTAAAGATCATTGAGATTAGAATCCCGCTCAAAGCAGTGCCTGGAACAGCCCCGGAGTGCCGGAACGGCCTTCCCCTCAAACGCCTATCAGCAGGTCTCCCCATGCTTGAAAACTTTCGTGCTCACGTGGCCGCCCGCGCCGCGCTCGGTATTCCTCCCCTGCCGCTGACGGCTCAGCAAACCGCCGAACTGGTGGAACTGCTGACGAACCCGCCCGCCGGCGAAGAGCAGACGCTGCTCGAACTGATCACCTACCGCGTGCCGGCCGGCGTCGACGAAGCCGCTCGCGTGAAGGCCGGCTTCCTGGCGGCCGTGGCCAAGGGCGAGACCGCCTGCCCGCTGATCTCGCGCGAACGCGCCACCGAACTGCTCGGCACGATGCTGGGCGGCTACAACATCCAGCCGCTGATCGAACTGCTGTCCGACGACGCAGTCGCGGCCGTCGCCGCCGACGCGCTGAAGAAAACCCTGCTGATGTTCGACCAGTTCCATGACGTGAAGGAACTCGCCGACAAGGGTAACGCGCACGCGAAGGCCGTGCTGCAAAGCTGGGCCGACGCCGAATGGTTCACGAGCCGTCCGGAAGTGCCGCAAAGCCTGACCGTCACCGTCTTCAAGGTGACGGGCGAAACCAACACCGACGACCTGTCGCCGGCGCCGGACGCCACCACCCGCCCCGACATCCCGATGCACGCGCTGGCGATGCTGAAGAACGCGCGCCCGGGCATCACGCCGGAAGAAGACGGCAAGCGCGGCCCGGTCAAGTTCATCGAATCGCTGAAGGAAAAGGGGCACCTGGTCGCGTACGTGGGCGACGTGGTCGGCACCGGCTCCTCGCGCAAGTCGGCTACCAACTCGGTGCTGTGGTTCACCGGCGAAGACATCCCGTTCGTGCCGAACAAGCGTTTCGGCGGCGTGTGCCTCGGCGGCAAGATCGCCCCGATCTTCTACAACACGATGGAAGACGCAGGCGCGCTGCCGATCGAACTCGACGTGTCGCAGATGGAAATGGGCGACGTGGTCGAACTGCGCCCGTATGACGGCAAGGCGCTGAAGAACGGCGAAGTGATCGCCGAATTCCAGGTCAAGTCCGACGTGCTGTTCGACGAAGTGCGCGCCGGCGGCCGCATTCCGCTGATCATCGGCCGCGGCCTGACCGCGAAGGCACGTGAAGCGCTGGGCCTCGCGCCGTCGACGCTGTTCCGCCTGCCGCACCAGCCGGCCGACAGCGGCAAGGGCTTCTCGCTCGCTCAAAAGATGGTCGGCCGCGCATGCGGTTTGCCGGAAGGCCAGGGCGTTCGCCCGGGCACGTACTGCGAACCGAAGATGACCTCGGTCGGCTCGCAGGACACGACGGGCCCGATGACCCGCGACGAACTGAAGGATCTCGCCTGCCTCGGCTTCTCGGCCGACCTCGTGATGCAGTCGTTCTGCCACACCGCCGCTTATCCGAAGCCGGTCGACGTGAAGACGCACCAGACGCTGCCGAACTTCATCAGCACGCGCGGCGGTATCGCGCTGCGCCCGGGCGACGGCGTGATCCACTCGTGGCTGAACCGCATGCTGCTGCCCGACACCGTCGGCACCGGCGGCGATTCGCACACGCGCTTCCCGATCGGCATCAGCTTCCCGGCAGGCTCGGGCCTGGTGGCCTTCGCGGCCGCCACCGGCACGATGCCGCTGGACATGCCGGAATCGGTGCTGGTCCGCTTCAAGGGCAAGATGCAGCCGGGCGTCACGCTGCGTGACCTCGTCAACGCGATTCCGCTGTACGCGATCAAGCAAGGCATGCTGACGGTCGCCAAGCAAGGCAAGAAGAACATCTTCTCGGGCCGCATTCTCGAAATCGAAGGCCTGCCCGACCTGAAGGTCGAGCAAGCGTTCGAACTGTCGGATGCGTCCGCCGAACGTTCGGCCGCCGGTTGCACGGTCCACCTGAACAAGGAACCGATCATCGAATACCTGAACAGCAACGTCACGCTGCTGAAGTGGATGATCGCGCAGGGCTACCAGGATCCGCGCAGCCTGCAGCGCCGTATCGCGGCGATGGAGCAGTGGCTGGCCGACCCGCAACTGCTGTCGCCGGATGCCGACGCCGACTACGCGGCCGTCATCGAGATCGATCTCGCCGACATCCACGAGCCGATCGTCGCGTGCCCGAACGACCCGGACGACGTGAAGACGCTGTCCGAGGTCGCCGGCGCGAAAATCGACGAAGTGTTCATCGGCTCGTGCATGACCAACATCGGCCACTTCCGTGCGGCGTCGAAGCTGCTCGAAGGCAAGCGCGACATTCCGGTCAAGCTGTGGGTCGCCCCGCCGACCAAGATGGACCAGAAGCAGCTGACGGAAGAAGGTCACTACGGCGTGTTCGGCACGGCCGGTGCGCGTACCGAAATGCCGGGCTGCTCGTTGTGCATGGGTAACCAGGCACAGGTGCGCGAAGGCGCGACGGTCATGTCGACGTCGACCCGCAACTTCCCGAACCGCCTGGGCAAGAACACGAACGTGTACCTCGGCTCGGCGGAACTGGCGGCGATCTGCTCGCGCCTGGGCAAGATCCCGACCAAGGAAGAGTACATGGCCGATATGGGCGTGCTCAGCGCCAACGGCGACAAGATCTACAAGTACATGAACTTCGACCAGATCGAAGACTTCAAGGAAGTGGCCGACACCGTGCAGATGTAAGCACGCTGCCGGGATGCGGCGGGTCTTTCCCGTCGCAGCGACACGTAATGGCGCCGCGGGCTGCATGCCCGCGGCGCCATTTTTTCATGCGGCTCCGGCGACGCTCACCCGGCATCGCCACCCGGCTCGCGACGGATCACCAATTCGTTGAAGCCGGTACCCGCATCGGGTTCGCGAGAGAAACGATGCTCGGGAAGCAGCACGAGCAGGATCTCGGCGGTCGTGCGCACGACGCAGCCGCTCGCCACATGGCCGCCCGACACGCGGCCGCCCGCGTCGGAAACGGACATGTGCAGGTGCGCGCCGTCCGGCGATACCGAACCGGCCAGCGTCAGGATTTCGAGGTCGCCGCGCAGTTCGGTCGGCAGGTCGGCGCCGGCAAAGCGCAACTGCGCGACGCTCAGGCTGCCGATCCCCTGGATCACGAATGCCGCGTGCGCGCCGTGCGAACGCAACGCTTCCTCGATGGACGCGCGCAGATCGTCGCCGGGGGAAAGGCGCAGAGGATGGGCTTGCATGGTCGATATCCTGTTGGCGGACCGTGGATTCGGCCAAGGGTACGTTCGGGCGCGGAATCCGGCAAGCCACCGGCCCTGACGAACACTGCCCCCCGCCTCGCTACAACACGCAGGCCTTACCCGCTAACACGCTCGCTTGCGAACTGTGCATCCGGCGCGCCCGCCGCGACCGCCCCTCTCGTACCGGCGACAGCGCATCGGCTAGGCACGCCGATGCGATTGGTCTAGTCTGCACGGTATTCCGCGACGCGAGCCGCCACCCCGAACACTGTCCGATGACCACCATTCCGAACCGACAATCCCGCCTGCGCGGCGGCCTGCTTGGCCTGCTGATCGGCGACGCGCTGGGCGTGCCCTACGAATTCCACGACGCCGCATCGATCCCGCCTGCCGCCGCGATCGACATGACGCCGCCGCACGGCTTCGAACGCGCGCACGACGGCGTGCCGCCCGGCACCTGGAGCGACGACGGCGCGCAGGCGCTCGCGCTGCTCGACGCGCTGTGGCACGACCGCGACCTGAATCTCGACACGTTCGCCGACAACCTGCAGGACTGGTTTCATCACGGCGCATTCACGCCGGATGGCCGCGTGTTCGACGTCGGCCTGCAGACGCAGCGTGCCTTCCATGCGCTGGCGGCCGGCGCGGCTCCGGCGGCGGCCGGGCCCGGCGACGAGCGCGACAACGGCAACGGCTCGCTGATGCGCTGCTTTCCCGTGGTCATGGTCGCCGCATCGCACGATGAAGCGATCCGGCTCGCACGCAAGCAGAGCGTCGTCACGCACGGCCACGTGCGCTCGCAGCTTTGCTGTGCACTCTATGGCCTGACGGCGCTGGGCATCGTCGAGGGCCAGCCGGCGCCCGATGCGGTGCGCGCGGCCGAAGACGAACTGCTGGCGCGCTACGAAGGCACGAACGACGAAATCGAGCTGAAGGTCGTGCTCGACGGCCGCTTCGATGCGCCGCAAGGGTCCGGCTACGTGGTCGACAGCTTCTGGTCGTCGATCCATTGCCTGCTGTCGACGGGCAGCTACGAAGACTGCGTGAAGCGTGCGATCGCGCTCGGCAACGACACGGATACGACGGCGGCGATCGCTGGCAGCCTCGCCGGTGCGCTGTATGGCGAACAGACGTTGCCCGACCGGTGGGTCGCGATGCTGCGCGGGAAAGAAATGGTCGAGGGCTGGCTCGCGAAACCGTGAGCACCCGGCGCAACGCGTATCGCGCGATATCCGCCAGTCAAAATGGACTGGCGGATTAGAACAAGCCCGCCGCAGAAAGCAAAAAGGCCCGGACATCGCCCAGGCCTTTCTTTTCACCTCATCCGCCGCTACCGGCCGCGCTTATGCCTCAAGCGCCTCCAGCACCTTCCCCTTCGTCTCGATCCCGACGAAATGCACGGTCACTGCCGCGATCAGCGGCACGACGCCGATCAGGTAAAACGCCGGCGCGAGGTTCCCGCCGATGATCGCGTGCGGCACGACCATCGGCGCGACGAACGACGCGATCTTCAGCCACGCGCTGCCGAGCCCGCAGCCCGACGCGCGGATGCTCGTCGGATACTGTTCCGGCGTGTACACGTATGCGGTAATGAACCCCGACGCCATCAACCCGAGCGACAGCGAGCAGAAGATCGCGACGACATACACCGACGACGCGTGATAGATGCCCGCGAACGCCAGCGACAGCGCGCACAGCACGAACGACCACACGATCACCGGCTTGCGGCCGAGCTTGTCGACGAGCAGCGCCGACGCCAGCGACCCCAGCACGCCCATCACCGAACCGATCACCGCGAGGTTCAGCGCGAGTTGCAGCGGCGCGTGATAGAAGTTCTTGTAGATCGTCGGCAGCCACGTCGACAGTCCGTACTGGATGAACCCGCAAGTCGCCCACAACGTCGCCACCGCGAGCGTGCGCTTGCGATACGCGGCGCTGAACAGGTCGCTCATCCTGCGCTTCGGATGCTGGCGCACCATCTCGTCGAACGCGGCCGCCTGCGTGACTGGCGGCAGCTCGCCACGCACCGACGCTTCGAACACGCCGACCGCGCGCCCGGCTTCCGCGAGCCGCCCGCGCGACGCGAGCCAGCGCGGCGATTCCGGCACGAGGCGCGTGAGCACGAGCGACAGGATCAGCGGCAGCCCGCCGACGAAGTACATGATTTCCCAGCCGAACCGCGGCACGAGCCACGCGCCGAGCGCCATCGACACGAGCAGGCCGATCGGGAACACGATCTCGTACAGCAGCACGAAACGGCCGCGGCCATGCGCGCGCGTGATCTCGTTGATGTACGTCGCGGCAACCGGCAGCTCGCCGCCGAGCCCGAGCCCCTGCAGGATCCGCAGCAGCACGAACACCTCGAAGGTCGGCGCGAAACCGCATGCGATGCTCGTGATGCCGATCACGGCCGAGCTCCATGCGATCGCCTTCACACGGCCGTGTTTCTCGGCCAGCGCGGGAAACAGGAATGCGCCGATCAGCTGGCCGATCGCGCCGGACGCGATCAGCATGCCGATCTGCGTCGGCGACAGCCCCCATTTGTGTATCAGCAGCGGCAGCGTCGCCGCGATCGTGATCACGTCGAAGCCATCGAAGAACGTCGCGGTGCCGATCAGCACGCGTGCGCGGATCTGCATCGCGTTGCCGGGAAGCCGCTCGAGCCGCGCGATGATCGCGCCGGGCGTGGAGGCGGCAGCTTCCATCGTGGCGCGTCCGGCCACGACGTTGTCGAAAGTGCTCATGCGGGGTGTCTCCTGGTTTGCCGGTCAGGCAAGCGCTTTGGTCGTGTCCGCCAGGGCTTCCGTATCCACTACCCGGCCCTGGTTCATCCACTTGCGCGCGAGCTTCAGCTCGCGTGCGTTGTTCACGGCGATGACACCTCTCACATGCCCGTCGCCAAGGAAAAACAGCGTCGCGCGGCGCGCGGCGAGATCGCCGCGCACGACGAGCTGCGCATCGGCCGGCAGATCGCCGAGGATCTGCAGGTTCACGTCGTACTGATCGGACCAGAACCACGGAATCTCCGCGTACGGCGCGCGCACGCCGAGCACGGCCTTCGCGGCCGCGATCGCCTGATTCTGCGCGTTGGCCCACGATTCGAGCCGTACGCGCCGCTTCAGCCAGCCGTTGTGATGGTTTGCGACATCGCCGCACGCGAAGATCGCCGGGTCGCTCGTCGCACCGAATTCGTCGACGACGATGCCGTCGTCGACGGCCAGCTCCGCATCGCTCGCGAGCGATGCATTCAGCGCGAGGCCGATGCCGGCCACCGCGAAATCGGCGTCGATCGTCGTGCCGTCGGCGAGCGTCGCGCGCACCTTCGATGCGTCGCCAGGCTGCGCATCGAGCGACGCGAGCGCCGCGCCGAGGCGCACGTCGACGCCGTTCGCGCGATGCAGGTCGAGCAGGAAATCCGACACGATCTGCGGCACCGAGCGGCCGCACAGGCGCGGCGCGCCTTCGACCACGACCGCCTCGACGCCGAGCTTGCGCGCGGTCGCCGCGACTTCGAGGCCGATCCAGCCGCCGCCGATCACGAGCACACGCTGGCTCGCGCGCAGCTTCTCGCCGAGCGCTGCCGCTTCGTCGAGCGTGCGCAGGTAGTGCAGGTTCGGCGTCCTCACGATTGCGTCGGGCAAGCGGCGCGACGTTCCGCCGGTCGCGATCACGAGGCGGTCGTATTCGATCTCGCGGCCGCTGGCGGTCGTCACCACGCGGCGCGCGCGGTCGATCGATGCCGCGCGTTCCGGCTGCCATGCTTCGATATCGAGCGCGTCGAATTCGTCCGGGCGCACGACGCGTACGGTTTCGATATCGGCGTCGCCGGCCAGCACGGCCTTCGACAGCGGCGGCCGTTCGTACGGCAGGTGCGGCTCGTCGGCGATCATCACGAGGCGGCCCGTGTAACCTTCCGCGCGCAGCGTCTTCAGCACCCAGCCGGCGGCCTGGCCGCCGCCGATCACGACGACCGTGCCGGGCGCGGGCTGCGAGGGCGTGTTCGCTTCGGTCATGATTTCCTCTCCGTCATGAACTTGCCTTCCGGCGCCTTCGCGTTCTTCTGCCGGCGCGTGTTTCCGTCGAGGCCGCCGTCGACGGCCCATTCGGCGAACACGGTCGGGCCCGGCTCGAATTCGCGCGGCTGCCATTCGGGCGTCAGCATGTCTTCGTCCGCGTAGTACTCGATCAGGCCGCCGGCCGGATTCTGGAAGTACCAGAAGTACGCGGACGACACCGGGTGTCGACCCGGGCCGAGTTGCGTTTCCCAGCCGCAGCGATCGATATGCATGCCACCGCCGAACACTTCGTGGATGTCGCGCACGGTGAACGCGACGTGGTTCAGGCCGCGCTTGCCGTTCGGCAGCGCGAGCAGGAACAGGTCGTGGTGGCCGCCGTGCGGCGCACAGCGCATGAACGCGCCGCGGCCCGGGTAGCGGTCCGACGTCTCGAAGCCGAGCAACTCGTGATAGAACTTCTCCTGCGCGTCGAGGCAGTTCGTGAAGAACACGACATGCCCGACCTCGACCGGCTCCGCGCGTGCATAGATCGGGCTCGGCTGGTCGACGCGCAGCGTCTGGCCCCACACGTTCGACGGCGAGCCGGTGATGTCGAGTTCGCGCTTGCGCGTGACTTCGACGCGGATCGCCATTCCGTTCGGGTCGATACAGCCGACCGCATCGTCGTGCGAGTAATAACCTGGCTGGCCGGCGAGCTTCGTGCGCAGCGCGTCGAGTTCGCCCTGCGTCGCGACGCCCCACGTCACTTCGCGCAGCGTCGGGCCCGCTTCGAACGCGGGCGGCAGCGCCGGATCGTCGGCGTTGACGGCCAGCACGGTGCAGCCGTTCATCGTCTCGAAGCGCGCGCGCGTGTCGTCGTGCGCGACTTCCTTCATCCCCCAGTCGGCGAAAAAGCGCCGGCAGGTCGCGAGATCGTCGACGCCGTACGTGATCTGCTCGATTCCCAAAATGCTCATTGCGTCATTCCCCTTCGCTCAGTTCGCCCACGGCAGCGGCGCGTCGTTCAAACCCCAGTAGAGGCTCTTCTGCTGCATGTACTCGCGGATGCCGAGACGCCCCTTCTCGCGCCCCATCCCGCTCTCCTTCCAGCCCGAGAACGGCGTGGAGATCGAGAACAGCTTGTACGTATTGATCCAGACGGTGCCCGTTTCGAGCGCACGCGCGATGCGCCAGGCACGCTTGTAGTCGCGCGTCCAGATGCCGGCGGCAAGACCGAACACGCTGTCGTTCGCCTGCGCGATCAGCGACGCTTCATCGTCGAACGGCATCGCGACGAGCACGGGCCCGAAGATTTCCTCCTGGCAGATGCGCGCGCTGTTCGGCAAGCCTTCGAGTATCGTCGGCTGGTAGAAGAAGCCGTGCTCGCGCCCATCGCCCGACGGCCGCTCGCCGCCGCACAGCAGGCGGCCGCCTTCTTCCAGGCCGAGCGCGACGTAGCGCTCCACCGATTCGCGATGCTTCGCGGTGATCAGCGGCCCCATCTGCGTATCGGGCTGCGTCGGATCGCCCACGCGCAGCTTGCGTGCGCCCGCAACCAGGCGCTTCATGAATTCGTCGTACACCGCACGCTGCACGAATAGCCGCGAACCCGCGATGCACGCTTCGCCCGACGAGCTGAAAATGCCGTACAGCACACCGTTGACCGCATGATCGAGATCGGCGTCGTCGCACACGATCGTCGGCGACTTGCCGCCGAGTTCGAGCGACACGGGCATCAGCTTCTCGGCCGCGATGCGCGCGATGCCGCGGCCCACTTCGGTTCCGCCGGTGAACGACACCTTCTTCACCAGCGGATGACGCACGAGCACGTCGCCGATCACCGAGCCCTTGCCCGGCAGCACGCTCAGCACGCCCTTCGGCACGCCGGCTTCCTCGCAAATGCGCGCGAGCGCAAGCGACACGAGCGGCGTGACTTCGGCCGGCTTGAGCACCACCGCGTTGCCGCCGGCAAGTGCCGGCGCGAGCTTCTGCGCGTCGGATGCGATCGGCGAGTTCCACGGCGTGATCGCCGCGATCACGCCGATCGGCTCGTACACGCTCATCGTCAGGTAGTCGCCGCGCGACGGCGTCAGTTCTTCGTCGAGCGTTTCGAGGCAGGCCGCGAAATAGCGGAACGTGTTCGCGGCGCTGGCCACCAGCACGCGCGTCTCGCCGATCGGCTTGCCGTTGTCGCGACGCTGCAGGTTCGCGAGCGCCTCGTGGCGCTGCATGATCAGATCCGCGATGCGGTACAGCACCTGCGCGCGCTGGTGCGGCTTCAGCCCGGCCCAGTCGGCGCGGCGCCAGGCAGCATCGGCGGCTTCGACGGCTTCGGCCGCGTCTTCGGCATTCGCCGTCGACACTTCCATGTTCACCGACTGGTCGGCCGGATAGATGCTGGCGTAGGGCGCGCCACGGCCGCGCCGCCACTCGCCGCCGATCAGGATGTTGCCGTCGGGTACCAGGCTCGTATCGAAAGGAGTCATGTCACAAGTCCCACAAATCTGTCTCTGCGCATCCGCCCTCGCCGTGGCGCGGGCGGACGTTCAATAGTCCGAATCTCTCGAAGCGTCGTTCAGATCACGCAGCGAGCCGCGCGGTTGCGCAGCGCGCGGATCGCGCAAAACGCCGTCAGCGCGGACGTCTTCGGGTTGTCGGGCAGTGGCTTGCCGCTCATTTCCAGCGACATCTCGCCGAATGCGCCGCGCGCGGTGATGCGGTGCACGTTGCGCGCAACGGCCGGATCGGCGATCAGGCGCACGCGCGTCGCATCGAGGCCGAGGCCCGCGAGCGCGACGGTCGCCGCGACGTTCGCGTTCTTCGGATACAGCCGCGCGGCGTCGCGCGCGGTGCCTTCGAAGATCACCTTTTCTTCGGTCATCGCGCGCAGGTCGCACAACTCCTCGGCCGGCGTGCCGAGCCAGCCGAGCGGCGGCTTGCGGCCGACGTACAGCACTTCGTCGAGGCCGCCCTGCTTCGCGGAAGCCAGCGCATCGATGCCGCCGATCGCGCCGGACAGCAGCGTCAGCGTCGCGTCGCCTTCGTCGGCGGCCCGCGACAGCACGTCGAGCAGCGCGAGATCGGACAGCGCGCCGATCGATGCGACCGCGCAGTCGGTACCGGCCTTCAAGAGCGGCACGACGTGATCGACGAGCGCACTGTGGCCGGCACATTCGAGCGCGAAATCGGGGCGGCGGGCCAGTGCGTCGACCGACGACACGACCTCCACCGCGCCGCCCAGCACGCTCTGCACCGCGGCGCGCTGGTGGTCGGGCACGATCACGTGCGCGATGCGCAGCGACGCATCGTGCTCGACCGCGTGGTACACGGCCGCGCCGATCGCGCCGAAGCCGATCATCGCGACGTCGACGGGTGCGGGCGCGTTACGCATATTGGCGCTCCGTGGGCGCTTCCTTCTTCACCGGCGGGCCTGCGAACGACGACGCGAACGAGCCGACCGACAGCATGTCGACTTCGACCATCACCGGCCCTTCCTTCGCCATCCCGTCGCGCACGATCGCTTCGGCCTGATCGAGCGACGTGATCCGGTAATGCGTGAGGCCGAAGCTTGCGCAGAACTGCGCGAAATCGGGCTGGTGCAATTGCACGAAGCAGCGGCGGCCGCCGTAGTGCGCGTCCTGGATGTTGCGGATCACGCCGTAGCACTGGTCGTTCATCAGCACGATCATCACGTTCGCGTTTTCCTGCACGGCCGTCACCAGCTCGCCGACGTTGACCATCAGGCCGCCGTCGCCGACGAGGCAGACCGTCTTCGCGGCGGCCCCCGCAAGCGCCGCGCCGATACCCATCTGAATCCCCTGGCCGATGCCGCCGCCGAGCGCATGCACGCCCGCGCGCGGTTCGAAGATCTTCAGCAGGCGGTTGCCCCACGTGCTGTTCGAGATCGTCACGTCGCGCACCCAGTTGTAGTCGCGGCCGACGGCGCCCTGCAGCGTATCGACAAGCTGCTTGTACGGCCCGAGGCCCTTCGACACGTCGGCGACTGCCTGATCGCGGGCCGCCGCGAGATCGGCCGCGAACTGCGGATCGACCGACAGGCGGCCTTCGAGCAGGTCGGCCAGTTCGGCCAGCACGCGCTTCGAATCGCCGTGCACGAACAGCTCGTTGCGATAGCCGCGGTTGTCCGCGAGCGCGTCGGCATCGACGCGGAACAGCGGCTGCGGCAGCGCGAGCTTGTACTTCAGCGTCTCGTTGCCGCGCAGGCGCGAGCCGACCACGACGAGTGCGTCGCAGGTCTTGTAGAACGCTTCGACGGACGCGTGCACGTTGAACGCGCCGAGCGTCGCCGGATGATCCTCGGGCAGCACGCCGCGGCCCTGCACGCTCGTCACGACGCCGAAGCCGAGCTTCACGAGGCGCTCGACTTCCTCGCGGGCGTGGCGCGCGCCGCCGCCGAGCCACAGCAGCGGACGACGCTTGGTCGCGAGCGCGTCGGCGAGCTTCGCGACGCGTGCGGCGTCGTGCTCGCTCACCGCAACATGCGCCGGCGCGAGGTCTTCCGGCCATTCGATTTCGGCAGCCTGGATGTCGATCGGAATCTCGACCGACACGGGGCCCGTCGGCGCGGTCTGCGCGATGCGCACGGCTTCGCGGATCGTCGGCAGCACGGTCTCGACCGTGCGCACGCGGAACGCGGCCTTCGAGATCGCATCCAGCATCGTCAACTGGTCGGGCGCTTCGTGGATATAGGCGAGATCCTGGTCGAGGTACGGCGTCTCGATCTGTCCGGTGATATGCAGCATCGCGGTGCCGGCCGTCAGTGCCTCGACCATCGCGCCGGCCGCGTTGCCCGCCGCCGTGCCCGTGCTGGTGAACGCGACGCCGAGGCCGCCCGACACGCGGGCCAGGCCGTCGGCCATGTTCACCGCGCCCGCTTCGCCGCGCGCGCCGACATACCGGATGTTGCCGCGCGAGTTGATCGCGTCGAGGATCGGCATGTTGTGGATCGAGATGACACCGAATGCGGTTTTCACGCCGCACTGCTCGAGAAAGGCGGCAATCAGCTCGCCAACCGTGGTTTTTTTAGACATGGCGTGCAAAGCCTCCAGAAACGTCGATATGGCTGCCCGTCGTGTAGGACGACAGATGCGTTGCGAGATAAAAAAGTGCCCAGGCGGCCTCGTCGGGCTTGCCGAAGCGATTCAGCGGAATGTTCTTCTTGCGCGCGAGCGCACCCATCCAGTCTTCCCAGCTTTCGCCGGCTTGCGCCTGCGCTTCGTAGCGGCGGCGCCACTGGCCCGACTCGACGATGCCGATCAGGATCGAGTTCACGCGGATGCGCTGCGGCGCCAGTTCGTTCGCGAGCGACTTCACGAGGCTCAGCACGCCCGCGCGCGCCGACGACGTCGCGACCATGTGCGGCTCGGGTTGCAGCGCGAGCAGCGAGTTCACGCAGGTGATCGTCGGCGCCTGCGCGTCGCGCAGCAGCGGCAGGAACGCGCGCGTCGGGCGGATGATGCTGAAGTACTTCAGTTCGAGCTCTTCGCGCCACGCGTCGTCGGTCGTGTCGGCGAAGGTCGACACGCGGCCCTGGCCTGCGTTGTTCACCAGCATGTCGGCACGGCCGAAGCGCGCGGACACCGCCTGTGCGAACGCGGCCACGTCGGCTTCGTCGAGCACGTTGCAGCGCTCGGCGAGCAGTTGCGCGCCCGCGTATTTGTCGCGAAGCATCGCTTCGGCGCGTGCGAGGCGGTCGCTGTCGCGGCCGCAAATCGCGACCGATGCACCGGCCTGCAGGAACCGTTCGGCCGTCGCGAGGCCGATGCCGGACGAACCGCCCGTCACCACCGCAACCTGCCCGGTCAGATCGATCTCAATCATCGGAGTCCCAAAGCTTTCATAAACGTGTGCTCGTCATCCGAGCGGTAGTTGAGCCGCCGCGACAGTTCCGCCGCCGCGCGCTGCACCTTGTCGATCAACCCGTCCGCGATCAGCGCCGCGTCGATCTCCGGCCGCGGCACCGTCACCGTGATGCACGCGACGATCTTCTGCGTCTCGTTGCGCACGGGTGCCGTGACCACCGAAATCCCGCGTTCGAACGACGAGTTGCTGACGCCGTAGCCGCGCAACTCATCCTCGCGGATCACTTCGTACAACGCATCGACCGTCTCCGGCGTCGCGCTCGTCATCCGGTTCAGCGTGCCTTCCGGATACAGCGAACGAAGCTCCTTCAGCGACAGGTCGCCCATCAGCACATGGCCGTGCGTCGTCGCATACGCGGGCAAGCGCGTGCCGACGTTCACGCGGATCGAGCTGAACACCGGCGACTGGCTCTGCGCCTTCGCGACGAACACGACGTCGCGGCCATCGCGGATCACGATGTGCGTCGTGAAGCCGGTCGCGTCGCGCAGGCTCTCGATCACCGGCAGGCCGAGATCGGTCAGCTCCAGCGAGCTCAGGTATTCGAAGCCGAGCCGCAGCACGGCGATGCCGAGCTTGTAGTTGCGATCCTTGTCCGCGCGCTCGAGGAAGCCGAGCGATTCGAGCGTCTGCAGCAGACGGAACACCGTCGTGCGCGGAATGCCGAGCCGCTTCGACAACTCGGGCGCGCCGAGCACGGGCTCGCGCGGCGAGAATTCGGCGAGAATCCGCAGCCCGCGTTCGAGACCCGGCACCACGTAGCTGGCCTCGGCCTTCCCGTTTTCGGGTTCTTGTTGCAGCGGTTCGCTCATACCAGACCCCACTGCGTATCGCACTGACGGCAGAACGTGTCGATCAGTGCGGAATAAACGGCCGGCGCTTCCACGTACCCGGCATGACCGGCTTGAGGAATCACCTGCAGCCCGACGTGCGCGGCCGCGGCGATCCGCTCGCATGCGGCCGGCGGCGTGATCGCGTCGTTCGCGCCGACGGCCACGGCCGTCCGGCCGCGAAAACCGGCGAGATCGGTCGAGAGGTCGGCGTTCGCGAGCAGATGCGTGGCCTGCGCGTAACCTGCCGGCGCGATGCGCGCCATGTTCCAGCGCACCCACGCACGCGCATCCTCGCTCGCGAAACCGGACAACATGTTGCCGCTGCGCTGCTCGGCGAGCCCGGCCGGACCGAGTTCCGCGAGCATCGCGAGCCGCGCGTCGCGGCGCGATTCGCGCGTTTCGGCGGGCGCGCTGCCGTAGCCGCCGGCAGGCGACACCAGCAGCAGGCCGGCGATCCGACCGGGCATCGCGCGGGCGAGACCGCCCGCGACGATCGCGCCGAGCGAATGCCCGACCAGCACGCAGCGTTCGATGCCGAGTGCCTCGAGCCACGCGTTCAGCGATGCCGCGTAATCGGCGGCGGCCGGCGACGCACCGTGCACCGGCGTCGACGCGCCATAACCGGGCGCATCCCACGCGAGCACGCGCCGCGATGCGCCGAGCGTGTCGAGCTGGCGCACCCACGATGCGGCGCCCGAGCCGATCCCGTGCAGCAGCACGACGGGCAGCGTGCGGCCCGCATGCTGCGCGCCGGCCTCGCGATAACCGATCGTGCCCGCCGCGCCAGCCGCGCAACGCTGCTCGGGAAACTGCCCGAGCAGTGCGGCGAACGCCGCGGTGCGGTCGCGTTCACGTTTGTCGATGACACTCATTGCTTCACCGGCTCCGTCTCAACGCTTGATCTTCGCGAGCGGCGAATCGGGCGGATACGTTGGCGTGATCGGCTTCGGCGAGCCGAGCATCACGCACATCAGCGCGTCTTCCTCGCCGATGTTGATTTCCGTGCGATACACGCCCGGCGGCACCGAGATCAGGTCGCGCTCGCCGAGGATCGCTTCCCACGTCTGCCCGTCGCGCTCGCAGATCACCTTCATCTTGCCGCGCAGCACGAAGAAGATTTCTTCCACGTCGATATGGATATGGCTCGGGCCGATGTTGCCGGCCGGGATCACCATCGTCGAGAACGTGAAGTTGCCGGCCGGCACCGTGTTGACGTCCTTCGCGACGCCCGTGCCGCCGGTGCCGACATAGCGCATCTGCGCACGGCGGTACTTCGGGTCGTAGTCGGCCTGGAACTTCAGTGCGTCCCAGTCGTAGCGCCGCGTCGCGTAGCGCGCGACGCGCCCTTCCATCCAGTCGTTGAAGCTTGCGCCTTCCGGCTGGTCCCACGACTTGCGTTCGAGATCGGCGTCCGCCATCGTCAACTCCTTCATCAAGGGTGAAAACATCAATTCATTACGAAGCCGCCGTTCACCGGCAGCAGTTGGCCCGTCACGAAGCGCGCGCCGTCCGACAGCAGGAACAGCACGGGGCCCGTCACGTCGTCGGGCACCTGCGCACGCGTCAGCGCACGGCCCTGCATGTAGAACGCGTGACGCTCGGCCGGCACGTAGGCGGTCGCCTCGACTTCGGTCAGCCCCGGCGCGATCGCGTTGACCGTCACGCCGTGCGCGCCGAACTCGCGCGCCTGCGCATGCGTCATCGCAATCACCGCGCCCTTGCTCGCGACGTACGCGAGCAGCTTCGGCGCACCCCACAACGCGGTGTCCGAGGCGAGGTTCACGATCGCGCCGCGGCCCGACTTCGCGAGGTGCGGCAGCGCCGCATTGCTGACGAGCCACACGCCGCGCACGTTCACGTTCATCACGGCGTCCCATGTCGCGACGTCGAGCTCGGTCGACAGCTTGCCGCCCGAGTTCGTGATCGCCGCGTTGTTGATCAGCGCGTCGATGCCGCCTAGCGCCGCCGCGCCCTGCGCGACGAATGAGTCGACGCTCGCCGGATCGGCCAGGTCGAGCGCGAAGAAATGCGCAACATGGCCGACTGCCGACAGTTGCGCGGCGAGCGCACGGCCTTCGTCGGCCAGCACATCGCCGAACGCGACCTGCGCGCCCGCGGCGACGAGCGCCTTCACGAACGCCGCGCCCAGACCGCGCGCGCCGCCCGTGACGAGCACGCGGCGCCCTGCGAGCGACACGACCGGTGCGAACTCAGCCATTCGCGGGCTCCGAAGCGGCTTGCGCCGCGCGATGCGCGTCGAGCGCGGACAGGTGTTCCTGCGCACGCTGGCGCAGCATCCGGCGCACGCGCGTGATGCCGACGTCGTGCTGGTACAGGTATTCGTGATCGCGCGCGTGCGGCGCGAGGCTTTCGAGGACGTAGCGGTCCTGCTCGAGCACGTCCCAGTGCAGCCCTTCGAGACGGTTGCGGTACATGAAGCGCCACACGTCGCGCTGCCAGCCGTCGACCTTGCGCGTGCGCCAGAAGTAGACCTGGCAGTTGTCGCCGTCGACCGGCGTCGCGAAACCGATGATCCCGAAGTTGCCGCCCGGGCCGAACTTCTGCTTGTACGGAATCGCGAGACGCATCCACAGGCAGCCGGTTTCGCCGAGCTCGACCCAGTCGAAGTTCACGTCGCGCTGGCCGATCTTCTCGAACATCAAGCCCGTTTCCGTCTTGCGCACGCGCATGTCGGCCTGCTTGTCGCCTTCGGCCATCGAGTGCGACGTCGCATGCAGGTACGCGCCGTGCATCGGGTCCATCACGTTGTCGATCGCGTACTGGTAATTGCACTTCCAGTTCGACACGCACAGGAAGTGGCCGTACTCGTCGGCGACCAGTTCCTCGGGCAGGTTCAGCGGCGCCGGCTCGCCGTGCGCTTCGTCGCCGAACCACAGGAAGATCGCGCCGGCCTTCTCTTCGACCGGATAGGACTTCACGCACTTCGTGCCTTCGAGCGGACAGTTCGACACGGCCGGCACACGGTTGACCGTGCCGCCGCCGTCGACTTCGATGCCGTGATACCAGCAGGCAATGCTGCCGCCGAGGTTCCAGCCGAGCGACAGCCGCGCGCCGCGGTGCGGGCAGCGATCCTCGAGTGCGTGGACCTTGCCCTCGTGATCGCGCCACAGCACGATCTGCTCGGACAGGCGCGTCAGGCCGACGGGTGCGTTCGACACCTGCCAGCTCGGCGCGACGGGATACCAGTAGTTCTTGATGCCGCGGTCGAGATAGTCACGGACCGGGTCGTGTTGGGAAGCGTGTTGTGCGGGGGACGTCATCAGTGTGCTCCGGATGCGGTTGTCGTCGGGTCGGCGGATCGCGCGCTCGGCGCGGTCATTCCGCGAGCGCGGCCATTTCGGCGCGGAAGCGCTCCGGTGTCCACGGCGAGCCATCCGGTGCGCGGAAGCCGATGCGGTTCAGGCCCGCGACGACGTCGTCCAGCTCGGTCGCGCCGGCTTCGAACACGCGTTCGAGCGCATCGCCAAGGTCGTTCTCGTACTGGGTCGGCTCGGCCTTGCGGTTCTGCCAGATCCGGTTCTCGACCTGACCGGGGATCTCGATCTGCCCCTTGCCGGCGACGTTGTTCGGCTGCGGCGCCACCCACGGCTTCAGGAAGGGATTGAAGTTGACGGTCGCTTCTTTCATGTCATTCCACCTTGATCTGGATTTCCTCGCCGGCGAGGCGCACCGCGTACTGCTTCAGCGCGCGTCCGCCCGGCCCCTTCAGGCATTCGCCCGTCTTGATGTCGAACACGGCCTCGTGCAGCGGGCATTCGACCGTGCCTTCGTCGACGAACCCCTGCGTCAGCAGCGCGTACGCATGCGGGCACACGTTCTCGAGCGCATACACGTCGTCGCCGACGCGATAGATCCCGATTTCGACGCCGTCGGTCCGCTTGAACTCGATCGGCGTGTCTTCCGACAGCGCGCCGGCGTGCCCGGCGCAAATCCATTGTTCAGACATCTCACACCCTTCCTTCTGATCGACTCTCGGTTTGTTCCTTGTTTGTTCCATATTAGGAACATCAGTTTATGGATGGTGATTATAGGAGCGACTTTCCACGAGTAAAACAAAAAGCTGCATGCCCTAGGGAAAACACCGACCACCAGGTCAGCCATTGTCCTCGCCTACCCAATCAAATGTAATTTGTCGTTTTGTAGCGGGGAGTTATGCCCTTTTTGAAGGTGCCGCGCGCCGTCGACGCGCATCGTCCCGGAACCCATCCGTCCCGAAAAATTTATTTTTGACCACGCGCGTGACGCCCCTATACTCCATTCCATCAGAGGCACATTGTTCCTTATATGGAACATCTGGAATGCCCATCCGGCGGTGAAACACGCGTGACGGCCGGCCGTCCCCGCGCATGCCGCCACGGCACGTTTTCATCAGGTTGAAGAGTCAGGAGATCAAATGGTCAAGCATGCAGTAGCAGCAGCAGTCATCGGGATGGGTGCGATGTCGGGCGCCTGGGCGCAGAGCAGCGTGGTGCTGTACGGCAGCCTGGATGCGGGCGTCGCGTACGTGAACAACGTCGGCGGCCATGCGAAGTGGGCGATGATCCAGGGCAACACGCAGCCCGATCGGTGGGGCCTGAAGGGCAAGGAAGACCTCGGCGACGGCCTGTCGGCGATCTTCCAGCTCGAAAACGGCTTCTATACGAACAACGGCCAGTTCGCGACCGCCAACACGATCTGGAACCGCGCGGCGTACGTCGGCCTCAGCTCGGACCGCTACGGCACGCTGACGCTCGGCCGCCAGACGCCGCTGTCGTTCGACTATCTCGATCCGCTCAGCACGGCCTACCTGGCGCTGAGCTGGTACGCATTCCACCCCGGCAACATCGACGGGCTCGCCGCAACCGGCAACGTGCCGTACAACAATTCGGTGAAGTACCGCTCGCCGACCTACGCAGGTTTCTCGGCCGCGGCGACGCTGGCGCTCGGCAACACGACGAACTTCTCGACCGGCAAGTCAGTCGGCGTCGCGCTGAACTATGCGAACGGACCGTTCAAGGCGTCGGCCGTCTACTCGAACGAACACGACCGCTCGATCCTGATCGGCCAGACGGGTATCGCGTCATTCCAGGGGCAGAACACCGCGAACGGCTATATCGCGAACAAGGTCGAGAACATCGGCGCGGGCGCGTCGTACCAGCTCGGCGACTTCCTCGTGCACGGCCTCTACACGCGCACGAAAATGCAGTCGAACGGGTATTCGGATACGTTCCAGAGCTATGACGCGGGCGTGAACTACCGCAGCAGCGCGTTCAACACGATCGCGGGCGGCGCGGCGACCACCACGCTGGCCGGCCGCCGCTGGACGCAGGTCGAGCTCGGCGACATCTATGCACTGTCGAAGCGCACGCAGCTCTATGCGAACGTGTTGTACGAGCACGGTTCGGGCGGCGCGAAGGCTGCGTTCTTCACGGCCGGCGTGTCGAGCACCGCGAACCAGGTGATCTTGCTCACCGGGATCCACCACTCGTTCTGAGCGGTTTCGCGCGTTCGGCGTCCGAAACGACAAGAGCGGCCCGCGGGCCGCTCTTGTCGTTTGCGATGCCGGATGCGTCGCGCCGCTTGTACGTCAGAACATCGCGACCTTGTGGCGCGCGTGCGCGAACGTCGGGTCGCTTTCGAGCGGACGATAGTTCAGGCGCTGCGACAGGTCGACCGCCGCGCCGCACACGGCTTCGACGAGCCGCTCCTTCTCGCCGGCCTCGCCGATCTCCGAACGCGGCACCGTCGCGGTGATCGCCGCGACGATCGAGCCCGAATGATCGCGCACGGGCGCGGTGACGGCCGAAATGCCGCTCTCGAACGCCGCCTCGCTGACCGCATAACCGAGCCGCGCATACTGCCGCACGCGCTCGTACAGTTCGTCGACGGTGCCCGGCGTGCGCTCGGTGAACTGCTCGAGCCGCTTTTCCGGATAGAGCTGGCGCAGCGCGTCGCGTGTCAGGTCGCCCATCAGCACATGGCCGTGCACGGTCGCATGCGCGGGCAAGCGCGTGCCGACGTGCACCTTCACCGAACCGAACATCGACGCGTTGCTCTGCGCCTTCGCGACGAACACGACGTCGCGCTGGTCGCGGATCAGCAGGTGCGTCGAGAAGCCGGTGGAATCGCGCAGCCGTTCGAGCACGGGTGCGCCGAGATCGGTCAGCTCGAGCGAGTTCAGGTATTCGAAGCCGAGCCGCAGCACGCCGACGCCGAGCCGGAAATAGCGGTCGCCGTTCACGCGCTCGAGAAAACCGAGCGCTTCGAGCGTCTGAAGCAGGCGGAACGTGGTCGTGCGCGGGATGCCGATGCGCTTCGACAGCTCAGGCGCGCCGAGCACGGGCTCGCGCGCCGAGAATTCGGCGAGGATCCGCAGCCCGCGTTCGAGCCCCGGCACCAGATAAGACGAGGCGCCACCGGACGATTCGTCGTCGCCGGCAGCGGCGGGATCGGGTGCGTCGCTCATCGTTGTCTTGACCATGTGGACATGGACGGAAGGAAATCAGTCACGAAACAGGTCATGGATTGTCGTGGATATTCAGTCATGCTACTCCAGCGCGCACGCAGGCTCGCACCCGCGCGTTTCGCCGCGACGCGGCATGGGCGTCCGCGACCTCATGCGGAGTCATTCACGGTCGAGAGGATAGCAGCGATGGACAGCGCAACGCCATGCGGAAATCGCCGAACGGCGGGAAGACCGCCGCCCGGCTGTTGCCCGCGTCGGGCGGCTGAAAGACGGCGAACGGCGCGGTATTCGACGCCGCGTCGCCTACAGGCGCGACAGGTGGACCCGGATGTTCGCGCGATCGTACGTGAAGCCGCCGGCCGCATCCTGCTCGAGCACCCGCGCAAGGTCGACGGCATACATCCATCCGCTACCCAGACGGCCACCGTTCACGGCCC
The DNA here is from genome assembly GCF_025685725.1 of Burkholderia sp. BKH01. NCBI lineage: Bacteria > Pseudomonadati > Pseudomonadota > Betaproteobacteria > Burkholderiales > Burkholderiaceae > Burkholderia > Burkholderia sp. BKH01. Next base: position 13,198 of record NZ_JAOTQT010000014.1, on the reverse strand, counting down.
GGATCCGGCTGCCGCCGACCGCGATCGCGGCATGAAAGACATTGCCGCCGCGGGAGAAACCGACCGCGGTTCCCGCCGGAATGCTGGCGCGCCCGTCCCACTGATCGCCGGTCTCGAAGTTGAACCGCGTCCTCCAGTGCTGACCGATCGTGTCGAGCAGCGTACCGGGCGCGATCATCGCGTCGCCGCGCAGCAGGTACCGAACATAGGCCGCGGCGTCATAGCAGACGCCGCCGGATACATACTCGTTGATGTCGGCCATGCCGTACATCAGCGCTTGCGCATGTTTCTGCTTTTCAGCGAAGCCGGATTGGGCGACATGGCCGCCTAACTGGGTCAGTTGCATGGGTAGGTCCTTTTGAGGAAGAAGGGCATCGTCGTCCCGCCAACGCAATAACCTCATATCTTATTACGATATCCGCCGGCAGCGGCCGGTCCGGACGTCACGGCGCGCACTACGATCGCGGGCGGCGGTGCGCCGGCGCACCGCATGCGGTATCGCGCGATGTGCGTATCGCGGTAGAGGGAAGACGGGAACCGATCGGGGAAAAAACGGCGGGCAGCAGGCGGTGAATGCGATCCCCGGGCGGGGATCGACACGACGGCGTCAGGCCGTCACGGCGGCGCCATACTCGGCGCGGGCAAGCTGGCCGGCGGCGTAAGCCTCGGCTTCGCCGCGAAAGCCTTCCCGGCTGAATGCGACGACTTTCACCCCGACGCCGGTCGCCCGCTTCACCGTCAGCGCCCATTGCCATCCGCCGTCTTGTTCGAAGACGTGCAGCGAGGGTTCGAAGGAAGGGTCGAGTACGGTCACGCGTTATGCTCCTGCCCCGTTGCGCGTTGCATCGGCAACGCATGGGGCATGTCGAAAAGATCGCGCCGGTATGCGACGCGTTTCAGCCATTCGACAGTCTAGTCAATGATTGTTGCGACGCACCATCAGAGGTTTCACTCATCTATCGGAACCCGGCGGTTGATCGAATATGCCTGAAACCCATATGGGACGGGCCTCAGAGCTGCTTCGGGCCGCATGGGAAAACGCTCATGCGGCAACGTGCCGCACACGCGACCAATTGCTTGCATCGGTCGTTCGTGGGTCGTAAAAACGGGGCGGGAACCGCCTGGTCACCCGGGCATCGCTTGTGACGACAGGCCTCTACCGCCCCGTATCGTCCGGCATCACGCGTCGGAATGTCAGGTTGACGCGCTCGCCCTGCACGCTCGGCGCCTTCGGCACGCGATGCTGCCACTCGGACTGCGTGCGCCCGTGCATCACGAGCAGGCTGCCGTGCACGAGGCGATACGCGTGCGTGACGCCGGTCGCGCGATGGCGAAGATCGAACACGCGCATCGCCCCGAGGCTCACCGACGCGATCACCGGCGCATCGCCGAGTTCGGGCTCGTTGTCCGCGTGCCACCCCAGGCTGTCCTGCCCGTTGCGGTAGCGATTGAGCAGCACGCTGTTGAAGCGCGCGCCGCACGTCGCTTCGACCGCGTGCTTCAGGTCGAGCACGGTCGGCGTCCACGGCGCCGGCACGTTGCGGATCCCCGAATACACGTAAACAGCATCGGGTTCGCCCTGCCACGCGGTGAGCCTCGGCAACGGAATGCGTCCGCGCGGCGTGCGGATCGTGTCCTGTCGCCACGCGACCTCGTCGATCAGCGCGGCCAGCGTGCGGTCGGCGTCGGGCTGCGCAAGCCAGTCCGGGTACCAGTCCACGTCGGGCGCGGGCGTGTCAGCGAAGAGATCGGGCGTCGACATGTCGGGAGGAAACGGGCGATGAACGGGGCGAACAGTGCATGTCTGCATACTAGCCAACGGCGCCGCGCGCCGCCATGCGCTGTCATTCGCTGTCATTCGCCGCTGAAAGGAAACCGCCGCGCACCGCGATGCGCGCTCGCGCATCACGCTATCATCGCGGCGTGTTGCGACGCGCCCTGCCGAGGGGTGCCGCTTTCTTCCGCCATGCCGGCCGGCGCGACCCGGCCGCTTTCTTTCCGGATCCCATCATGACGACGCTCTCCGATTCCGCCCTCGACCAACTGTTCCTCACCGCGCGCACGCACAACGCGTGGCAGGACAAACCCGTCGACGACGCGCTGCTGCACCGGCTGATCGACCTGACGAAATTCGGCCCGACGTCGGCGAACTCGAGCCCTGCGCGCTTCGTGTTCGTCAAGTCGCCCGAAGCGAAGGCGCGCCTGAAACCCGCGTTGTCCGAAGGCAATCTCGCGAAAACGATGGCCGCACCCGTCACCGTGATCGTCGCGATGGATTTCGCGTTCCACGATCACCTGCCGCGCCTGTTCCCGCACGCCGACGCACGGAGCTGGTTCGCCGGCAACGATGCGCTGATCGAGGCCACCGCGTTCCGCAATTCGTCGCTGCAAGGCGCGTACCTGATCCTCGCCGCACGCGCGCTCGGCCTCGATGCGGGCCCGATGTCGGGCTTCGACAACGCGAAGGTCGATGCCGAATTCTTCGCGGGCACTTCGATCAAGAGCAACTTCCTCGTGAATCTCGGCTACGGCGATCCGGCCGGCCTGTTCCCGCGCAGCCCGCGCTTCGACTTCGACGACATCGCCCGCATCGAGTGACGGCCGCTAGCCGCCGCGCGTCAGCCGGATCAGCGTGATCTCGGACGGCACGCCGAAGCGGTTCGGCGGCCCCCAGTATCCGGTGCCGCGGCTCGTATAGAGCCACAGCTCGCCGAAGCGGCTCAGCCCGCCGATCACCGGCTGCTGCATCCGCACGAACGGCGGCCACGGCAGGAACTGTCCACCGTGCGTGTGCCCCGACAACTGCACGGTAAAACCCGCGCGGTTCGCGGCTTCCGCGCTGCGCGGCTGGTGCGCGAGCAGGATCTTCGTGCCGACGTCGCGCGGCGCGCCGGCCAGCGCCTGCTCGGGGTCGCTGCGGTGCGCGGGATCGAACCCGCCCGCCGTGAAGTCGGTCACGCCCGCGAGCACCGCGCGCGCGCCGTCGTGCTCGATCAGCACGTGCTCGTTCAGCAGCACCGTCAGCCCGATGCGCCGGAATTCGTCGATCCACGCGTGCGCGCCCGCGTAATACTCATGGTTGCCCGTCACGAGAAAGCTGCCGTGCCGCGACTGCATGCGGCCGAGCGGCGCGGTGTGTTCGCGCAGGCGCTTGACCGAACCGTCGACCACGTCGCCCGTCACGACGACGAGGTCGGCATCGAGCGCATTGACCGCGCGCACGATCCGTTCGATATAAGGCCGCTTGATCGTCGGCCCGACGTGGATGTCGGACAATTGCACGATCGTCAGCCCGTCGAGCGCGGCCGGCAGTCCCGCGACCGGAATGGACACGCGCTTGACCGCCGCCGTGCGGCGCGCGCCGACAAACCCGATCGCGGTGACGAGCACCGCGGCCGCCAGCACGCCGAGCGCCGTGTCGGCCGCGGCGCCGCTCCACGCGCCGTCGTGCCCGAGATGCCGCCACGCGAACACGCCAAGCAGCACGAATTCGCGCAGGAACGTCAGCGCGAGCAGCGACGAGAAAAATCCCATCACGAGCGAGCCGGCCCAGCCGGCCACCGTCGCGGCCCAGCCTTCGTCGAAGCGGCGCGAGAACATGCCGACCGGAATCAGCACGACGAAACTCGCCAGCACGAGCGCCGCGATCGTGCGCGCGACCGGCGACTCGAACGCGTCGGGAATGATCCGCATCCCGACATACAGATGGAACAGCACGCCGATTGCAATGAACCGGACAAAGAAACTTCGCATGGAGCACTCACCTTCGTTGCGATACGGCTTCCGCGATGCGTGTCGCACGAGGCCGAGACGCCCCATGCCGCGCTTCGCGCCATACGTACGATGGTACACAGATCCCGGCAGCGACGACCGGTCGCGGCCACCGGTGGAGGTCGCGTTGCTTCGTGCCGTAATCGGCCGTTTCCACGCCGATTCCGCCGCATCAGCGCGGCAAATTTCGCCAGCCCTCTTTCGTCTTACGATCCTTTACAGTCCGTTAGCAACCCTACACGAGCTTGCGCCGGCAGAATCGCGGCGATCCGGCCGCCTCGCGGCCGAAACGCGATGCCGGACGGGGCCGGCACGACCGCCAGCGCGGCCGCGACCGGCAACGGCCCGTGCCGCCCCTGCGGGACGAACGGCTGGCGGTCCGCATCCCGCTGCTTTATTATCGGCCCCGTATCTCGGAATCGTCGTCGCGGCGACGAACCGCATTGCGCCGCGCCCGGCTACCACCCCCATCGTCGAGCTCGTCACACCATGAGAAAAACAACGCCGCGCGCGCCCCTGCGCGTCGCCGCCGTCCTGACGCCAGCCCTGCCGCTCGCGGGCTGCGCATCGCGCGGCGCACCGTCGTACGTACTGTTCGGCGCGTATTTCCCGCTCTGGCTCGTCAGCGCGATCGTCGGCATCGTCGGCGCGATCGTTGCGCACCGCGTGTTCGTCGCAACCGGCTGGGCCGCCACGGTCCCTTACCAACTCGCCGTCTGCACCGCGATCGGGCTCGTGATCGCCGTGATCGTCTGGCTCACCGGCACGGGGCCGTTCGCATGAAGGCCGCCGGAACCGCCCGCCCCTCCACGAAAGGCCGCGTGATCGCACTGGCGATCGTCGCGCTCGGCATCGCGGCGCTCGCGTACGCGTACCACCGCACGACGGCCTACCCGTCCACCGACGACGCGTCGATCGACGCGGACGTCGTGCATGTCGCGTCGCCTGTCGGCGGGCGCATCGTGCGGCTCGCGGTGCATGAAAACCAGCGCGTCGCGAAAGGCGATCTGCTGTACGAAATCGATCCCGTGCCGTACCGGCTGACGGTTGCACAGGCGCAAGCCGATCTCGAACTCGCACGCGCATCGCTCGACACGCGCCGCCGTTCGCTGATCGGCGAACGCTCGAACGCGGCGGTCGCCGCCGAGCAGGTCAAGCGCGCGACGCAGAACGCCGACCTCACGACGCGCGACGTGAACCGGCTCGCGCCGCTCGCCGCGCAGGGCTACGTCAGCGCGCAGCAGTTCGACCAGGCGAAGGTCCGCCAGCGCGACGCGGCCGTGTCGCTCGCGCAGGCGCAGGAACAGCAGCGCGCATCCGCTCAGACGATCGGCGACGACGCCGACGCGATCGCGACGCTGCATGCGCGCGAGGCCGCGCTGGCCCGCGCGCAGCACGCGCTCGACGATACGGTCGTACGCGCGCCGCACAACGGGCTCGTGACGGGCCTGACCGTGCTCGCCGGCGAGACCCTCGCGCCGAACCAGTCGATCTTCACGCTGATCGACGCGAGCGAATGGTTCGCCGTCGGCAATTTCCGCGAGACGTCGCTGAACCGCGTCGAGGTCGGCGACTGCGCGACCGTCTATTCGATGATCGACCGCAGCCGCCCGATGACGGGCAAGGTCGTCGGCATCGGCGCGGGCATCGCGGACAGTGCCCGCATCAACCTGCCGCGCTCGCTGCCGATCGTGCAGAACTCGGTGAACTGGGTACACGTCGCGCAGCGCTTCCCCGTGCGCGTGAAGCTCGACGAACCCGACGGCAAGCTCGTGCGCGTCGGCGCGAGCGCGATCGTCGAGGTCCGGCATGGCTCAGCCTGCCGCTGACGTCCGGTCGCCGGGCCCGCGCGAAGTCCTGCGGCTGCTCGCGCCGTTTCCGGGGCGCGCGGCGATCGCCGTGCGCGTCGCGCTGATCTGCGCGCTGGTCGTGCTCGTGACGAGCGGCTACGGCACGCCGGAAGCCGCGATCTCCGCGTATGTCGTGTTCTTCCTGAACCGCGCAGACCGCGTAACGAGCGTCGTGCTCGCGGTCGCGATGCTGCTGCTCGTCACGGTCGTGATCGCGCTCGTGATGGGCGTCGCGATCTTCAGCATCGACTATTCGATCCTGCGGGTCGCCTGCATGACCGTGATGTCGATCGGCCTGCTCTACCTGACGTCCGCCAGCAAGCTGCGCCCGGTCGGCGCGATCCTCGCGATGATCGTCGGCTTCGGGCTCGACCAGCTCGGCCTGGCGCCGTTCGGCGAAGCCGCGACACGCGCGCTGCTCTATGCGTGGCTGATGGTCGCGATCCCGGTCGGCGTCGCGATCGTCGTCAACCTGCTGATCGCACCGTCGCCGCGCAAGCTCGCGCAAGCGCAGCTCGCGAAACGGCTGCGGCTCGCCGCGCGGCGGCTGCGCGGCGATGACGGCGATGACGCGCGCTCCGCGTTCGAAGCGAGCCTGCGCGAAGGCGACAAGCAGTTGCTCACGTGGGTCAAGCTGTCGAAGCTCGAAGGCTCGTCGGCAGCCGCCGACGTCGTTGCGCTGCGGCAGGCCATCGCATCGAGCACCGCGCTGCTCGTCGCGGTCGCGCTCGCCGACCGCGAACCCGATGCGCGGCTGCCCGACGCGTTTGTCGAACCGATCGCGACGACGCTCGACGAGATGGCCGCCATCCTCGAACGCGGCGGCTATCCGGTCGACGTGACGCTCGCGCTGCCGGCAGCCGATGCGCTGCCGCCGCTCGCGCGCGTCGTCGCGACGGATCTGCACACGGCGATCACGCACTTTGCGGAACCGGCCGCGACCGACGCACCGGCCGATACGGTCGACGCGCACACTGCCGACACGCCGGCCGATACGCCTGCAGAACCCGCCGCACCGCCTGCGCCGCCCGCCCCCGGCGGCGGCTTCTTCCTGCCCGACGCGCGCACCAATCCCGACCACGTCCGCTATGCGCTGAAAACGACGGCAGCGGCGATGTTCTGCTACCTGCTGTACTCGCAGCTCGACTGGTCGGGCATCCATACCTGCTTCATCACCTGCTACATGGTGTCGCTCGGCTCGACGGCCGAAACGGTCGAGAAGCTCACGCTGCGCATCGCCGGCTGCATCGTCGGCGCGCTGCTCGGCACCGCCGCGCTCGTGTTCGTCGTGCCGTCGCTGTCGTCGATCGGCGAGCTGATGGCGCTCGTGTTCGCCGGCGCGTGGCTCGCCGCGTGGGTCGCATTCGGGTCGCCGCGAATTGCATACGCGGGCTTCCAGGTCGCATTCGCGTTCTTCCTGTGCGTGATCCAGGGCGCGGGCCCCGGCTTCGACCTGACGCTCGCGCGCGATCGAACCATCGGCATCCTGCTCGGCAACGTGGTCGTGTATCTCGTGTTCACGCGCATCTGGCCCGTCAGCATCGGCAAGCAGATCGACACGGCGCTCGCGGCGCTGCTCGACCAGTGGCGCTACCTCGCGCAGATCGCGCAGCCGGCCGAGCGGCGCGCGCTGGCCGCCGAGGCGTTCGCACGCCACGGCGCGATCGCGCAGGAGCTCGGCCTGATCCATTACGAACCGTCGTGGGTGCGGCCGGCCGCCGCATGGCTCGCCGCGCGACGGCGCGCGCTCGCGGAACTCGGCGCGCTCGAAGGCCCGCTGTTCCTGCTCGCCGAACGCGCACCGGGCGACGCGGCGATCGGCGCGCGGCTCGCACGCGTGGTCGACCTGCGCGACGACGAAATCGCGCGTCATGCGGATTCCCCCGCGCCGCCGGCCCCGCCGCCGGATGCCGCTGCCACCGACCCCGCACGCGATGCGCTGCTGAACCTGATCGACACGCGGCTCGCGCACATCGCCGACGCCGCCCGTCAAGCCACACCGAAGGAGCCTGTTCCCCATGCGCCTACCTGAACCGCCGGCCGCCTCGATCGCCGCCGCCGCCCTCGCGACCGCCGTCGCGCTGGCCGGCTGCGCGACGTCGTCGATCGATCTGGCGCCGGAGGCGTCCGACCGCCCGTGGCAGCCACAGACCTCGGCCGCGGGCGACATCGTGCCCGCACCGCCACGCGCGACCGCGCAAGGGGCGCACGACTACACGCTGCCGGCCACGCCCGCGCTCGCGTCGGTGTCGCCCCCTGCCGCGCTCGATTCCGCGCATGCTTACACGCTGCCCGAACTGATCGACCTCGCCGAATCGTCGAACCCGCTGACGCGTATCGCATGGAACGACGCGCGCAATGCAGCGCTCGCGGTCGGCATCGCGAAATCCGCCTACCTGCCGAAACTGTCGGCAACGGCCATGGGCGCGTACCAGGCGAGCCACGGCTCGACGTCGACGATACTCGGCGACTCGTCAAGCGACACGACCGTGCACGGCACGATCTCGGCGCTGTCGCTGCAATGGCTGCTGTTCGATTTCGGCGGGCGCGCGGCGCGCGTCGAAGCGGCCGAACAGGCGTCGATCGCGTCGAACGTCGCGTTCACGGCCGTGCACCAGCAAGTGATTCACGACGTGACCGTCGCGTACTACCGGTACGAAGCCGCGCGCTCGCGCGCACTCAGCGCGCAGCAGGGCCTCGCGAACGCGGACGCGATCCTCGCGGCGTCCCGCGCGCGGCTCAAGCATGGCGTCGGTACGGTAGTCGAGCTCGCGCAGGCGACGCAGAACCGTGCGCAGGCGAACCTCGCGCTCGTGCAGGCGAGCGGCACGGAGAGCGACAGCTACCTCGACCTCGTGTCCGCGCTCGGCATCTCGCCGCTGTCGAAGCCGACGATCGCCGCGCTGCCGAAACGGCCGCTGCCGCCCGCGCTCGGTTCGTCGGTCGACGCGATCGTGTCGGACGCGATCGCGCGCCGCCCCGACCTGCAGGGCGCGTTTGCGCTCGAAAAGGCCAATCGCGCGAAGATCAAGGCCGCCGAAGCGGCGTTCATGCCGAAGATCTTCCTGTCCGCTTCGACGTCGTACGCTAGCGGCGGCACCGCCATCACCGCACTGCCCGCGATCGGCGACCAGGCGCCGACCGTCAACCTGAACGGCAGCCGCTACGGCGGCGGCGTGTTCCTCGGCGTGACGATCCCGCTGTACGACGGCGGCCTGCGCTCGGCCGTGCTGATGCAGGCGCGCAACGATGCGCAAAGCGCATCCGCGCGTCTCACTCGGACCAAGGAAGAAGCCGTTCGCCAGGTCGTTGCCGCGCAGAACGCGGTACAGACGAGCCTCGCGTCGCACGACGCCGCGAAGGCGCTCGTCGATGCCGCGCAGACGAGCTACGATGCGGCGCTGACCGCGTACCGGAACGGCGTCGGCTCGGTCACCGATGCGACGATGGCGCAAAGCCAGCTGCTCGCGGCGCGGAATGCTGAGGTCGACAGCTACGCAGGCGCGCTGTCGGCGGCTGCCGCGCTCGCGCTCGCAACGGGGACGATCGGCTCGGCGCAGTAGCGCAACCGCCGCCAGGCGGTTGACGCATGCGCACGCCGCCCACTAGAATGCCGCCCATTCTTCCTTCAGGAACCATCGTGGACAGTTGCAGCACTCCGTTGCGTGCGCCGCTTGCCGCCTGAACGCCTGTCCGACGCAGTTCTCCTGCCCCGGCTCGCGTTCCGCGAGCCCGCACGCCTACCGTTTCACACTGAATGACGCATACGCGCGGTACAGTACCGCGCGATGACGGCTATCGTCGCGTCGCCTTCGGCATTGCGCCGCAGCGACGCGAGCCGGCATGCGCGCCTTGCACGGCAGGACAACCATGACTTTCGATTTCGCACTCCGTCTTTTCACTGCGTTCGCCTGCGGCGTCGCGATCGGCCTCGAACGCCAGATGCGCCAGCGCACGGCAGGCCTGCGTACGATCACGCTCGTCGCGAGCGGCGCGTGCCTGTTCGTCACGCTCGGCGTGCTGACCGGCAACGGCGTCGCGGGCGTCACGCAGATCGCCGCGTACGTCGTGTCGGGCGTCGGCTTTCTCGGCGGCGGCGTGATCATGCGCGACAAGGGCTCGATCCAGGGCATCAACACGGCCGCGACGCTGTGGTGCTCGGCCGCCGTCGGCGTGCTGGCCGGCTCCGGCCATTACGTGCCCGCGCTCGCCGGCACGGGCGTCGTGCTGCTCACCAATACCCTGCTGCGCGGCGTCAGCCAGGCAATCAACGCGACGCCCGTGTCGAACGCCGATCTCGTGCGCGAATACCAGATCACCGTGATCTGCCTGGCCGCCGACGAAGTGCACATCCGCACGCTGCTGTCGAACTCGATGTACGCGAAACCGCTGTCGTTCCAGAGCCTGACGAGCGAGGACGTGCCCGACCAGCCGGACCGGCTGAAGGTGACTGCGACGCTGAAGCTGCATCCGAAGGATCAGCAGAAGCTCGAGCAGATCGCGAGCCGGATCAGCATGGAGAAGAGCATTTCCAGCGTGAGCTGGACCGCGAAGGAAGCGGAGCCGATGATGGAGTGAGCGGCATGGCGGCAGCCGGATTCGCCGCCGCCCTCGCCCGCGTCAGGGTGCCTCGATGAGCCCGGCCGAGATCGCCTTGACGACCGCCTGGACCTTGTTCGTCGCGCCGAGCTTCTCGAGGATGTTGTTGACGTGGAAGTTGACCGTCCGCTCCGAGATGCTGAGGATCTGGCCGATTTCGCAAGCGGTCTTGCCTTCGGCAGTCCAGCACAGCACCTCGCGCTCGCGCGCGGTCAGCGCGACGCCCGCCGCTGGCGACAGCTTCGGCACCATGAAGCGGCTCATCAGCGAATGCGACAGGTTCGCGAGCCAGTTCGTCTGCAGCGTCAGCATGTTGATCTCGGCCGGCGTCAGCCGGTCGGCGTGGCGCGCGATGCTCAGCAGCCCGAACGCACCGCGGGCCGCCCAGCTCGACTGCGCTACCCCCACCGACAGCCCGAATTCGCGCGCGTCCTGCCACAGCGGGCTCGGATCGATCCGGTCGACATCCGGCCAGACGATCATGTTGGTGCTGTGCGCGCCGTCGCGCACCGTCGAATCGATCTCGATGTAGTTCCGCGCCTGATAGTGCGCCATCCAGCCGTCCGGATAGGTATCGAAGATCGCGACCGACGGCTTCGACACCGGCAGCGGCACGCGAATGCCGTAACAGCAGTATTCGAATCCCAGCCGTCTGGAATAGGCAGCGATCCGCTGGAAGAGCTGCTGCTCGTCTTCCGCGGCGCTGAATTGTTGATAGGCATCCTGCCAGCGCAGTTCCATTCTTTCTCCGACAACGTCACGCTGTCATACTTGTCAGGTGCCAGCTCCGGTTCGAGGCTGATACATTCCGCGCATGACTTCACCTTTGCTGCACCCGGTCTCCGGCCCGTCCCCGGACGGCTACGTGCGCCTGCCAGAAGGCGCAATGGCCGCGCTTGCGCTCGACCATGTCACAAGCGGCCTCGATGCATCGCTGCTTGCGGAACTGCGCGACAACGCGATCGACGCGCGCCTCGCCGGCTATACCGAATGGCAGCGCACGGCCCGTGCCGGCGTCGCTTACGTGACGGTCGGCTGGGACTGGTACCTCGAACGCGCAACAGGCGCGTTCGTGATCGCCGGTGGCGACGTCCGCAGCAACGTAATGGCCGTCGACGCCACGGGTACCGACATCGGCATGTGCCGCACGGCCGCCGCGCTCGCAGCACGGCTCGCCTGCATCGACTGGCCCGCCGCGGTCGTGTCGGCCCTGCTCGGGCGCAACGACGCCTATCATGCCGGTCCGACGCTCCAGTGACAACCTGTCACGTATTCATCAGACAATTTCCGCAATGCTGGCGCTCTTTATAAGCAAAAGCGGCCAGCTTTTCAATCCCGTCGATCAAGAAACCGTTACCACGTCCCGAATGGCGTCTTTGCGCCGCCAACCTGTAAGAGTTACCAGTTACCGCCTCCTCGTGCTGCGCGATGTAATGCACGCATACAAAAGCACAAATCCGAGGACACCATGCGGACCTTCGTTCACGAGGAAGGGCGGTTGCCACACGAACTTGCAGCGGATCTCGGGCGCTATCGGCGCCGCGTGTTCGTCGAACAACTCGGCTGGGCGCTCCCGTCGGCGAACGAATGCTTCGAGCGCGACCAGTTCGATCGCGACGATACCGTCTACGTGTTTGCGCGAAATGCCGGCGGCGACATGTGCGGATGTGCGCGCCTGCTGCCCACGACGCGCCCGTATCTGCTGAAGTCGCTGTTCGCCGACCTGATCGCCGAAGACATGCCGCTGCCGCAATCGGCGGCCGTCTGGGAGCTGTCCAGGTTCGCGGCGACCGACGACGACGGCGGGCCGGGCAATGCCGAATGGGCCGTGCGCCCGATGCTCGCGGCCGTGGTCGAATGCGCGGCGCAGCTTGGCGCGCGGCAGCTGATCGGCGTGACGTTCGCGAGCATGGAGCGGCTGTTCCGCCGGATCGGCATACACGCGCACCGTGCAGGCCCGCCGAAGCAGGTGGACGGACGTCTGGTGGTCGCGTGCTGGATCGACATTGATCCGCAAACGTTTGCGGCATTAGGAATCGAGCCGGGGCAGGCAGTCCGGCAAGCCATCGCCGCCTGAGCCGGAACGCGCGTTTCCGTCCGGGCGGCATCGTAACGAAGGAGAACCAACGTGGACCAGTCTCAGGTCTTTCGCGCGATGATGCCCGGGTTGACGAGCGCCAACGGCGCCCGCATCGCGGTCGCCTATCCGTCGTTTCCCAGGCCGCTGCCGCTCGTGCGGCTCGACCGCCGTGGGCTCGTGTTTCGTGCTGCCGGCGTCGCGCCGCTCGTCTGCGGGCTGCCGCGCGCGGCGACGCTGCTGGTCGCGGACGAGCCGCTCTGCTCGCTGCGCCTCGTGATCCGCGACATCGCCGCGGCCGGCGACGGCCGCCACGACCTGACGATGCAGCCGTCCGGCGCCGCCGGCGACGAATTGCTGTGGCATGCGCTGCGCGACCACGCACCGTACCGGCAGATTCAGCATCCGCTCGCGCCCGTCGATGCGCCCCTCGCCGCGGACAGCGAACCGCACGCGGCGGCCGGCGAAACCGGGCCGCGCCCGGCGCGGCGCGCGGCGTTCCGCCTGCCGTGCCACAGCGACGCGCTGTTTTTCGCGGACTGGCTCGAATATCACTTCGACGAGTTGCGCGCGCTGTCGCAACAACACGGGCCGCAACTGCAGCTCAACCAGCTCGAGCGGCAGGTTGCCGACGACGAGGTCGGCGTGCGCTTCGTCTACGACATCGACGGACACGCGACGCGGCACGCGCTGACCGACTGCGCGCGCGAGGCCTGCGTTTGGATCGAGACGGAGATGCGCGACAAATACGCTCTGCCTGTCGCGCAGGAGCGGTTCGGCGCGTTTGCCGCGCACGCGCGGGCCGGTGGCATGTGAGTGCGGTACGGCCGCGTCGCGCGATGCGGTCGGCACGGCACGGCACGGCACGGCACGGCACGGCACGGCACGGCACGGCACGGCA
>NZ_JAOTQT010000013.1:0-184566 GCF_025685725.1 Burkholderia sp. BKH01 | reverse complement strand
GGCGGGAGGCGACCATTCCATCTAAAAAGCTACTACAATCAAAACGTTCGATAATTCACGTTATGTAAAATAGTGATCGAGTGCACATGCTTCCTTCAGGTTTCGAATCCGCGGCTCAGCGAGTTCAACGGTGTCCAGGCGTGCCGCGTGCCGGCTCGGATGAGCTGGCGTCATCCATAACCAATCGTATTGATTCGAAGAAAGCAGACCGATGTCTGAAATTAACCAATTCCGCGTGCTGCGAGGCCTGCTCGTATTTTGCTGTAAGTTCTCGCCTCCGATCCACCCACGTGAATAAAACTCCAGTCGAAATTCATTTTCCTGGAATTTGTCTTCTTGAGACATTTTTCTGCGCATGGGCTTAGTACGCTGTAGGCCCCTGTAACATCACTTGGCTTGATTTTGTTTTTTCTCATAAATGCAAACATGAACTCTTCGGCATGTTTGGAATTTCCATTTTCATCCTTTCCACTTCCAAAAACATAGTAATGTTCGTTGTCACCTTTCCCGATTCTCAGGACGGCTACATTGGCCCCTCTTCGTGCTGCAATATCGGCGTAGGCTGATCTGATGACGCTCACGTTCTCAGGCTTTTCATATCCGGGAACACTTCTCACGTATCCCCAGATTGCATGAAATGAAATGGGATTGTCGGGGTCGAATACTGGAATTGGATATGGATTTGCTGCTAACCCGAGCGGGTCTGCCCAGGTCACTGTATTCGGTGCATAGCGATAAAGATTTATTCCTCCGGCAAGGCGTATCGGGTCGGCGCTGATGAATTGGCCTGACCGCGCGTCGTAGTATCGATGTCGCATATAGCAGAGTCCAGTCTCTGAATCGAAGTACTGCCCAAGCATCTGTAGAGGCTGTTTGAATTCAATTTCGGACATTAGGTGGTTAATTCCACCTAATGCGTCGTAATTGCATTCCCAAATGATGTTTTTTTGATTGCCGATGACTCGGATAATGGCTCCATTGGGGTCGCTATAAAATAAATAATTGCGCAACGATTTTAATGTCAAGTGCGCCATCTCGCCTATCGCGATGGGGTCGACCGATCGGGGGCTCGGTTGGGGCACGCGTTGTTGGGGCATTGCATCGGAATGAATGTTGCGCGTACCGTGACTAACGTCGTCTTCCAGAAAAAGGGATGGCTCCGTGGTGTATTCCCGGTGAATTCCAGCCAGTGGTCTAAGTGTTCCCGGATAGTAGAGCCATTCGCGGGCTACAAAGGGGCGCTCAGTGGTAGTCCTTTCTGTATCATCGCCCGGGTTACCGAGATAGGTGCATGTTCGGGAGCGTTCCTCGGAGATACCTTGCGCTTCGCGGAACAGTCGCCTATCGACTGCTGGATCGTCGTATGTGATTTCACCCACTAGCGCGTCCCCCTCCCAGAAGAACCAACTGGATCGACATCGGTGCATCGAGGCAGATTCTCGCTGTCCTGATGAATCGTTGTCGTTTGAAATCTGCGTATGCTTTGCGGTGCGTCGATGAAAGGCGTCGTATTCATAGCGGGTGTAAATACGCTCCATGCCGTAGGGATTTGCCTCGACCTCCGTCGAATTACGTATTGTCAATGTTTCGATCAACAGTCCGTCTCCATCCCAGCTCAACATCAGATCCTGATGCTGATCCCGCTTCCTCACCAAATTGCCGCTCCGGTCGAACCCATAGTAGCAACCGTCATGTTCGTTTTCCCTGATCCATGACGTGACCAACTGTTCTTGTCCAAAGAAATCTGTATGGTTCCTCCAAGGAGAACGCATATGCATCAGATCGCCGGTAGAGTCGTGCAAATATTGGGAGAGCTTCCCTGCCGGATCGAGGTGTCTGATTAAATTTCCTACAGAGTCATACTCGTAACGATCAATGCCAAGGCGCGAGTCATATTTCTCGATTATTTCTCCGTTTTTATCGTATGAGTATTCGCAGGAAAACAAAGGGCCGGTGTTGGAAGATATGGATTGCTTCGTCAGAAATCCTGTTGGCGTATATGACAACTCCCGTCGTGTCTCGTCGCACAGATGTTCTGTGATAATTTGTCCGAGTGCATCGCGTTCGAATGTAATCGGAGTTGATTCGTCTATCTGAATTAGGCTTATTTCATTTAGCGCATCGTATTCATATTTTACAGAGTGAGTGATGGTCTCGCTGGCGACGTTTATTTTCGAAAGACGCTCAACTCTGTTTCCATTTGTATCGTATGTGCTGGAAATGAATAATTTGTTGCCCTGATTCTCTTCAATGACTTGACCATCTGTGTTGTATTTTAATTCAACAAGATTGTTGGGTGTTCTTGCGGAGACGAGGTTTCCGCTGGAGTCGTATGAAAAGGTCTCGGAGCAAATCGCTCCTGGTTGCCGTGGGTCTTGCACATGCTTTTTTAAAATTCGGCCCAGTGAATCCGTCTCGTATTTGGTGGATCGTCCCAGTGGGTCGGTGGTGCTCAATAAATAATCTGTCGAATTGTATTCGTAACGATAGTGCTGGCCGTAAAAGTCGATTTCCTCAACGATTCGGCCCAACGGGTCACGAATCAGTTGATACGACTCACCGAGCTCATTGACAAGGCCAATCAACTGCTCTTCGGTGTCGTATCGATACTCGATCACACTGCCATTTGGTGCTACACGTTTTGTAATCTGCCCTAGTGCAGAATATTCCAATTGCAAAACGTGGCCGTTCGGATCGCGGTAGCGAGTCAGATTTCCATCTGCGTCGTAGCTGTAGAACGTTTGCTGATCCCCCGTCTCAGCGACTCGCGTTAGGTTACCGTTTCGATCGTATTCGTAACACGTTGCCTGCCCTAACGCATTGACGGTCTGTATGAGATTGGCCCTCGCGTCATAGGTGTACCGTGTGCGATTTCCGAGGGCGTCGACTACTTGTGCAAGGTTGCCGTGATGGTCGTAAGTGAAGCGAGTTACTGCCCCACGAGGCCCCGTAGTAGCAACAATCCGACCATTGCGATCGTACTCATAGCGCATGCAGCCCAGTCCCGGAGTCGTTCGAGCAAGCAGATTGCCGCATTCATCCCACTCGTAACGCCACCTCTTTTCTCCCGGAGCGGTCACGCAGACCAGTTGATGGGCAGTATTGTATTCCGCGGCTACGATGCTTCCGTCCGGCAATGTCAGTGCAAGGAGATTCCCGTATTCATCGTATTTCCATGTAGTAATACGCCCCGCGGGATCGATCTCGGCGCTCGTGCGGCCTTGTCCGTCGTACTTGTAGCTCCTCACTCCGCCAAGCGGATCAATTCGCGCCACCGGCATGCTACGGTCATTTGTCTGGAGAATTGTCGTGTGCTGCAGCGAATCCGTTATCCGTGTTTCTCGATGCTCCAGGTCGTAAGCAAATCGATAGTCGGCTATGCCGCGGTCGCCCCAAGCACGGTCGACCCGCCACACGCCGTCGTCGTGCTGTCGATGGCTGTAGCAGAAAGACACTCCTCCAGCGCTTGTATGGCGCACCATTCGGTGATCGTCGTCATATGCATAACAATGGGGTTGTCCCATCGCATCCCGCGCCGCAATCAGGTTGCCCTGTCGATCGTGTTCGTAATGGACGAGTGGATAAGCTTGGTCATTCGCGTCTACCAGCGTCAATGAGGTCAGTAGAGTCGTGCGCCCCGTATTCTGGCCGATAGTGCCAGACCTGCATTCGATCACACGCCCTGTCGACTCCCGATTATTCCGTTCGATCACGCGCACCAGATCTTGATCTCGGCCGCGCTCGAACGTCCAGGCATTTCCGTTGAGATCTGCCATCTGTTCGATTGACAGAGTTAATGTGGCTCCACCAGTTGGCATGTGTATCGTGCGTTGCCAATTTTTCGGAAGCGCAAACGCGTATTCGATGCCAATCGCCATGCGTAGTACCAGGTAGTTATTCAGCCGATATAGCGCGTGTCCGTGCTGCCAGTCGTACACGCGCGCCGGCCAACCTGTATCGTCTGGCAGCGCGTCGAATGCCGTCACGCAATCTGGCGTGTGAGCCACAACGCCAACCACGCTTTCGTGTGGTATTAGGTCGAGTCGGATGTCCGCGGGCGTCTGCCAGCCTGCTCCAACGGCTCCACACTGTATATCGTGGGTTGCGTAGTACCGAGTCCAAACAAACGGAAGGCGCCCAGCGATTTGGAAATCGTGCTGTTGCATGACCACTCCACCCGTGGTCGAGTTGACCGGCTCCGCATCTAGTACTTTGCACTTGAGAAATCCCGACTTCAAATTCAGCTTGTCCGCCAGCGCCTTCGCCCACTTCGAGCCCTGAAACGCCTTGAACAACCCCTTCGCCGCCGCCGCCATGTTCATGATCGGCGGCCCGCCCACCAACACCGGACGCCCTGCCGGAATCGGCAACATCACCGAACTCGGCATTGACGGATAAGTTCGATCCGTATGCGCGCTGTTATGCGGAGGCGGCTCCATCCCGACTGACCAGCAACTCAACGCCTCAAGCGCCATGTACGACATCGGATCGTTGTTGGCGAGCACCGTCTTGCTGCCCATGAACGATTCCCCGTCGTTCGACGGTTCAACCTTCTCAGGCGGCGGCGCAAACGATTCTCCGAGCGGGAAATGCAACCCCGGAACGTGATACGCATGCGTGCCCGCCGTGGCGCGCATCATCCCGTTCACAAAAATCGGCCTGCCGCTACTGCCACCCGATCCGACGTTCGAGCCAAGATCGTCACTTATGCGGTTCTTGATCTTATTGGCCTCTTTCGCAAGCCTCATCCCTTCCGCGACATTGGGGTCATCCTTGAAGTCCGGCAGCTTTCCGCCACCCATTAAGCCATCGAGCTGTTCATTGACCTGCTGGTTTGCTTCATCGGCCAGGTGTTCCAGCTTCTTCACATCTTCGGGATGATCTTCGATGTATTCGGTCACCTTCTCCTGCGCGATCATCATTGCAATGCAGCCGACCACGGCTTTTGCGGCCTGGATGTACTCGCGCTTATCGAGCATGAACCCGACATGAGGATGCGGCAGAAACACCGGGGGTGTACCCGGCGTGACCAGCACCGAATGAACGTCCACGCCAACAACCGGATCGAGATGCTTGACGGCTGGAAGTGCCACAGTTTCGGCCTCCGCTCAGCGCCCACCGCGCAACGCAGCGACTTTCTCGCTAAGTACGTTGCGTCGCCGGTCCATTGCACCCAACTGCGAAACCATCCACTCGACAACCATCGGCAGATTACTTTTCGCCCGAATCGGCTCGTCGATCATCAATCCCGCATCGAGCGCATTGAACCCGGCCTCGAGCGCATGCTCGCGCTCCCCTGCCCGCTCCCAGCACACGGCGCTCATCCGCCATGCCTCGACCGTCATCAGCCCATCCTTGGCAGCCGTGGTCGACGCCGCCGCGCGTTCGTAGCAATACGCCGAGTGCGCGTAATCCTTGTGCGTCAGATGCACGCTTGCCTCGCCGAACAACCCGTTCGCCACGAGCTTGTGCCCCGCCGGATGCTTGGCCTCGACCGCACGCATCCCGCTACTGGCCGCGCTCCGATACGCCTCGATCGCCCTCTCCCGATCGCGCCACTTCAGATACGCCGCACCGGCAATCAGATGCACGACAACGCACTGATCGAACCACTGCTCGCGCTCTGCGACCTTCAGCGCCGCCGCACGTAGTTCCTCCAGCCGAGCCGGATTGCCGCTTTCGATAATCTCGGTCAGCAACACGAAATGCCGCCGAAATTCACCGCTCGGCCCGCGCTCGCCAGATTCCGCCAGCAATTCTCGCGGCACGCTCGCCATCGAATATTTCCCCTGCACGACGCGCACCGCAGCCCGATGCCGCTGCATCAGCGCTGCAAACGGCGCGATATCCGTACGCGGCACGACAAAACGCACGCGCTCGCCAAGCTGCGGCGCGACCGCCATGATCGTCAGCAAGCCATCCATCCACTGCACCCATGCCGCGTCATCTCGCACGTTCGCCGGTTCCAGCACGAATACCATCGCCGGAAAAATATCCGGATGGTGCTGCATCAGGCTGTCGGCAACTGTGAACAGATGCAGCAAAGGATTCTTCCCATCGTCGTACGGCGCTTGCCAATCCGCACGCACGCCCTGCGCTTCGGACCCCTCGCGCCGGCTGTCGTAGAACGCAATAAGCTCGTCCGTCAGCGCCTTCGCATACCCCGCTTCATTGACGAACGACGCACGCATCGTCCTGACCGCACACGATGTTTCATCCTGGACCTGGAAATACAGCCGCACGAGCTCCGCATCCGTCTCGTCGGTCTGCCAGATCATCAATCGCGCGTCGCGTTCCTTCGCGAAACTCATCCAGTCCGTATGCGCGTCCATGAACCTGCGCTCCACCGGGTTGGTCGGCTGCCAGTTCTGCATTCGTGCGGACCTCCGTCACGGATTCAGTTTCAGGATCGTCCCTTCGACCGTATGCTCGACCGAGGCAGACGACGTTACCTTCTTGCTGTTCACGCTGTGGCTTTCCGTGCCGCTCGATGCGACGTTGACGCCCTGGATCGTGATCGTGCCGTCGCTCTTCATCACGATGCTCGAATTCCCGCAGACGAGCGAAAGCTGATCGCCGGCGTTGACGGTCACCTGATGCTGTACGTTCGTCGTATGGTTCGCCCCGACGTTGACGGTGTGTTCGCCGCCGACCGTGTGCGTATGGGCTTTGGCGATCGTCGAGGTCCGCGTGCCGATTTCCTCGGTATGCGCCGACGCGACCAGCGTCTTCATGTCCTGCGACGTCGTCTGGTACATCTGTCCGACGTTCAGCGTCTTGCCTTCGCCGATCGTTTCGGTCTTGGCATGCGTGACCGACTCCGTGTGGCTGCCGCCGATCGTCGCCTCGCGATCCGACGCGATCGTCACGGTCTCCTTCTTCCCGACCGTTCGCGTCCGGTTCCCGCCAACCCCATGCGTCTCATCCACCCCGATCTGCGCGACCCGGTTCTTCCCGATATTCACCGTCTCGTTCTGCCCGACGCTCCTCTGCCGGTTGTTCTTCACCTGCATCGTCTCGTCGTTCCCGACCGTATGCGTGTGATCGTGCCCGACAGAAAGCGAATGATCGGCCTCCGTCTCCGCATCGAAGTTCCTTTCCGCATGCATCCAAAGCTGCTCGGCGCCCTTCTTGTCCTCGAACCGGAACGCATTCGCATGGTCGGTTGTCCCGCCCGGCGATGATCTCGACAGCATTCCGCTCTGCGTCGCACTCCCCGGCAGCCCCCACGGCGGCATCTTCTCGCCGTTGTAAACCCGCCCCGTCACGATCGGCTCATCCGGATCGCCGTTCAGGAAATCGACCACGACCTCATCGCCCACACGCGGAATCTGCACGCCCCCGAACCCGCCCCCGGCCCAAGGACTCGACACCCGCACCCAGCACGACGAATCCTGATTGCTTTGCCCGTACCGATCCCAGCGGAACTGCAGCTTCACGCGCCCATACTGATCGGTCCAGATTTCCTCGCCCGGCGGCCCGACGACGGTCGCCGTCTGCGGCCCGTTGGTCCGCGGCCTCGGCGTCTCACGCGGCGACCGATAAGGCAAACTCGACGGCTGCACGAGCATCATCGTCTGATGCACGACAGCCTCCGCGCTCTGGTCGCTCGCATAAGCGTTCTCCTGAAAGCGGTACAGACACCGCACGATCAGGTACTCGCGGTTCTGGTCGGCACGCGGACAATGCGCAAGCGTGAACAAATACCCAGGCGCCGCGCCGCGCACATCCGTATCGGCGCTCGCCCGCTCGTGTTCGGCCTGCTGTTCCTCGAGCCGCACACGGCTGTAATGCGCACCGGGCGCATCGTCGCGATAACCACCCGGCCATTCGAACGACGCGAAGCTGTCGTGATCATGACCACGCGGATCGACCTTCTGCGACGAAAGATCGGCGCGCGGCTTCGTATAGTCGTAGTCGGTGGTCTGGTGCTTGCCGACACTCACCTCCTGCGCGGGCAGCCAGCCGTCGATGTGTTCCTCGTCGGCGATCGCGGTGCGGTCACGCGCGATATACGGAATCGTTTCGTAGCCGGGCAGCGCCGTGTGCGATGACATCGCGTCGCTCAGCATCAGCGTATGCGTGTCCTCGGCATGCCGGAACCAGTAATAGATGCCCTCGAACTCCATCAACCGCGACACGAACGCGGCATCTGTCTCGTTGTACTGAACGCAATACTCGCGCGGCACATACGATTCCGCGAGATGGTTCTCGATCGGAAAGCCATACGTCGACAGCACCTCCTGCACGATCTCCGGCACGGTCTTGTTCTGGAAGATCCGGCAATCGGAGCGGCGCGTCGCGAGCCACAGCCACGGGCGCACGACCAGCTCGTAGCCGTAGTACCGCTCGGCACGCCGGCCGGCAAGCGATGCGCGCGCAACGATCCCGTTCAGGTAGCGCGTCGACTGGTCCTGCTGTTCGATGCGGACCGTCACGGCCTTGCCGAGCATGTCCTTCAGCGACAGGCTGTGACTGTCCGCCAGCGCCTCGACCCGGAATTCGAACAGCCGGCCGAGTTCGTCGCTGCCGTCGAGCGTGTGGAATTTCAGGTCGTCGCCGTGCGGGCTGTCGAGGGTGAATACGCGATTCACGTCGTTGCCTCCTCGTCGAACCGGTAAGCGAATTCGCCGTCGGCCGCGCTGACCTCGATCGACGCCAGCGTGCGGCCCTCGAGCGTGGCTTGCAGGATCGCTCGGCTGATGCGCGGCATCACGGTGTGCGTGAGGATCGCGTCGACCATCCGGCCGCCGGATTCGATCGTCCGGCACCGCTCGACGATCAGCGCGGTCGCCGCGTCGGTGCAGCGCAGCCGGATGCCGTGATGCGCGTCGATCCGCTTCTCGATCCGCCGCAACTGCAATGCGACGATCCGCGCGAGCGTCGCATCGGTGAGCGGGTAATACGGCACGACGGTCAGCCGGCCAAGCAGCGCGGCCGGGAACACGTCGAGCAGCGGCGCGCGCAGCGCATCGGCAAGCGTCTGCACGTCGGGCAGGCGCTCGGGATCGCGGCAGAGCTGCATCACGCGATCGGCGCCGACGTTCGACGTCAGCAGGATCACGGTGTGCCGGAAATCGATGTCGCGGCCCTCGCCGTCCTCCATCCAGCCCTTGTCGAACACCTGGAAGAAAATCTCGTGCACGTCGCGGTGCGCCTTCTCGATCTCGTCGAGCAGCACGACGCTGTATGGCCGGCGGCGCACGGCCTCGGTGAGTACGCCGCCCTGCCCGTAGCCGACATAACCGGGCGGCGCACCCTTCAGCGTCGACACGGTATGCGCTTCCTGGAACTCGCTCATGTTGATCGTGATCGCGTTGCGCTCGCCGCCGTACAGCGTGTCGGCCAGCGCGAGCGCGGTTTCGGTCTTGCCGACGCCGGACGGCCCGCACAGCAGGAACACGCCGTGCGGCTTGGTCGGATCGTCGAGCTTCGCGCGTGCGGTCTGGATCCGCTGCGCGATCAGTTCGACCGCATCCCGCTGGCCGACGACGCGTTCGCCGAGCGTATCGGCGAGCTTCAGCACGGCCTGTGTCTCGTCGCGCACCATCCGGCCGAGCGGAATCCCGGTCCAGTCGGCGACCACGGCCGCCACCGCGTGCGTGTCGACGGCGGGCAGCACGAGCGGCGTGTCACCCTGCACGTCGGCCAGCGCCTGCTGCGCGGTCGCGAGGTGCGCCTGGATATCGGCGCGCGTGACGGCGGCGAGTTCGCGCGACGGATCGTCGTCGAGCAACGCGGTGCGCGATTCGACGATCGCCGCCAATGCGTTCCGTTCGGTTTGCCAGCGCACGTCGAGCTGGTCGAGCGCGCCTTGCGCGGCGGCGATGTCCGACTCGATCGCGTCGCGCCGCGCGGCGTCGCCGGTACCGAGCGCGCATTCGCGGCCGATCCGCTCCTGTTCGACGCGCAGGCTGTCGATGCGGCGGCGTGCGTCCTCGATCGGCGCGGGCACCGCGTGCTGGCTGACGGCGACGCGCGCGCAGGCCGTATCGAGCAGGCTGATCGCCTTGTCCGGCAACTGCCGGGCGGGGATGTACCGGTGCGACAGCGTGACGGCGGCCAGCAGCGCGTCGTCGAGCACGAGCACGCGGTGATGGGCCTCGAGCTTCGCGGCGAGGCCGCGCAGCATGGTCAACGCGGCCGCTTCTTCCGGCTCGTGCACGTGCACGAGCTGGAAGCGTCGCGTCAGCGCGGGGTCCTTCTCGATGTATTGCTTGTACTCGGACCACGTGGTCGCGCCGATTGTGCGCAGCAGGCCACGCGCGAGCGCGGGCTTCAGCAGGTTCGCGGCGTCGCCGGTGCCGGCCGCCCCGCCCGCGCCGACGAGCGTATGCACTTCGTCGATGAACAGGATCGCCGGCCGCTCGGACGACATCGCTTCGTCGATCACGCCGCGCAGCCGGCTCTCGAACTCGCCCTTCACGCTCGCGCCGGCCTGCAGCAGCCCGATGTCGAGCAGGTACAGCGCGACGTCGCGCAGCGACGGCGGCACGTCGCCGGCGGCGATCCGCAGCGCGAAGCCTTCCGCGACGGCCGTCTTGCCGACGCCGGCCTCGCCGACCAGCAGCGGGTTGTTCTGGCGGCGCCGCAGCAGGATGTCGACGATCTGGCGGATCTCGGCGTCGCGCCCGACGACGGGGTCGATCTCGCCGGCCCGCGCGCGCGCGGTCAGGTCGACAGCGAAGCGCGCGAGCGCCGAGCCTTCGGCAGCGGTCGCGCCTCGCACCGCCGCGTCGCCGCCGAGGCCGGCCTGCGAAGAATGTGCGGCCGGTTGCGCCTCGGGCGAGCCTTCGACGATCGATTCGAGTTCGTCGGCGAGCACGTCAGGCACGATGCGCTCGAATTCGCGCGTGATGCCCATCAGCACGTTGCGCAACTGCGGCGTCTTCAGGATCGCTAACAACAGCACCGCGCCGCGAATGCGTGTCGCGTCGTACTTCAGCGTCGCATAGACCCACGCGCGTTCGACCGCGTCGTCGATGTGCACGGACAGGTCCGACACCGAGCCCGCGCCGCGCGGCAGCCGGTCGAGCGCGGTGACCAGCGCGCGGTCGATCGCGGCCTCGTCGATGTCGAAGCGGCGCAGCACGCGCTGCAGGTCCCCGTCGGGCCGCTGCAGGATCTGCTTGAACCAGTGCGCGAGCTCGACATACGGATTGCCGCGCAGCCGGCAGAACCCGGTCGCCTGCTCGAGCGTCTCGTAGAGGAACGGATTCAGTTTTCCGAAAAGATTGACGCGGCCGATATCGGACATGACGGCTCCCGTTTAGGCGGTTTCGCGATGAAGGGTTGCACCGGCGCGGCGCACGTCGTAGCGGACGACGAGGTCGCGCGCGGGGCCCGGTTCGAGCCGCTGCCCGAGCCACGCGGTGCGGCCGATCCCCTGCCGCGCGCCGAGCGCGATCGCCGGCACCGCGTCGGCCGCCAGTTCGAGCTGCACATCCCAATCGAACTCGATGCCGACGTATTCGCGCACCCATTGCGCAAGCTGCCGCGCATGCGGGCCGCCCGGCAGGAAGCCGCGGTAGGCGTCGAGCGACAGCGGGCCGAGCACGATCCGGAAACGCGACTGCGCATCGCGCACCGCGACGCCGAGCGCGACGGCGCCGATACGCAACGTCGGCCGCGTCGCGCGGATCGTGCAGCGCTGCGAGCGCTCGATCGCGACCCACTGCGGCACGTGCTCGACGATGCGTGCATCGACGCCGAAATGCCGGCGCAGGATCTGCACGAGCCCTTCCGGGTTGCGTGTGTGCCGCACGAGATGGCCGGCATGGAAATAACGTGCATGCGGCGCGAGCGTGTCGGCGGTTGCCGTGGCCGCAGCACCGGCTTGCGCGGCCGGTCTGTCGCCGTGCGCCGCGCGCCCGATCAGGCTCGCGATATAGCCGTCGAACCGTGCGCGCTCGGGGCGATCGAGGCTCACCGTCGGCTGCGCGTCGGCCCACGCACGGTAGAACAGCAGGATCAGCCGGTGATGGAACAGGTCCGCGAACGCGGCAAAGGTCGGGTCGTCGTGCTGCGCCGCGCGCTCGTACGCGTATTCGGTCAGGTGCGTCGGCAGCGGCCCGTTCGGCCCGAACAACCCGAAACCGTAGATCGCGATGCGCGGCGGCGCGGTGCCGTTCTCGTGCACGCCGGCCAGCATCGACGCCGCGAATGCGAGCGACGGCTGCTGCCCGAGCCGCACCGGCTCGTCGCGCGGCCGCGCGGCATGGCCGAGCGGCGCGCGGCCGGGCGACAGCGCGTCGAGCCAGCGCAGCGCCTGGAACAGGTCGTAGCCATGCGGCGCGGCCCGCAAGCGTGCCCACCACGCGTCGCGGCGGCCGTCGGCGGCGGTCGGCTGCACGCCGGGAGTCGTGTCGCGTTTCATATCACGGGCCGCCTGCCGATGCGCGCGGGCCAGTGCGCGAGCGTGCCGCGCTGCACGCTGGTCAGCACGCATTCGGCGAATGCGTTGATCGACACATGGCGCGCGAAGAACTGTTCGAGCACCGCGCCGAGCAGGAACGGGCTGTCGCCGGAGAACGCATGGTCGTCGACGGTCACGTCGACCTGTACGCCGCGCCCGAACATCAGCGGCCCGAGCGCCGGCAGCCGGCGGAACACCGGCGAGAACGCGACGCGCTGTACGCCGTCGATCTGCCGGCGCATCGCGGCGTCGGCCGGGTCGGCATGCAGGCCGAGCAGTTCGCGCAGCGCATGCGCGCCCTCGTCGTCGTCGAGATCGGTCAGCGTGTGGCGTGCCAGGCCGAGATGGCGTATCAACCGCCACGCGGTTTGCGCGTCGGCGATCGGCGGGCGCGGCCGCGACGGGCCGCGGATCGCGACGATGCGCTCGACCGGGGCCGACACGCGCAGCGTGAACGTGTTCGCGTCGCCGGGCGGCTGCAGCAGCACGAGATCGCGGTTCGTGCACAGCGTATCGGCGGACAGGTAGCGCATCGTTTCGTCGTACGGCGCGCACTGGCTGTCGACGAGCGACACGTAGGTCTCGCTGCCGACATAGCCGGTGCGCGTGCCGTTCGCGCGCGCCTGCGCGGACACCAGCCGCGGCTCGCGCCGCACCGTGTAGTACGCGCCGTGGTTGCCGTCATCGCTGGCGAACGACGCGTGAAACGGCCGGAATTCGCGCGACTGGCCGTCGTCGCGCTGCTCGCTCGCGAGCCGCTGCACTGCATAGACCTCGTAGTCGAGCGGCCGGCTGCGGTCGACGACGACATGATGCTCGCGCGCGCCCGGCTGCAGCGCAATGCGGTCGGCGCGGCGCGCGAACAGGTTCACGGCCGGCGTGCAGTTCAGCGCGAGGTGGCGCGCGTCGACGGCCGCTTCGAGCGCCGCGTCGTGGCGATCGAACAGCACGGTCAGCTCGCACTCGTCGCCGGTCGCGCGCGCGAGCGCGGCACGCAGCCCGCCGATGCTGAAGAACAGGAAGCGGGCGGGAAACGCGAAATACTCGCGCAGCAGCCGGTAGCCGTGGAAGCTGCGGCCGTCGTCAGGCAGGATCGCTTGCGCCGGATCGAAACCCTCGTGGACGATCGCGTCCGCGTCGAGCGTGTGCAGCCAGCGCGGCGGCTGCCCGGGGTCGTGGCACACGACGCCGAGCGCATGCGCGGCGATCAGTTCGAGCAGGTGCAGCGCGTCGCGCTCGGGGCCCGCGAGATGGAACGTCAGCCGGTCGAGCGGCAGTTGCGACAGCTTCGCACCGCCGCGCGCCTTCAGCCGGATGCGCAGCGCGCCGCGCACGTCCTGCCGCGCCGCGACGGCGCCGCGCGGCAGCCACGACGGCGCGCCGGTGACGGTCGCATCGGTCAGTTCGAGCGGCCACAGCGTCAGGTCGTGCGCGGTGCGGAATTCGCACGCAGTCTGCTCGGACGCGGCCGGCCGCGCGCGCAGCGCGGTGCCGGCCGGCAGCCGCCAGCCCTGTGCGAGGCTGCCTTCGTTCATCATCGGCGCGAACCGGACGATTGCCATCGACGGCAGCGGCGCGATATAGCCGGGATACACGGCATCGAGCAGCGCCTGCGTGAAGCGCGGGAATTCCGCGTCCATCTTCAGCTGTACGCGCGCGGTGAGGAAGCTGAAGCCCTCGAGCAGCCGCTCGACGTACGGGTCGGGCGGCCCCGATTCGTGCAGCCGCAGCCGCGCGGCGACCTTCGGGAACTGCTGCGCGAATTCGCCGCCGAGCTCGCGCAGGTACGCGAGTTCGCGGTTGTAGTAGTCGAGCAGGCGCGTATCCATTGCGTCAGGCCCCCGCCACGGATTGCAGCGACATCGCGCCCGTTTCCAGATCGAGGTCGGAGCGCAGCACGAATTCGAGCGGATGCGGGATCGACCACAGCGTGCCGCGGATCTCGAATAGCAGCACGTTGTGGCGCCGTTCGCCGGCCCGGCCGCCCGGCGCGTCGAGCACGCTGCGCACCTCGACGCTGTCGGGTGCGATGCGCGGCTCGAAGCGCACGATCGCGTCGCGGATCGACGCCTCGACCGACATCCGCTCGACGCCCGACATCGGCTTGCCGACGAGCGGCCGCATCCCGTAGTTGAGCACCGACGCCTGCGCGTGCGCGAATGCCGACCAGTCGACGAAACCGTCCTCGGCGTTGCGCGTGTTGAGCAGCCACGCGAGATCGCGCAGCACGGCGGCGCGCAGCCGCTCGGTGCCGATCCATTGCGCGCCGGGCGCTTCGGCCGCGCGCTGCGGCGCGTCGTCGGTGAGCCGGTCGAGCAACGCGGGCTGCAACCGGTCGCGCAGGCTGCCTTCCCGGCCGTCGCTGCCGTCGCGGGTTCGCGGGTCGTCCATCGTTGTCTCCGTGCGTGCTCGACCCATCACATCTCGGTGTTTTCCTTGATGTTCCAGCCGACCGTCACCTCGGCGCCCTTGCCGCCGTTGTCGTTCTGCTGCCAGTACTGCTTCTTCACCTTCGCGGCCTGGAAGCCGTAATGCATCATCAGCCGGTCGGCGACGTCGCCCGGATCGATGCCCGCGACCTGCGCGGACGTGACGAGCACCTCCTGCAGCGTCACGCGCATGAATTCGACCTGCGTGCCGCCCGTCTTGCACGCCGAAATCTCGACCGACGACAGGTGCTTGCCGTTCGCGCAGTTCTTGATGATCGCGGGCGCGCCCTTGTCCATGTATGCGGAAACGACGAGATCGTTGAAGCTCGCCTTGCCCGCGTTGCCGCCGCTGCCGCTCGCCATCGCGCCCGGCTGGCTCGCGCCCCACGTGAACGACTGGATGTCGGTCCAGCCCTTGTGCTGCGCGTCCGCCGATTCGCCGGTCACGCCGTCCACCTTCATAAACATTGCTACGCCCATTGCCGTCTCCGTTTCGGTTCGAGGTCAGGTTGAATGCCGTGTTGAATGTCGGTTGCCGCTCGTTTTTCCGCTCATTCGTTCGCCGCCTTCGCGGTCGGCAACCGCGAAATGAGCCGCAACGATACGGTGAGCCCTTCGAGCTGGTAGTGCGGTCGCAGGAAGAATTTCGACGTGTAGTAGCCGGGGTTGTCCTCGACCTCGTCGACGACCACCTGCGCGGCCGCTAGCGGCTTGCGCGCCTTGGTTTCCTGCGACGAGTTCACGGGGTCGCCGTCGACGTAGTTCATGATCCAGTCGTTCAGCCAGCGCTCCATGTCGTCGCGCTCGCGGAACGAGCCGATCTTGTCGCGCACGATGCACTTCAGGTAGTGCGCGAAGCGGCAGCACGCGAACAGGTACGGCAGGCGGCCGGACAGCCGTGCGTTCGCGGTTGCGTCGGGATCGTGGTATTCGGCCGGCTGGTACAGCGACTGCGCGCCGATGAACGCCGCGAAATCCGAGTTCTTCCGGTGTACGAACGGCATGAAGCCGTTCTTCGCGAGCTCGGCCTCGCGGCGGTCGCTGATCGCGATCTCGGTCGGGCATTTCTGGTCGACGCCGCCGTCGTCGGTCGGGAACGTGTGGCTCGGCAGCCCTTCGACCGCCCCGCCCGATTCGACGCCGCGGATCGACGAACACCAGCCGTACTGCTTGAACGAGCGGTTGATGTTCGCGGCCATCGCGTATGCCGAATTCGCCCACGTGTAGCGGTCGTGGTTCGCGGAGTCGGTGTCTTCCTCGAAGTCGAATTCGTCGACCGGATTGGTGCGCGCCCCGTACGGCAGCCGCGCGAGAAAACGCGGCATCGCGAGGCCGACGTAGCGCGAATCCTCCGACTGCCGCAGGCTGCGCCACGCCGCGTATTCGGTGTTCTGGAAAATCTTCGTCAGATCGCGCGGGTTCGACAGCTCCTGCCACGAATCCATCTGCATCAGCTCCGGCGACGCACCGGCGATAAATGGCGCGTGCGCGGCCGCCGCGATCTTCGACAGCTCGCCGAGCATCTCGACGTCGGGCGGGCTGTGGTTGAAATGGAAATCGCCGACGAGGCAGCCGAACGGCTCGCCGCCGAACTGCCCGTATTCCTCCTCGTAGATCTTGCGGAACAGCGGGCTTTGATCCCACGCGACGCCCTTGTAGCGCTTCAGCATCCGCGCGACCTCGTTGCGCGACGCCGGCAGCGCCTTGATCTTCAGCAGCTCGTCGGTCTCGGTGTGCGTGACGAGGTAATGCAGGCCGCGCCACGCGCCTTCGAGCGTCTGGAAATCCTCGTGGTGCAGGATCTGGTTGATCTGGTCGGACAGCTTCCGGTCGATTTCCGCGATGATCTGCTTCACGCTGCCGTATGCGTCGGTCGTCATGCCGACCGTATGTTCGAGCGCCTGCTGCGCGAGCGTGCGCACCGCGCGCTCGACCGATTCGCGCGCCTCGGCAGTCTTCGGCTTGAATTCCTTTTGCAGCAGCGCGGCGAACTCGTCGTGCTCGACGGCCGGCTGCGCGGCGCCGCGCGTTTCGGCGCGGGTTTGGACGGGGTCATTCATCGCGGGCCTCCGGTTGGGTCGCATCGCCGCGCTGCGCGGATTCGTGCGGATTGCGCACGAGCGTCTTCAGCAAGTCGGGATCGTTGATCGCGCGCTCGATCAACTGTTCGGCGCCGTGCTTGCCGTCCATATACGACAGCAGGTTCGACAGCTCGGTGCGCGCTTCCAGCAGCCGGCGCAGCGCGTCGACGTTGCGCGCGATCGCGGCTGGCGAGAAATCGTCGATCTGCTCGAACGTCATGTCGACGTTGAGCATCCCTTCGCCCGTCAGCGTGTTCGGCACCTGGAACGCGACGCGCGGTGCGACCGACTTCATCCGCTCGTCGAAGTTGTCGACGTCGATCTCGAGGAACTTGCGCTCCGGCAGGTCCGGCAGCGGCTCGGCGCGCTTGCCCGCCAGGTCCGAAATCACGCCCATCACGAACGGCAACTGCACCTTGCGCTCGGCGCCGTAGGTTTCGACGTCGTATTCGATCTGCACGCGCGGCGCCCGATTGCGCGCGATGAACTTCTGTCCGCTGCCCGCTGCCTTGGTTCTGTCAGTCATCGTCCACTCCTTCACTTCGATCAGGTCGATCAGGTTGCGCAGTACGTTGCCGCCGCCCGTGTGACGGCGTCCTTCATTCGGTTCGTTTCATTCGCTTCGCTCGCCGCTCAGCAGGTCCAGTTTCGGCAGGCTCTCCGGCGCGAGATCGCGGATGATTTCGTAGAAGTCGAGCGCGAGCAGCCGCTGCGCGCGCCGCAGCAGCAGCGGCGCCGGATGGCTCGGCTCGTGCAGCTCGAAATAGCGGCACATCTTGTCGAGGCCGAGCCGTACGTCGTCGCGGCTCGTTACCTCGGCATCGCGCCATGCGTGCGCGTTCGGCATCGCTGCGGGCGCGACGGGTGTGACGCCGGCCTGCGATGCGTCGCGGGATGAGGCCTGCGGCGTGGAACCCGGATCGTCCGACGCGCCCGGTGGCGATTCGGGCACCGGCACTTCGCGCACGATCCGCTGCAACGCCTTCTCCGCATCGCCCGCATCGGGTGCCCATTCGCGGCCGAGCTTGTCGGTCACGCACGCGCGGATCGTATCCAGTGCTTGCAACGCGGCGCGCGCGGCGTCGAGCGGCGTCGTGCCATCGCCGCGCACCGCCGACAGCGCGGCAATCAGGCTTGCGCGACCACCGGCTTCGTCGCGGCCGTCGAGCAGCCGTTCGGCATCGCGCACGCTCGGGCCGCCGTCGAACAGCGGTTGGCGGCGCGCCGCACGTGCGCAGTCGTGCGCGCCGGCCACGTCGGCGAGCGCGTTCGTCCGCGGCGTCGGGTCCGGTTCGCCGTCCGCGTCGAGCCGTGGATGCAGCTCGTCCCAGCGGCGCTCGAGCAGGTTCGCGACGATCGCGAGCGCGTCCGCATAACCGGGCAGGCCGTGTTGCTCGATCCAGCTGCGCGCGAGATACGCGACGACGCGCAAGTCCTTCGTGCGCGAGGACAACGCCAGCGCCAGCCGCTCGACCGCACCCCAGTCGGGCGCCTCGGCCGGGATCACGGTGTCGCCGTACTGCTGCTCGGCGCGCGGCGTCGCGCGCTCCTGCAACTGCAGGTACTCGGCGTCGTATTCGAGGTTCGCGCCGCACGGCGCATCGGGCGCGATGTCCGCGAGCAGCCGGGCGATCAGGTCGGCGCGCGGCGACGCCGCCGGCAGGCCAGGCGACCCCGGGGAAAGCACGGCGGCGGCGAGTGCCGCCTCGCTGACGTCATTCGAATGCATAGTCGATGTTGACCGGTTTGCTGCCGAAGTCGATCGCCACGGTGCGGTGCAACGGCGGCAGCGAGCCGTTGCGGATCTCGATCTGGTAGACGCCCGGCGTCAGCGACACCGAACGCAGCGGCGGGCTCGCGCCGCGCCGCGCGCCGTTCACGTACACGTCGCCCCACGGCCGCACGTTGAAGCGCACCTGGACCGTTTCCTGCGTCTTCGGCGGGCGCTGCTCGGCCGGCAGCACGTTCACGGCGGCGACGGCCGTATCGGCTTCCGGCGGCGGCTTCGGTGCCGGGGCTGGCGTCGTCGCCGGTGACGCGGCCGCTTCCGACGGCGGCACGTTGACGACGCGTTCCGACGCGTCGAGGCTGCCGGCTGGTGCGATGGCGGAACGGGAGCCGGCTTGCGCCGGCGGCGGGTTCGTGACGGTGGTCGCGACCTGCGGTGCGGTTGCGGCGGCGTCGACGGCCGGTGTGCTGGCCGGCGCGGCGACGACGGGCGGCGGCGGAACCTGCGCCGACGATCCGGCCGGCAGGCTCGACGGCGGCACGACGGTCGGCGTCGGCCCGCGCTGGGCCAGCGTGGCATCCGGCGTGCTGGCGGGCGACGACGTGCCGGCCTGCGGCTGGCTCGCGCCCGGTGCGGCCTCGTCGGCGACGCGCGCGGGGCGCGACAGATAGCTCGCGGCGAGGCCGACGGCGATCAGCGCGACGAGCGCTCCGCCGACGTAGAACGGTATGCGGCGGCTGCGCGATCCGTCGAGTATCGGGCTGCGTTGGGTGCCGGTCGGCGCGGATGCCCGGCTTGGTGCCGATGCCGCTGCGGCGGGATGCGGAGCGGTCGTGCCGGCGGCCGGGTACGCATTCCCGTTCCCGGAATCCGCTACGCTGCGCTTGCCGATGTCTGCGTCGGCACTCGTGGATCGTGTATCTGCTTCGTGGTGCGTATCGGTTCTTGCAGCAGGCGGCTCCTTTGCACGCTCGGCGTTTCCGTTCGGCGCACCGGATTCAACCGGCTTCGCCGCGGGCTGCGAAGCATGCGAGGCCGACGATGCCGGCGCGCCCGTTGCCGCAATCGCGGCGCCCTGCGCAACCGCCTTCGATGCTGAAGGCGCACCAGACTCCGGCTTGGCGCCTGACACGGAAGACGAAGCAGATGCGGTGTCCGTCGGTGTCGCCACATCGTCGTGACGCTCAGGCGTTGACGACTGCACATCCGACACAGTCTTGCCCGAAGCCGTTCCACCCGCGCCGATCGCAGCAGCAGCAGCCGACGCGATGCCCGACGCAGTGGAACCCACCGACGCCTCGCCCTTCCCTTTCCCGCCGCTGCCCGCGTCACCCGCCGGCGGCACGATCCCCGCGCCATACCCGCCGCCCGTCCGGTCGAAGTCCCGCAACCCGAGCTCCGCCGCGAACGCCGCGACCGATTCCGGCCGATCCGGAATCCGCAACTGCAGCGCATGATCGACGGCCGCGAGAAACGCCGGGCTGTACACCTCGCCTGCCGGCAACTCGCGCGACACGAGTGGCCGGTACGTGTCCTTGATGCTGCGCACGACGGCCGCGGGCGGCAGTTCGCCGGTAATCATCGCGTGCATCACCGCGCCGAGCGCATAAAGATCGGTCCATGGCCCCTGGCTGAACGCGGGATCGTCGGTGTACTGCTCGATCGGCGCGTAGCCGGGCTTGATCATCATCGCGCCGTCGTCGACGAGATCGCCGATCCGTTTGCGCGCCGCGCCGAAGTCGAGCAGGATCGCGCTGCCGTTCGGGCGGATCAGCACGTTGTCGAGCGCCACGTCGCGATGGAAGCACTGCGCGCGATGCAGCGTGTCGAGCGCGCCGAGCAGCGCGCCGACGATGTTGCGCAGTTGCGTCTCGCTGATCCGCATGCCGCCGTCGAGCAGTTGCTTGAGCGTGCGCCCCTCGTAGAACGGCATCACCATGTACGCGGTGCCGTGGCTTTCCCAAAAGTGCAGGACCTTGACGAGCCCCGGATGGTCGAATTGCGCGAGCAGGCGCGCCTCGTTGAGGAACGCGCCGCGCCCCGCGTCGAACGCCTGCGCGAACCGCTCGGAACGCAGCGATACCGTGTAGTCGCCGCCGCGCGTCGCGAGCATCGACGGCATGTACTCCTTGATCGCGACCGCGCGCCGCAACGTGCGGTCGAACGCGCGATAGACGATCCCGAAACCGCCGATCCCCAGCACCTCGTCGAGCTGCAGTTCACCGAGGCGATGGCCGAGCGGCAGCGGCCGCACCGTGAATTCGGATGCGTCGCCGCGTGTCGCCGTGTCGTACTCGTTGTCTCTCGATCCAGCGTCCTTCATGTCCACCTCTTGAAACCGTGTGCCTTCTGCCCGCCGCTCCCGGCGGCGACCCGCCGGCCGTCGGCCGGGCCGCTAGCCGCCGCCGAACAGCGTCAGGAACAGCGCGTTGTCGGGCGTGCCTGTATGCGCATGCGTGCGTAGCGGCGATCCGTCGGCGCGGTTGGTCCACCAGAAGCTGGTGCCGCCGTGTGGGTCGAAATAGCCGGACAGCCCCGGCCACGCGGCCGGCGCCGGCTGCTCCGGCAGCGTCGCCGGCGTGTCGTCGACGCGTTCCGCGTACCTGCCGCCGCCCGGCACGAGCCGCACGCGTTCCAGCGTCCGTTCGAGATCGCCCGGCGCGCGCGCATGGCGGATCGCGTCGAGCAGCGCATGGCCGACCTGCCAGTAGAACGCGTCGGCGGCGTCCGGCAGCCCGTTCCAGTAATCGGCCGCGCGCATCGGCAGCGTGACGATCACCGGGTAGTAGCGCCCCACACGGTCGCAGCTCGGCGCGAGGCAGCCCGGCTGCACGCACGACGCACCGGCGCCCGTCGGGATCAGGAAATTCCAGACCGGCGCGACCGTGTAATGGCGCTCGATCTCGTCCGCGCCGCGCTGGCGCATCGCGGCCATCCCCTGCTGGAGCCAGCGTTCCCACCAGAGCGCGAGCGCATGCGGCAGCCGACTGTTCACGAAGTCGCCGGCGCCGGGAATCTTCCCGTACCAGGCCGGCGCATCGCCGGCCGTGCTCGTGAGCGGCGGTGTGGGGCTCATTGCTTCGGAGGGCATGTAAAGGACTCCATCTGGGCCAGCCTGAACGGGTTGCGGACGC
This sequence comes from Burkholderia sp. BKH01, assembly GCF_025685725.1. NCBI lineage: Bacteria > Pseudomonadati > Pseudomonadota > Betaproteobacteria > Burkholderiales > Burkholderiaceae > Burkholderia > Burkholderia sp. BKH01. Next base: position 162,778 of record NZ_JAOTQT010000013.1, on the reverse strand, counting down.
TGCCCGCATTCACCTGCAGCACGATCGGTTTGCCGTCGACCGTGAAGCGCGCAATCATCTGGTCCGAGCCGCGCCCGGCCGACACGGCCGCGCGGTCGAACAGCCGGTGCAGCGCCCACGGCCCGTCGGTCGTGAAGCCGTCGGCCGCGCCGGCCTGCGCCGACACTTGCAGCCGCACCTGGCTGCTGCCGCGCGGGCCCGGCCAGTCCACCGCGCTCTGCACGAGCGGGCCGTGCGCGTAGCGGACGATCTGCCCGTCGACGTCGAGCACCATCTCCGTGATCGACGGGTCCATTTCGAGCGGCTGGATCTGCACCTTCAACTGCGCGGTGCGCGCCCCGCCGCCGAAATACGCGTCGCGGATCACCGCGGCCTTCTCGAACGACGCGAGCATCGCGGCCGCCGCCGGATCGGCGTCCGCATTGCGGTTCGCGAAGCGCCACGGGTGCGACGTCGTATCGACGATCGACTGCAGGTTCTTCTGGAAGAAATCGTCCATCAGGCCGCCCGGCGCGAACATCTGCGCGAAATCCGCCGGCGCGACGTCGCGCGACGATCCGCGCGCGAACGGATAGCGGCCCGCGATCGCCTGCCGGCAGAAGTCGCCGACATTCGCACCGGCCCGCAGCGCGACGTTGCGCTGCTCGACGGTCGCGACGCTGCCGTTCGCGATGTTCGACAGGTCGTCGAGCACTTCGCGGAACGGCGTCGGCAGGCGGCCGGCCTGCGCGCGCAGCCGCGCGGGCGCGTCGGACGGCGGCGGTTGCGCGCCGCTGCGCAGCGCGTCGTCGGTGGCCGTCAGGTACGTGTACAGCGCGTCGATCGACTTCAGCACCGCGTCGAATCCCTGCGCCTGGTCGCCGCTGCCCGGCGCGAACGCACGCAAGCCGGCGAAGTGGCTGTCGACGATCTGCTCGGGGCTCGCGGGCGCCGCCGCGGACGGATTCGCGTCGCTGGCCTGGCCCGCGAAGATCTGCGACAGCGAACTGCGCGCCTCGTCGACCTTGTCCTGCGCACGCGCAGCGAGATTGCGGGCCCCGCCCGGCGCATCGCCGAGCGCCGTGTCGCGTGCGAGCGCGACCATCAGCCGTGTGAGCGGCGAATCGGCCGACGACAGCGCACGCGCCACCTGGATGCTCTGCGCGAGCGTCGCCGTGCGTTGCAGCTTGATGTCCGCGAGATAGTCGTCCCAGATCTTCAGGTAGTCGTTCAGGTAGAGCTGGCGGATGTCGCGCGCCCACGCGGCCGCGTCGTTCGGTCCGGGGATCTCCGACAATCCGAGGTTCAGCACCCACACTTCCTCGCGCCCGTACGCTTCGACTTCGCCGGCCAGGCGCGGCGCGAACACGTTGCGATAGCCGTTGCGCGTATAGAGGCCCGGCACTGCTTCCGACAGCGGTTTGCCGCTCTGGCGCCGGAACACCAGCGACGCGTCGGGGCCGACCGCGCGTGCGACGCTGAAGTCGAACGCGGACGTCGCCGGGCGCAGCGTGCGCGTGAGCTGCCGGTACAGCCGCTGCGAGAACGGCACCTGCCGCAGCCGGTCGCGCACGTCGGCCACGAGCCGCTCGTTCATCGGATACGGCGACACCGCGACGCGGTTGCCGAACAGCGCGGCGAGATGCGCGCGCAGCGCGGAACGTTCGGCCGGCGAGAAATCGGGCGGCAGCGAGCGCTCCATCTCCAGATCGACGACGGCCTGCACGAACGCGGGATCGTAGTGCGCGCTGTCGTACAGCATCAGGTACGCCTTCAGCGCCGCATATGCGTAGTCGGTTTCGTCGGGCCGCGCGTCGCGCAGCGCGGCCTCCATCCGGCTCGCGGCGATCGGCAGCAGCACGTCGTTGAGCGCACGCCGGTACACGGAATCGACGGCCTCGTCGATCTTCTCGCCCTGGAACAGCCCCCACCGATACGCGAGCGGCGGATGCTGCAGGTCGACGCCACCGGCATTCGCGAGCCCGCCGAGCGCATCGAGCACGGGCAGCAGCCGGGCGATGTCGGACGCGCCGGAGAACTTCGCACCGGCGATCTGCGAATCGACGGCCGGCACGCGCGCGGCGATCTGGTCGAGATACGTGCGATTGTTCGAATAGCTGCGCAGCCACGCGACCAGCACGGCCACGCATACCAGTGCAAGCAGCACATAACCGGCGATCTGCAGCACGCGCCGCTTCTGATGCCAGCGCAGGTCGCTGCCGGCGAGCGCGGCTTCGCGGAAGATGTGCTCCTGCAGCAGCGACTTCAGGAAGAAACTGCGCCCGGTCGAACCGACCTGCGCGACCGGCGGCACGCCCTCGATCTTCAGGAAGCGCTTGATGCCGCTCATCACGCGGTCGAACGCGGTGCCCTCCTGTGTGCCGCTCGTCAGGTAGACGCCGCGCAGCATCGGCATCGGCTCGAAGCTCGACACGGAAAACACCTCGGCGACGAACTGGCCGAGCATGTCCTGCAGGTCGGCGATCTGCTGAGGCAGCAGGTAGGTCATCTCGCGCTGGCGCGCATCGGTCTGCGCGGCGAGCAGTTCGGGCAGCCCGTCGTTCAGCCGCTGGTGCAGCAGCCGGTATTCGCGGTCGAATGCCGCGCGCAAATCGAAGCCGGGCGCCTCGCTCTGCGCGAGCGGGAACGTGAAGCCCCACACCTGCGCGCATTCCGCGCGGCCGTAGCTGCTGAAATACTCGGCAAAGCCCGCGAGCAGGTCGGCCTTCGTCACGAGCAGGTACACGGGAAAACGGATGCCGAGCTGCGCGCGCAGTTCGAGCAGCCGCTTGCGCAGCACCATTGCGTGCTGCGTGCGCTCCGCTTCCGACGCGCCGAGCAGGTCGGCCACGCTGATCGTCAGCATCGCGCCGTTCAGCGGCTGGCGCGTGCGGTATTTCTTCAGCAGGTCGACGAAGCCTTTCCACTCGGCTTCGTCGAGCGCGCGGTTGCCTTCGTGCGTCGTATAGCGGCCGGCCGTGTCGATCAATACCGCGTCGTTCGTGAACCACCAGTCGCAGTGCCGCGTGCCGCCCACGCCGCGAATCGCAGCGCGGCCGAACTGCTCGGCGAGCGGAAAGCTGAGCCCCGAATTCACGAGCGCGGTCGTCTTGCCCGAGCCCGGCGCGCCGATGAACACGTACCACGGCAATTGATACAGATACTGGCGCGACATCCGGTCGAACCAGCGCGGCAGGCCCTTGCGCACGGTATCGGCCTGCCCGAAGCGGACTTTCTTCAGCAGCGTCGCGGCTTCGTCGAAACGGCTGCGCAACTCGTCGAGCTGCGCCTTCGCCGGATCGTCGGCGGTGGCCGGCCCCGGCACGGCCTCGCGCAACTGGTTCAGCAACTGCGCATTGAGGCGGCCGGCACGCCAGCTTCGCCACGCGACGCGCGCACCCCACGCGGCGAACAGCACCGCGATCGTCAGCCCGCGGGCCCAGCCGCTTTCGAGCGGCCGGATCTCGGCGAACGCGAACAGCGGGCCCGCGAGCCACACGAAGCACGCGAGCACGACGAGACCGGCGAAGGTCCAGATCTCCCGTGACGGCAACGGCCGGACGAAACGCGCGACAGCCTGGTTCATATCAGTTGGCCCCCTGCGTCGCGCCGGCGGCGGCGCTGCCGGGCGCCGGCAGCAGCGTGATCTCGACGCGCCGGTTCAGCGCGCGGTTCGCCGGCGAATCGTTCGGCGCGACCGGATCGAGCGTGCCGCGCCCTTCCGCCGCGAGCCGCTCCGGATGGTCGAGCCGCGCGGCGATCATGCTGCGCACGGCTTCCGCACGTTCGCGCGACAGGTCCCAGTTCGACGCGAAGCGCGCGGTATGCACGGGCGTGTCGTCGGTGTAGCCGGTCACGCGCACGTTGCCGGGCACCTTGTTCAGCGCGTTGGCGACGCGCGCGAGCACCGGCACGTAGCGGTCGATCACCGACGTCGAGCCGGACTTGAACAACCCGTCGCCGCGCAGCACGATCACGCTGCGATCGGCATCGTCGCGCACCGACACGAGGCCGGCCGCGATCTCGGGTTCCAGGAACTTCGCGATGCGCGGCGCGGGCGCCGGGCGCGGCGGCGCCTGCGCGGGCTGCAGCTTCGGCACGTGCAGCGCGTCGATCGACGCGAACAGTTGATCCGAATGCCCGGCAAGCGCGATGCGCAGCCCGACGAACACGCCGAAGCCGATCAGCAGCGCGAGCGCCACGCACACCCACAGCGGCACGATGAAACGGCGCGCGACGTCGCGGGTGACGACGTCGCGCCAGTGCGGCGACAGCGCGGGATCGAATTCACCGCGTACCGAGCGGATCGTCAGCGCGAGCTGGTGGCGCAGCGCATCGAGTTGCGCGTGGCCGTTGTCGAGCACGCGATAGCGGCCCTCGAAGCCGAGTGCGAGACAGAAATACAGCAACTCGAGCAGGTCGAGATGCTGGCGCGGCTGCTGCGACAGGCGTTCGAGCAGGTGGAAGAATTTCTCGCCGCCCCAGGTCTCGTTGTGGAACGACACGAGCAGGCTGTGCGACGACCACACGCTGCCGCCCCACGGCGTCAGCGCGGCCGCTTCGTCGAGCGCCGTGCACAGGCAGTAGCGCGCGCCGATGATTGCCTCGGACGGCACGCCGGCTTCCTGCGCGCGCGCCTCGAACTGGCGGATCTCGACGACGAGATGCTCGCGCAGCCACGCCGGGTTCGGATGATGGACGGTCGAGCGGATTTGCGGCACCAGGTTGAGCAACGGGTTCGCGGCCGCGACGAGCGGATTCGTGCCGCTCGCGGCCCAGCGGCCCGGCCGCGGCTGCGTGGCCGTCGGCCCGGCCGCACCGGGCGCGGCGGCCGGATGCATGCCGCCCGGATTCGGCGGCACAAAGCCGCCCGCGCCTGCGCCGGTGGCGATCGAATCGGAGGAACTATTCATCGCGATGCCCGCCCTCACCCGCGGATTGCCCAGAACTCCATCGAGAGCCCAGGGAATTCGCCGGCGAAATGAAATGCGAGACCGCCGGAGCGCGCCAGTTGCTTCCACAGGTCGCTGCCCTTGTCGATCTCGAAGTACGTATGACCCGCGTGATACGGGATCTGCCGCGGCGCGACCGGCAACTGTCGCATCGTGATGCCCGGCAGTTGCAACTGCACCAGATCGCGGATCCGCTCGACGGGCCCGAGCTTGGCCTGCGCGGGAAAGCGCGCGCGCAGGCTGTCGGCCGGCACGTCCGCGCGCACCGCGAGCACGAAGCCGGCCGTGTCGCGCAGCGCCGGGTCGGCCAGCGTCGCGACGCGGATGCCGTTGCCCGCGTCGCGCAACTCGATCTGGATCGCGTTCTGTTCAAGCACCGTCGACAGCGACCGGCGCAGTTCGGTCATCAGTTCCGCGAAGCTCGTGCGAAGGTCGTCGTGCACGTAGACCGCGAGCGACTGCGGGCGCCGGCCGGCCGCCGTGAACGTGCTCAGGTCGCACGCGAGCTTCAGCCAGTCGCAGAACAGCGCTTCCGGATGCGTCGACACGTGCTGCTGCGCATGCCAGGTCAGCGCGAGATAGCGATTCACGAGCTGCAGCAGCAGGAAGTCCGCGACTTCCGACACGCCGCCGCGCCCCGGCTCCGACAGGCGTTCCGCGAGCGCCTCGCTGCGCTGCGTGAGCAGCCCGTGCAGCTCGCGCGCATACGCCAGCAACACTGCATCGTGCTGCGCGACGAGCCGCGGCGGAATGTAGCCGTCGTCGACGAGCAGCCGCGCGTCGGTGCGCCGCTCGACGACCCGTGCGACGCCGAGCGCGTGCCAATCGCCGGTCAGCTCGGCTTCGAGCATCAGCCTCACGTTCAGGCGCCCCGTCTGCAGCAGCGCGGGGCCGAGCGCGACCGCGTTCGCATCGGCCACTTCGTATTCGCGCACGACGTAGCGTGCGACGTCGGCGTTGCCTATTCCAGCGGTTCCAGCGTTTCCACCGTTTGCGCCATTGCTACCGTTTGCTGCGCCCGCGCCGAACGACACCTCCTCGCCGCCGCCGCGCCACAGCGGCAGCGCGAGCACGACGAGCTGGTCCTTCGCGTCGGCCGGTACGTCGAGCGGTTCGGGCAGATCGTCCGGATGGGACAGGTCGAACGGCGTACCGTCGCGCATCACGCCCGACGCGGCGCGTAGCGCAACCTTGCCGAGCGCGAGCTGCTCGCGATCGATTTCCAGCGTATCGAAGCCCCAGTAGAACCCTTGCAGCGGCAGGCAGCGCAGCGCGACGTAGCGTTCCCAGTGCCGTTCGAGCTGCTGGAAATGCTGCGGCCGCAGGAACATCCCCTCGGTCCACACCACGCGCTGGCGGAGGGCCGCGACCGGCGTCGCGGACATCGTCGGTTCGGTCATGGGCGCCCCTGCGCGTCGTTCAGTGCAATGCCGCCGTTCCGGACCGCGATCGACAGCTTCAGCTCGCCGGGCGACGTCTGCCAGAACTTGTAGAGGTTGAGCTGCTTCGCGCGCGGCAGCGGCACCGTCAGCCGCCAGCGGTTCTTTTCGAGCATGCGGTATTCGGCGACGACGCCGATCGCGCCGGCCTCGACGTTGCCGCGGTAGTGCAGCGTGCGCGATTCGCCCGGCCGCAGGATCACGCGGTCGGTGTCGAGCAGATCCGCGCCGAGCACGTTCCCGGGTTTGTCCTGCAGCGAGAAGAAATCCGCGCTGTCGAACGCCGACGCCGCGCGAAGCTGAAACACCTTCAGCACGATCGGCGAAGGCTTGCGATTCATGTCAGGGTTGACGTCCGGCGCAACGTCGACCGTGATCGCATACGGCACCGCGGCCGCGTGCTCCGTCGCGCCGCACCCCGGAAACAGCAACACGCATCCCCATACGATGAAACTGCTCGACCGCCATTGCATATTCCACCCTCGCCACCCAATAGTCATCCGCCGGTTTTCGAGTTCGAAACCGGTTGATCGGATTAAAAAGGGACAATTAATTGACCGGTAATTATGTTGTTTACATATCCTTCCGCTGAAATTTTTTCCGGAGAATTTTTATCGTGAAAGCCGGGACAAATCATCCAGGGTTTATGAAAGTTGAATTATCGAGGCGACAGGTAATTGAATCGAGATTGGTTATTAATCGAAAAAAACTTGCCCGACCGGTTCGCCGTGGCGGCCCGGTTCTATTGCGTGGACACCTGTCGAATGGGCGCGGAGCGCAAGCCGGCCGGCCGCCGGGCAACGGATGCCCGCGACGCTGATGGTGTGCCAGGCTGTTCGTGCCGCCCGAACGGACGGTCCGGTTTTTCGTGCATTGACGGGCGCCGACCAAACAACTGACGAATCCGAAAAACACAGCGAACTATAGGTCGTTTTTCTGGATTAACAAGCTCTGAAATTCGTAGTCTATTTTCAGATTAAAATGGAATCGGATCGGACAGTTGAAACAAAACGTAACAGCAATGTCGACGCCGATGATTGGCACTAGAATCCAACAGCGCTTGTGTGTCACCTTCCAATTACACCAAATCTTAATTTCAAAAATGAAAGGCCGTTCATCGCTCGTTCTTTTCCTCGGCGCGTGGTTGCTGGGGGCCGGCGGGTGCAGCACGTCCCCGACCCAGTCGGCCGCGCATGCAACGGTCGACAGCGCGCGCGCCTCGTACGCCGCCGGCGACTACGGGCGCACGATCGCGCTGCTGAACCACGCGAAGGAGATCGACGGCGCCGACACCGACACGCAGGTCGCCGCGCACAAGCTCCTCGCGTTCAGCTATTGCGTGACGAACCGCGTCACGCAGTGCCGCGCCGAGTTCTCGAAGGTTCTCGATCTCAACCCGCGCTTCGACCTGTCCCCCGCCGAGAAGGGGCATCCGGTCTGGGGGCCCGCGTTCGAATTCGCGCGCCGCAGACATGTGTCGTCATCCTGAACGAACCGGTTTCCACGCGAGCGCTTCATCCACCGAGCGACGTATGACATGCAACTGATCGTGATCGAACATGCCGGCGAACCGGTCGAAAACGACTCCTACGACGCCGTCGTGTTTCACCCGCCGGGCGGCACCATCGGCCGGGCCAGCGACAACCATCTGGTGCTGCGCGACGACACGCGGCAGATTTCGCGGCTGCAGGCGCTGCTGCAGGTCGGCGACGACGCGTGCCTGCTGAAGAACCTGAGCAGCGTGTCGACGATCGAGGTGAATCGCGAGCCGGTCGGTTATGCGCAGGAACGCCCGCTCAATACCGGCGACATCATCCGCATCGGGCCGTACGTGCTGCGGGCGGAGCGCGACGATGGCGCCGACGCGCCGGTCATCGACATGGCGCCCGATACCGGCGCGCCGGAGGCAGCCGTATCGTCGCAACCTTCGCCCTCGCCTTCGCGCGTCGACACGAAAGGCGCCGGCAACCGGCTGTGGGGGTTACTCCAGGATCGTCTCGTCCCGCGCGGCAAGGCGGCGGATGACGGCACCAGGCCGGGTGGTCCGGCACGCGCGGACGCAGGGCAGCCGGCGAACCGTGCCGCGCAGCAGGCCGGGCCGTTCACACCGTCGCAGCGCGACCTGAATCAGCTATCGACCGATCCGCTCGACCTGTTTACGCAGCCGTCCGGCGATATCGGCGCGTCGGGCACGGCGCCGTCGGCCGATCGCGGCAATGCGGATCGCGCAGCGTCGTCCGCGACACAGGCCGACCACGCGCCCGAGTGGACGCAGCACGTGCGCGTGCAGCCGGCGGCCGCGCGCGCCGATGCGCGGCCGGCCGACGCACCGGTGCCGCATGTCGTGCACGAACCGGCGCCGCCGACACCCGACGAACTGCTGAACGCATTCTTCGAAGGCGCGGGGCTCGATACGGCTGCCGAATCTCATCAGTGGTCGGCCGAGCAGCTCTATATCGCGGGCCAGCTGCTTGCACTGTTCGCGAACGGCACGGTCGAACTGCTGTCGTCGCGCAGTATCCTGAAGCGCGAGGTGAAGGCGCACATGACGATGCTGCTCGATCGCGAGAACAATCCGCTGAAGCTGCTGCCGGACGGCGGCGCGGTGCTGCGGCAGATGTTCGGGCTGCCGCTGCCGGGCTTCATGTCGCCGCAGAGCGCGGTCAGCGATGCGTTCCAGGATCTGCACGCACACCAGATCGGCATGGTCGCCGGCATGCGCGCCGCGCTGATGGACCTGCTGACGCGCTTCTCGCCGCAACGGCTGCGCGAACGCGGCGACGCGATGCGCTGGTACGAAAAACACGTGCCCGCGCTGTACAAGGCGCGGATGTGGGATCGCTACGCGGCGACCCATCGCGATACGGTGTTCGCGATCGAGGACGATTTCGCGTCAGTGTTCGGCAAGGCGTTTCTCGCGGCGTACGACGCGGAAGTGGAAAGCTATCGCGGCAGCGGCCGGCACTGACTCTCGTCACCGCGTAACCCCCGTAGCGGCGCATTCGCGAATTGGGATACGCTCGCCCTGCACAGTCAATCGACGCCGGTCAGGAGCGAAATGAGCACGATGACGGGGATCCTCGATCCAGCGGCACCGCCGCCGCGCGTCGCGCGGCTGGTGCTGGTGACGCCGGATGGCGCGGTGGTCGGTTGCCTGCCGCCGATGCCTGTCGCCGTCCCGTGGTGGCAGGAAGTCGAGTCGGTCGTGCGTGCCGCGCGCGAACGCCATGGCGTCGACGTGACGATCCTGCGCCTGTTGGAAACCGCTCGCGACCGGGCGCCCGGCGGCGAAGTCACCTATCTGGCCGAGATTGCGAAACCGGTTGCGGCCGAATCCTGGACAGGAAACATCGAGCCCCATTCGCTGCGCCGAAGTTACGCGCGGCCGGGCGGCCCCGCGGCCGACCTCGGCTGGGCGGCGCGCGTGCTTGCCGGTCACGGCCTGTCGCCTAGCGCCAATCCCGTGCAGGTTCGAACCTGGAATCTCTCCAGCGTCTGGCGTATCCCGATCGGGGCGCAATCGGCCTGGCTGAAAGTGGTGCCGCCCTTTCTCGGTCACGAGGGCCGCGTCATCACGGCGCTGGCCGGCCGGCGCGTGCCGACGCTGCTGGGGCACGACGAATGCGGACGCATCCTGATCGCGGAGATCCCCGGCGCCGACCTGTTCGACGCAGCGCTGCCGCAACTGCTCGACATGGTGACGCTGCTGGTCGACATCCAGGCGTCGTGGTTCGGCCGCATCGACGAATTGCACGCGATGCGATTACCCGACTGGCGCGGCGCGGGTCTGGCCGCCGATATCGCCGACGTCGTCGAACGGACCGGCGAAGAACTGTCGCGCGCCGAACGGGCGTCGCTACGGCATTTCGTGAGCGGCCTTGCAGCGCGATTCGCCGCGATCGACGCATGCGGATTGCCGAATACGCTGGTTCATGGCGACTGCCATCCCGGCAATTTTCGCGGCACGCGATCGGAACTCACGCTGCTGGATTGGGGCGACAGCGGAATCGGCCACCCGCTGCTCGACCAGTCCGCGTTTCTCGACGCGGTTCCGCGCGACTACGCGGCGGCGATCAAGGATCACTGGAATCGCGAATGGCTGGCGAAGCTGCCCGGCAGCGACCCGGTGCGTGCCGCTGCCCTGCTTGCACCGATCGCGACGGCCAGGCGGGCGGTGATCTACCAGCGCTTCATCGACAATATCGAGCCGTCGGAGCAGATCTATCATCGCGGCGATCCGGCCGACTGGCTGGGCCAGACCGCGGCGCTGGTCGCGACGCGGGACTGAACGCGGGATTGTCTTCGCCGACGCTGTGAATCGTGAATCGCCACATCATGGAAATGTGAAAACAAAGAAAAAACGGCGCAGACCGGGCACGATACCCGACCTGCGCCGCTCACGCGCGCCGCACGAACGGCGGCGCGCATGCTGACGATCGACCGTCAGACGGCCATCACCGTCACCGACTTCGTGACGAGGTACGGCTCGAGCGCTTCCGGCCCGCCTTCCGACCCGTAGCCCGAGTCCTTCACGCCGCCGAACGGCATTTCCGGCCACGGCGTCGCCGGCTGGTTGATCCACAGCATCCCGACTTCGAGGCGCTGCGTGAGCAGGTGCACGTTCGCGAACGAACGCGTGAACGCGTAGCCGGCCAGCCCGAACGGCAGACGGTTCGCTTCCGCGATCGCATCCTCGAGCTTGTCGAAGCCGCGGATCGCCGCGACCGGGCCGAACGGCTCGTTGTTGAACACGTCGGCTTCGAGCGGCACGTTCGCGATCACGGTCGGTGCGAAGAAGTTGCCTGCCGAGCCGATCCGCTCGCCGCCCGTTTCGATGCTCGCGCCGACCTTGCGCGCGTTCTCGACCACCGACGCCATTGCGGTCAGGCGGCGCGGGTTCGCGAGTGCACCGAGCGTCGTGCCTTCCTCCAGGCCGTTGCCGATCTTCAGCCCTTCGGCGTGCTTGACCAGCGCGCGCGTGAATTCGTCGCGGATGCTGTTGTGCACGAGGAAGCGCGTCGGCGAGATGCACACCTGCCCCGCGTTGCGGAACTTCGCGCCGCCGGCGGCCTTCACCGCGAGCGCGACGTCGGCATCCTCGGCGACGATCACCGGGGCGTGCCCGCCCAGCTCCATCGTCGCGCGCTTCATGTGCTGGCCCGCGAGCGCGGCGAGCTGCTTGCCGACCGGCGTCGAACCCGTGAACGTGACCTTGCGGATCACCGGGTGCGGGATCAGGTACGACGAGATTTCAGCCGGATCGCCGTACACGAGGCCGATCACCCCGGCCGGCACGCCTGCGTCGACGAACGCGCGCAGCAGCGCGGCCGGCGATGCGGGGGTTTCCTCCGGCGCCTTCACGAGGAACGAGCAGCCGGTCGCGAGCGCGGCGCTCAGCTTGCGCACGACCTGGTTGACCGGGAAATTCCACGGCGTGAACGCCGCGACCGGGCCGACCGGCTCCTTGACGACCGTCTGCTGCGCGCCGAGGTTGCGCGGCGGCACGATCCGGCCATACACGCGGCGGCCTTCGTCCGCGAACCATTCGATGATGTCGGCCGCCGACAGCACTTCGACGCGTGCCTCGGTGAGCGGCTTGCCCTGTTCCTGCGTCATCAACCGAGCGATCGCGTCGGCGCGCTCGCGCACCAGCGCGGCCGCCTTGCGCATCGTCGCCGCGCGTTCGTGCGCGGGCACCTTGCGCCACGTTTCGAAGCCGCGTTGCGCGGCGGCGAGTGCACGGTCGAGATCGGCGATGCCCGCGTGGGCCACCTTGCCGATCGCGTTGCCGGTCGCCGGGTTCACGACGTCGATCGTCTTGCCGCTCGCGGCGTCGACCCACTCGCCGTCGATCAGCAGCTGCGTATCCGTATAAGTCACGTTAGCCATCCAGACACCCCTACATTGCGTCGATAAAACGCGCGCTGCCGTTCACGGCCGCGCGCCGGTTGACAGAAAGAGCAAAGCCGCCAGGGCTGACCACCACCCGGCGATGTAGACGGCAGGCACGCCGGCCTGCCGTCGTTCCGCATGGGGCCGCGCTCAGTGCGCGGCCGCCGTCGCCTTGCGGAGTTTCGCGACGTCCGCCGCCTGCACGGCCGGCGCGCCGTTGTTCCAGCCGGCGCGCATGAACGTCAGCACGTCGGCGATCTGCCGGTCGTTCAACTGGTTCGAGAACGCCGGCATCGGATAGGCGGAAGGCACGCCGTCGATCACGAGCGTGTCGCTGCCGTTCAGCGTCACGTTGATCAGCGACGATGCATCGGTTTCGAGCACGTTAGGATTGCCGGCGAGCGGCGCGAGCAGCGGCGCGTAACCGCGCCCGTCCGCGCCGTGGCAATGCAGGCAGTAAGCGTTATACACCTTCGCGCCCGGATCGGCTGCCGGCCGGCCCAGCACCACCTGCGTCGGCTTCGGATCATAGCTGTACGGCGGCGCACCCGTGCCGCCCGCGGCCGGCAGCGATTTCAGATAGCGGGAAATCGCGACCAGATCGTCGTCGTTCAGCGCCTGCGTGCTGTGGTTGATCACGCTCACCATCGAGCCGAACGCGGTCGCGTGCCGGTTCGCGCCGGTCTTCAGGAACTGCGCGACGTCGGCCTCGTTCCAGCGGCCAAGCCCCGTGTTGTGCTCGCCGGTCAGGTTCGACGCGAACCAGTTGTCGATCGGCGCGCCCGACAGGAACGCCGCGCCGCCTTCGTCGAGCGCCTTCTCCTGGAAGCCGACGCCACGCGGCGTGTGGCACGACCCGCAGTGCCCGAGCCCCTGCACGAGATACGCGCCGCGGTTCCACGCCGCATCCTTGGCCGGCTTGTCGGCATACGGCGTCGTATCGAGGAACACCGCGTTCCACAACGCGAGCGGCCAGCGCATGTTGAGCGGCCACGGGATGTCGGACGGCCGGTTCGGCTGTTTCACCGGCTCGACGCCGTGCATGAAGTACGCGTACAGCGCCTTCACGTCGTCGTCCTTCAGCTTCGCGTACGACGGATACGGCATCGCCGGATACAGGCGGTGGCCGTCCTTCGCGACGCCCGCGCGCAGCGCGCCGGCAAACTCGGCTTCCGTATAGCCGCCGATGCCGGTGTCCGGATCGGGCGTGATGTTGGTCGTGTAGATCGCGCCCATCGGCGTGACCATTTTCAGGCCGCCCGCGAACGGCGTGCCGCGCGGCGCCGTATGGCACGCGACGCAGTCGCCGGCTTTCGCGAGATAGGCGCCGCGCGCGACGAGCGCGCTGTCGGCCGGCGCCGTCTGCGCGGCATGCGCGGCCGTGCCGGCCAGCAGCGCGGACAGCGCGAACAGCGATGCGCCGAGCGCGTTCGAGGTGCCATGCAACGTGTTCAGGGTGAGGTTTCGCATGTTCGTTTCCTCCCCTCAGGCCGTCTTCAACTGGTTGCCGACCGGCAGCTTGCGCAGCCGCTTGCCGGTTGCCGCGAAGATCGCGTTCGACAGCGCCGCCGCGGTCGCGGCCGTGCCCGGTTCGCCGATCCCGCCCGGCGCTTCGCCGCTCTTCACCAGGTGGACCTCGATCGGCGGCGTCTCGTTGATCCGCAGCATCCGGTAGTCGGTGAAGTTGCTCTGTACGACGCGGCCGTCCTCGATCGTGATCTCGCCGTACAGCGCGCCCGTGATCCCGAAAATGATGCCGCCCTGCACCTGCGCCTCGATCGTGTTCGGGTTGACGGACATCCCGCAGTCCACCGCGCACACGACGCGCTTGACCTGCACGTCGCCGTCGTCCACCGCGACGTCGATGACGATCGAGAAGAAGCTGCCGAACGCGTGCATCACCGACACGCCGCGCCCTTGCCCCTTCGGCAGCGCAGGGCCCCAGCCGGCCGCCCTCGTTGCGACGTCGAGCACGTTGCGTGCGCGCGGCGTCTTGCCGAGCAGCGCGCGGCGGTATTGCACGGGGTCGGTCTTGGTTTGCGCGGCCAGCTCGTCGATGAAACTCTCGACGACGAAGGTGCTGCGCGTCGGCCCGACGCCGCGCCAGAACGCGGTCGGCACGTGGCGCGGCTCTTGCCGCACGTAGTCGATCAACTGGTTCGGCAGGTCGTACGGCAGGTCGGTTGCGACCTCGACCGCGTCGGGATCGACGCCGTCCTTGAACGCGGGCGGCGCGAAGCGCGCGAGGATCGACGAGCCGACGATCCGGTGCTGCCACGCGACCGGTTTGCCGTTCGCGTCGAGGCCGGCCGAAATCCGGTCGTAGTAGTACGGCCGGTACATGTCGTGCTGAATATCCTCCTCGCGCGTCCAGATCACCTTCACGGGCGCGCCGACCTGTTTGGCGATCTTCACCGCCTGGCCGATCATGTCCGTTTCGAGGCGCCGGCCGAAGCCGCCGCCGAGCAGGTGGTTGTGCACGACGATCTTCTCCGGCGGAAAGCTCGTGAGCCGCTGCACGGTGTCGACCGCGCGCGTCGGCACCTGCGTGCCGACCCAGATCTCGCAGCCGTCGCTGCGCACGTGCACCGTGCAGTTCACCGGTTCCATCGTCGCGTGCGCAAGGAACGGCTGTTCGTAGACGGCGTCGATGCGCGTCTTCGCGTTCGCGAAGGCCTTGCCGACGTCGCCGTCCTTGCGTGCGACCGCGCCCTTGCCGTTCGCCGCGGCCTGCGCGAGATCGGCAACGATGTCCTTCATCGACACCTTCGCGCCCGTGCCTTCGTTCCACTTCACGACGAGCGCCGACGCGCCGCGCTTCGCGGCCCACGTGTGATCGCCGACCACCGCGACCGCGTTGTCCGCGCGCACGACCTGGCGCACGCCGGGAATCTTCTTCGCGGCGGTGTCGTCGACGCTTGCGACCGTGCCCCCGAACACCGGGCTGTTCACGATCACCGCATACAGCATGCCGGGCAAGCGCACGTCGAGCCCGAACTGCGCGGTGCCGTCGACCTTCTCCGGCGAATCGAGCCGCTTCGCGGGCGTGCCGATCAGCTTGAAATCCTCAGGCTTCTTCAGCGCGACGTCCTTCGGCACCGGCAGCTTCGCCGCGGCGTCGACCAACTGGCCGTACGACGCACGCCGGCCGCTCGGCGGGTGCTGCACTTCGCCGTTCGCTGCACGACACGATGCCGGATCGACATTCCATTGCTTCGCGGCCGCCGCGACCAGCAGCGTACGCGCGGTTGCGCCAGCGCGGCGCAGCGGTTCCCATGCGTAACGCACCGACGTCGAGCCGCCGGTGAGCTGGCCGCCGAGCAGCGGATCGAGGAACAGCTTCTCGTTCGGCGGCGCATGATCGAGCGTCACGCTCGACAGCGGCACTTCGAGTTCCTCGGCGATCAGCATCGGCAGCGCCGTATAGACGCCTTGCCCCATCTCGACCTTCGGCATCACCAGCGTAACCTTGCCGCTGCGGTCGATCTGCACGAACGCGTTCGGCGCGAACACGCCCGCGCGCGCGGTTTCGTCGGCATCGCCGCCGATTACCGAACGGCGCGTATCGTCGCCTGCCGCCGGCAGGCTGAAGCCGAGCAGCAAGCCGCCGCCCGCCGCCGCGCCGAGCGTCATGCCGAACTTGAGAAACCCGCGGCGCGACACACCGGCGCCTGCCGTTTGCCCGGCGACCTTGCCGGCTTCGATCAGTCCTCGCGACATGTCAGCCTCCGCAGAGCAGCCTCAAGGGGGCCGACCGTCCCCTCGGGGGACAGTGAACAAAGTGAACGTGGGGGCTGTTTCATCTCAGGCTCCCTTCGCGGCCTGCTTGACCGCCGCGCGAATCCGGTTGTACGTGCCGCAGCGGCAGATGTTGCCGGCCATTGCCGCGTCGATGTCGGCGTCGCTCGGGTTCGGGTTCGATGCGATCAGCGCGGTGGCCGCCATCACCTGCCCCGACTGGCAGTAGCCGCACTGGACGACGTCGAGCTCGCGCCACGCCTGCTGCACCTTGTGGCCGGCCGGCGTCGCGCCGACGGCCTCGATCGTCGTGATCCTGCGGCCCGCGACGGCCGCGACCGGCAGCACGCACGAGCGCGCGGCGACCCCGTCGAGATGCACGGTGCACGCGCCGCATTGCGCGATCCCGCAGCCGAACTTCGTGCCGGTGAGGCCGACGACGTCGCGCAGCACCCAGAGCAAGGGCATGTCGTCGGGGGCGTCGACCGTACGGGTCTCGCCGTTGATGTTGAGGGTGACCATTCAGCCTCCGGGGCCGGTGTATTGGGGAAGCGGCGCGCGTGGCGCGCCGCGCGGTGCCGTCGTCATCGCCGTCGCGCGGTGCGCGACGGGTGCCGCGCGGCCCGGATGGGGACGAGCCGCGGCGGTGGTCCTGCGTCGTTACTCGGCCACGTCGATGCCCGACAGCACCTTGATGACCGGCGGTGCCGTGAACCAGTCGGCCGACTTCGTGCGGAATTCGCCGAAATACGGGCTGGCGAGGTGCGCGTCGAATGCGGCCTGGTCGTCGTAGATCTCGTACAGGTGCAGGTTCGGCGAGCCGTCTTGCTCGCGGAACAGGTCGTAGCGCCGGTTGCCCGGTTCGGCGCGCGTCTTGACGACCATGCTGCGCAGCTCGGCCTCGGCGGCCTGCGCGTGTTCGGGTTTCAGGAACAGCGAAGCAATCACGTGAAGCGCCATCTTTTCACTCCTTTCGAAACGGAATCGAGCATGCCACAAGCCGGCGTCGCGCGACGCCAGCGTGCAACCTTGGTGTGTTTGTGTTGCCGTGCCGCGGCATCAGGCCAGTTCGTCCGGGCCCACGCGCACGACGACCTTGCCAAAGTTCTTGCCGGCCAGCAGGCCGATCAGCGCTTCGGGTGCGTCGGCCAGGTCGGGGACGACATCTTCCCGCGTCTTCACCTTGCCCTGCGCGACCCATTCGCTCATCTCCTTCAGGAACGGCGCATAGCCGGTCGCATAGTGATCGAGGATGATGAAACCCTGCACGCGGATACGCTTGCGCAAGATCGCACCCATCAGCGCCGGCACGCGATCACGGCCGCTCGACACCGCGGTGTCGTCGTATGCCGCGTCGTTGTAATGCGCAATGATTCCGCACACCGGCACGCGCGCATGATCGTTGAGCAGCGGCCACACCGCGTCGAACACCGCGCCGCCGACGTTCTCGAAATAGACGTCGATGCCGTTCGGGCACGCTTCCTTCAGCTTCGCGGCAAACGCCGGATCGCGGTGGTCGACGCACGCGTCGAAGCCGAGCGTGTCAGTCACGAACGCGCACTTGTCGGCGCCGCCCGCGACGCCGATCACGCGGCAGCCCTTCAGCTTCGCGATCTGGCCGACGACCGAGCCGACCGCGCCGCTGGCCGCCGCGACGACCACGGTTTCGCCGGCCTTCGGTTCGCCGATCTTCAGCAGCCCCGTATAAGCGGTGAAGCCCGGCATGCCGAGTACGCCGAGCGCGTACGACGGATGCGCGAAGTCGCGGCCGAGCGGAATCAGGTCGCGGCCGTCGGACAGCGCATAGTCCTGCCAGCCGGCGCCTGCGACGACCAGATCGCCTTCGCGGAACGCGGGCAGGTTCGACGACACGACGCGGCTGATCGTGCCGCCGACCATCACGTCGCCGAGTTCGACCGGCGCGGCATAGGACGGCGCGTCGCTCATCCGGCCGCGCATGTACGGATCGAGCGACAACCAGACCGTGCGCAGCAGCACCTGGCCGGCACCGGGCGTCGGCACGTCGCCGGAATCGGTGCGGAAGTTGCCCGGCGTCGGTGCGCCGGCCGGGCGCGAAGTCAGGATGATCTGGCGGTTTGCGGTCTTGCTTTGCGGCATATGAGCCTCCGTCAACAGGAAGAAACGTGCCTCGTGGGCACGGTCGGATCAGGGATGGACCAGCAGAAGGCGCGCACGCGTGGCAGCGTCGGCGGTTGGGCCGGCGGGGTTGCATGCGTGCGGTTGGAACAATCGGGACAGCGTAACGCGGAGCGATGCGTTCGTCATGCGTGTGTAAGTAGACCAGTCGTCTAGAATCAGGGCAAAAACAAGGCGCGCCGATGCGCGCCCAGGTTACGACTGCGCTCCGTCATGCGCGGCCGGCGGCAGGTTCAGCATGCGCCGCGTTTCGGCCATCGCCCTTTCGAGCGGTTTGCGGTTGCGATGAATCTTTTCCAGCAGCGTTGCGCCCAGCCACAGCTCGTAAAGGATCGCGGCCGTGTGCGGCGGATCGTCGACCGCCCTCAGCGAGCCATCGGCCAGCCCTGCCTCGATGCCGCCCGCGAGCCGCTCGATGATCTGGCTCGTGCCACGCCGCAGCACCGCGCGCATCGCTTCCGACAGGTCCGACACTTCCGCGCCGAGCTTCACCGCGAGGCACTTGCCTTCCGGATCGTCCGCGCATTGCGTGTGCAGCCAGTTGCCCCAATACGTCATCAGGCGCTCGGCGCCCGTGCCGGCCTGATGCTTGAGCAGGTTGTCGAGATGCGCGAGATAGCCTTCGAAATACGATTCGAGCAGCGCTTCGCCGAATGCCTCTTTCGAGCCGAAGTAATGGTAGAACGAGCCCTTCGGGATGCCCGCCGCGGCGAGAATCTCGTTCAGACCGACCGCCGAGAACCCCTTGTGGAGCATGATCGGCTTCGCGATGTTCAGGATGTGCTGGCGGACTTCCGCGCCTGAAGATGCATTCATGATGGCGTATGGTAGCAACGATTAGACCGGTCGTCTAGCAACGTCGAGCCGGCCGATTGAGCGGCACTTTACCCGATCCCGGGCGGGCGCCCAATGCCCTCCCGCGGCGGCCGGCGTTCCTCCCTGCCCGCGCGTGCGCGGCGTCACACGAACGACTCGGTTTCGTCGCGGGCGTTTCATCGATTTCCCGCATAAATACGCGCGGCGCATGTGCCGGTGTTCGCGAAGCTGCGGCCGGTATTGCACACGTGTGCAATGCGCCGGACCGTCGTTGCCTCTTCCCGAACTCGCGACCAGGAACGCCCATGACCGCTTCGAAACCCGAACGCCCGACCGCGCCGAACCGCCGGCGCTTCATCCAGCGCGGCGCCGCGCTGACCCTGTCGCCGCTCGTCGGTACGCTGGCCGCGTGCGGCGGCGACGGCAACACGACGTCTGCGTCGTCGTTCGCCGCCAACGGCGCCGCCGACACGTCCGCGCGCAGCTACGGCATCGCCGACCGCTCGATCACGATCAACATCGTCAATGCGATCCCGTCGACGACGCTCGCGTACGGCAACGCGGCGAGCCAGAGCGGCTCGCTGCCGCAGGCGTCGCAAGCGCTGGTCGCAACCGGACAATCGACCGCCGTGAGCGCGTCGAACAGCTGGGGCGATTGCACCGGATCGTTCGGCCTCGCCGGCGGCGACGCGTCGTTTGCGATTTCGTACACACATCCGTTCGGATCGCAACCGACCACCGTCAGCGTGACGCCGTCGGCCGGCTACGTGTCGGGCGCCGACGCCGCCACGTTTCCCGGTCACGACTCGGTCGCGAATCTCAACCTGTATCGCGGTGTCGCGACCGCGAACGGCGCATGGGTCGTCCCGCTCGCGCAGCTCGCGACGCCGCCGGCCAACAACTGCCAGGATTTCGCTAACAGCATGTTCGGCGGCAACGTGCGCACAGCCGCGGTAATCCAGTCCGCGTATCAGGGCACGGGCCCGCTCGGCTACGTGCCGCCCGCCGATTTCACCGGCGGTCAGCTCGCGGGCTTCGTTGCGCAATGGGTGCAGCGCTGGCAGGACAGCGCGTCGTATACGGTGCTGCCCGGCGCCGATGCGCAACTCATCGATGCGCTGAAGCAGTACGTGTCCGGCGCATCGAGCGCCGGACCGCTGACGATGTGGGTGCCGCAGATCGCGTGGCAGGCCGGCTCCGATCCGGCGGTGTTCGCACTGACGGGCTATCGCGCGTTTCCGTTCGTCGATGCGCAAGGCAACTGGATCGCGGGCACGCTGTCCGCGTTCCTGACGCTGCTGGCGGCCGGTTCGCATATCGTCGCGATCAGCGCGGCGAGCGACCTGCCGGCGGGCGTCACGATGCAGGCGTTCGACAGCTTCATGGGTGCGAGCGGGCTGACGACGTCGACGGATATCGGCAACTCGCACTACGCGTCGGTCGTGAACACGACCGGCCGCTATTACCTGAGCGTCGGCAGCGATTTTGCGCCGGCGAACTGCGGCCTGATCCTGTCGTTCCTGTATGGGCGCACGGTGAACAACCTGCTCGCGGGCGCCGGCACGTACAACACGTTCATCCAGCTCGAAGGCTGGCAGGCCGGCGGGTCGCGTCACAACGCAGACTACGCGACGTATCAGCAGACGCTGTGGAACATCTCGACGTACGGGGCGTCCGCGTATAGCGAGAAGCGCGCGACGTCGATCTTCCTCGCGCCGGCCGGCTGGACGCCGCAGGTCTACCAGACGACGCGGATGATGCCGTACGTCGGTGCCTATGCGCAGTCGAACGGCACGCCGCAAGGCTGGCTGAATACGTCGCTGGTCACGATTCCGGCGGATGCTCCGCCGCTGCCGTCGCGGTATGTGTCGAGCTGATCCGGATGGGCGGGTGGGCGGGCGTTCGCGTGCATGGTGTCTCGTCTGCCCGCTTGCCTGCTTCGGGCGTGCGTCGCCATCGGCTGACGCGCGCTTGCGGTTTCGGTTTCGCCGTCAGCGCGACGTTTCGTCGGCGCGCTTTCTTGTGCGCGCCCGCCGCTCGCTTCGCTGTTCGGCGGGTGCAGTCTTCACGCCGCGCACCGGTGCTCGCCGTGCGAGCACCGTCATCTCGCGCCGCAGCGCATCGAGCTCCTTGACGCGCGCCGCGTCGGTCGCCCGCGCGCCGTCGAGCTGCCCCTGAAGCACCCCGCATCGATGCAGCGCATCGCCGAGTTGCGCCTGCAGCGCGGCGACATCCTTCCGCTGCTGCGCATCGCGCTGTTCGGCGCGCGATGCCGTCGCGTCGAGTTCCTTTTGCAGCCGCGCGGCGGCGAGCCGTTCGCGATCGATCTCCTGAAGCGCCCGCTTCTCCGATGCGCGCAAGCGTTCCTCGGCCCGGCTCGCGTCGTCGCGCAGCCGGTCGAGCTGGGTCGTGAAATCCGCGCGCGCCTGCGCGAGTGCGCGGTCGCCTTCCGCGTTGTCTGCCTTCAAGCGCTCGATCTCCGCTTGCAGCGCGCGCCGCGATGCGTCGTCGGCCGCCCTCGCCTGTTCCAGTTCCTGGATGCGCACCTGCGCGGCCAGCAGTGCGGCCGTGCGTTGCTCGAGTGCGGTTTCGGTGCGGGCCAGCTCGGCCTGCAGCGTCGCGACTTCCGCTTTCGCCGCCGTTCGTTCGGCTTCGACTTCCGCACGCAGTGCGTCGAGCGCGGCGGCCGCGTCGGTGCTCGACCGATTCCACAACGCCGCGACCAGCTCGCCGGCTGCCGCCTGCAGATCGGCCGGCAGGTCGGGATGTTCGATCCGCACGCGACTCTTTTCCCGCAACTCGGCCCAGAACTCGCCGAGGACGGCCGTCGGCGTGCTCATGCTGCCCTTGCGGACGAGCTGGTACAGGCGGTTCGCGGTGGGCGTGATGCCGAAGCGGAAGAACAGCAGCGCGCAGGCCTCGCGGTACAGCTCGCGGGTTTTCGGGAAGTCGGCCTTGAGACGCTCGATTTCGGCGGTCAGGCGGGGTTCGTCGGCAGCGAGATCGGACATGGCGGGTTTTGTCGGAAATTTCGTAGATAATATAACGTAAACCGTTGGATATCCAATTCTTGTGGTCTGTTGATTTGACATTATTTCTATAATGTCGAGATGATCAAGCGGGGCATGGCGCGTGGAATCGAAGCAGATCGTTTGCACGGTTTTGTAACCGCCAGACCAAAGAGCCGCTAATCACCTACGGTGCTCGTCCGGTGGCGTCAAGCGCGCTGCTTCAGCAGCCCTGCCAGAAGCGTCAGTGCTTCTGGCAGATCTTCGAACGACGGGCCGCCGAGGCAAAGTCGAATCCCGCTCGCCCGATCTTCCGGGTTCACCATCATGGATTCCGGCGGGGTCAACTTGATACCCATCGCTGCAGCGACGGATGCGACACGATTGGCAGCGTCACGCTCCATCGGCAGCCAGGCGTTGTAGGCGCCGGAATGCGAGATCGGTTCGCTCGCGCCGAGCAGAGAGATGGCGGGATTGGATCGACGCCGCGCCTCATGGTGCAGACCCCGCTGGATCGAGGAGATGACGTCGGTGGCCATCGTGCACGGCACCCGCCGCCACGAGGGTTGCTCGGGTTTTCGCATAACAGGTTATAGTTTGTTTTTGTGAAATACAGCCTCGGGTTTGTATTTTGACAATACATGCCATAGACTGTATTTTCAGATTACAAACGATCGCCTGTCATCCTGCGGAGCACCCGATGGCCTTTCCTGTCCAGACTCTGACCCAGTTGCGCCCGATACTCGTCGGCTTCCGGAAATCCGCGGGGCTCACGCAGGCTCAATTGGCCGCCCGCCTGGGCGTCACGCAGCAATCCTATGCGCAGCTCGAAGCCAATCCGTCGGCGGTGAGCATCGAACGGCTTTTCAAGGTGCTGAACACGCTCGGCGTTCGGATGACGCTCGACCTGGGCGCGCAGGATGAATCGGCGGGACCAGCCAGTACCGATGCCAGTACCGCTGCACGGCCGGCGGCTCGCAAGCCGGCCGCGAAAAAGCGCATGACGGACCCGGCGCGCGGCGCAACGGCAGCAAAAGCTCAAACCAAAACCACGACCACCGGCGCCGCGCGCAAGCGGCCGGCGACAGCAGCGCCGGGCAAGCCACGGGGCTCGAAACGGGAGGACTGGTGACGATGGCGCCGCGCGGCCGCCACGACCGGCTCGACCTGTGGATGAACGGCATTCCGGTCGGCTACTGGGAAATCCGGCGCGGCGTCGAGCGCCTCGTCTACCTGCCGGGATGGCTCGACGATCCCCAGGGGCGGCCGCTGTCGCTGTCGCTGCCCTTCACGCCCGGCAACCAGCCGCACCAGGGCGCGATCGTCGCCGACTACTTCGACAACCTGCTGCCGGACAGCGAGCCGATCCGCCGCCGCATCGCGCAGCGTTACCGGCTCGGATCGACGGCGCCGTTCGAACTGCTCGCGTCGATCGGCCGGGATTGCGTCGGCGCGATCCAGATGCTGCCGCCCGGCGAAATGCCCGTCGACCTCGAGACGATCGACGGCGTGGCGCTCGACGACGCAGCCGTCGCCGACGTGCTGCGCCACGCGACCGCCGCTCCGCTGCCCGGCCGCGCGGAGCCGGACGGCGACCTGCGCCTGTCGATCGCCGGCGCGCAGGAAAAAACCGCGTTGCTGCGTCAGGGAAATCGCTGGTTGCGGCCATCGGGCAGCACGCCGACGACGCACATCTTCAAGCTGCCGCTCGGGCGCGTCGGGAACATGCAGGCCGACATGCGGACGTCCGTCGAAAACGAATGGCTGTGCTCGAAGCTCGTCGCCGCTTACGGCCTGCCGGTCGCGCCGTGCGAGATCGGCCGGTTCGGCGACCAGAAGGCGCTGATCGTCGAGCGCTTCGATCGGCGTCCTTCGCGCGACGGCACGTGGATCCTGCGGCTGCCGCAGGAGGACATGTGCCAGGCGACCGGCACGCCGTCCGGCGCGAAATACGAATCCGACGGCGGCCCCGGCATCGAGACGATCATGGGCATCCTCGCGAATTCGACCGACGCCGCGCACGACAGGACGAATTTCTTCGTCGCGCAGCTCGTGTTCTGGGTGCTGGCGGCGATCGACGGCCACGCGAAGAACTTCAGCATTGCGCACCTGCCCGGCAATACGTACCGCAGCACGCCGCTGTACGACGTGCTGTCCGCGCATCCGATCATCGGCACGCGCCGCAACCAGTTGCCGCCGCGCCGCGCGCGGCTCGCGATGGCCGTGTGCGGAAAGAACCGGCACTACGTGATCGGCGAGATCCAGCCGCGTCACTGGATCGCGCAGGGCCGGCGCGTCGGCCTGACCGAAGACGACGTGCGCGCCGCGATGGCGGCCGTCGCCGCGCGCACGGAGCCTGCGATTGCCGAAGTCGCCGCGCAGATTCCGGCGGATTTTCCGGCGGATGTGGCGGACGCGATCTTCGACGGCATGCGTCGCCAGAGCCGCAAGCTCGGGGCGGGAGGTGCCGCGTGAGGTTTGACGAGCGCCGCGAGCCGTTCAGCCCGCGTCGCGCGCGCGGGCGAGCGCCGCGAGGTTCCCTTCCCCGAACCCGTGGTGCCCCTTGCGCTGCACGATCTCGAAGAAGATCTCGCCGGGCCGGCGCTTGACGAAGGTCTGGAAGAACAGGCGCGGCACGCCGTCGCTGCCGATCTCGCCGTCGACCAGCACCGCGCGGCGGCGCAGTGCGTCGAGATCGACGCCATGCCCGGGCAGCCGCGCATCGACGTCGTCGTAATAGCGTGCGGGCGGCTCGATGAATTCGACGCCGTTCGCGCGCAGCGCATCGACGCATGACAGGATGTCGTCAGTCGACAATGCGACGTGCTGGACGCCCTCGCCCGGATGGTCGGGCAGATACGCGTGCATCAGCTCGGTGCGCCGCGTGCCTTCCTCGTAGACCGGAATCCGCACCGCGCCGCACGGCGACACCATCACGCGCGATTCCTCCGACACGTGCCAGTGCGCGTCGATCTGGTGGATCTCGCGAAAATGCAGCAGGTCGTGGTAGAAATCCAGCCACTCCTGCATGCGGCCTGCGCCGACTGTTTGCGTGAAGTGGTCGACCTGCTGCAGGCCGACGCCCGCGCAATCGAGATCGGTATGCGCGGTCGCGATGTCGATCGGCCTGAAATCGATGTCGAAGATCGAGATATCGCCGACCCCGCCGCGCTGTCCGTCCCGCCCGCGCCAGCGGTCGACGAAATACAGGTGCGAATCGCCGATGCCCTGGATCGCGGGGATCTTCAACTCGCCGACACCGACCTTTTCGCCTTCGAACGCCCACGCGCCGAGCTGGATCGCGCGCTCGAACGCGCGCCGGGCATTCGCCACGCGCAGCCCAATCGCGCAGACGCCCATCCCGTATTCCTCCGCGTAGCGCGCGGCGAACGAATCGGGCTCGGCGTTGATCAGGAAATGCATCTGCCCTTGCCGGTACAGCGTGACGTTCTTGCTGACATGCCGCGCGATCGCCTTGAACCCGAACTGCTCGAAGCGTTGCGCGAGCGCTTCCGGCACGGGCGCCGCGAATTCGACGAATTCGAGGCCGGCCATCCCAAGCGGATTGGCGGCCGAATCGGCAACGGGCGGCGTATCGCTGGACAGGGGGTGGGAATTGCCGGGCATTCCAGTCTCCGGGGGCATGCGGTCGATGGGGATGGCGCCCGGCGCGGGCGGCTTGCGCGATCGATGTGGCGACCGGGCATCCGCCCCGAACGGGCGAGTTTTCTATGCTGCAGATTTTAACCAGATCGTTCACGGCGGCACACCCTGGCCGATCGGGATATCGTCGCGCCGCCTAGTGCAAACCCGGAAAGCGTTCGATAATCGCACGACTATGAACGATAATCGCGCACTTTGCCCGATTGGCCAATTGCCGCCGTGCGGCGCGCGCCCTATTCTGCGTTCACTCATCGACTTCAATGCAGCATCGGACGCGGCGCCGCCACGATTCCACGATGCGCCGTGCCAGGAGACACCGCCATGACCCCAACCTTCGCCACCCTCGACGCCGCTGCCGGCGCCCGCGCGCGCAGCCAGGCCCGCAAGGCCGCGATCGGCAGCTTCGTCGGCGCCGTCGTCGATTGGTACGACTTCCTGCTGTACGGGATCGTCGCCGCACTGGTATTCAATTCCGAGTTCTTCCCGAAAGTCAGCCCGACCATGGGCACGCTCGCGGCTTTCGCGACCTTCGGCGTCGGCTTCCTGTTCCGGCCGCTCGGCGGCGTCGTGTTCGGCCACTACGGCGACCGGCTCGGACGCAAGCGGATGCTCGTGCTGACCGTGATGTTGATGGGCTTGTCGACGGTCGCGATCGGCCTGCTGCCGACCTTCGCGTCGATCGGCTGGTGGGCGCCAGTGCTGCTGGTGCTGATGCGCGCGATCCAGGGTTTCGCGGTCGGCGGCGAATGGGGTGGCGCGGCGCTGATGGCCGTCGAGAGCGCGCCGAAGCAAAAGAAGGCGTTCTACAGCAGCGGCGTGCAGGTCGGCTACGGCGTCGGGCTCGTGCTGGCTACGGGGATCGTATCGATCCTGAGCCACACGCTCGGCGAAGCCGCGTTCAAGGCCTGGGCCTGGCGCCTGCCGTTCGTGTTCAGCATCGTGCTGGTGCTGATCGGCCTGTGGGTGCGCAAGAGCATGGACGAATCGCAGGAGTTCGTCGAGAAGGTCGAGCACGGCAACCGCAAGCTGCGCCTGCCGGTGCTGGAAGCGCTGACGCGCCATCCGAAGGCGTTCCTGCTGATCGTCGCGCTGCGGCTCGCCGAACTGTTCACGATGTATATCGTCACCGCGTTCGCGCTCAGCTATTCGACGACCAACCTCGGCATGTCGCGCGACCTGTTCCTGAACATCGGCCTGCTGGTCGGCGCGGTGAGCTGCGTGACGATCCCGTGCTTCGCATGGCTGGCCGACCGCTACGGCCTGCGCCGCATCTACCTGGTCGGCGCGGTGATCGGCCTCGCGTCCGCGGTGCCGTTCTTCGTCGCGCTGGAGGCGCGGTCGATCGCGTGGATCGTGATTTTCTCGATCCTGCTCGCGAACGCCGCGCACGACATGGTCGTGAGCGTCCAGCAGCCGCTGTTCACCGAGCTGTTCGGCGCCGAATACCGCTACAGCGGCGCGGGCGTCGGCTACCAGTTCGCGAGCGTCGTCGGCGGCGGGTTCACGCCGTTCATCGCGGTCGGCTTGGTCAGTCTCGCCGGCGGTTCGTGGCACCTCGTCGCCGGTTATCTCGCGGTGGGCTGCCTGATCTCGCTGGTGGTCGCCGCGCGGATGCGCGCGGCGCAGTGACGAAGTGAGCGGGTGGCCGGCGAGTATTGTCGGTTACGCGCGAACGAGGCGCGGTAGGCGTGCGTACAGGCGTTCGACGAGTTGCCGGGCGCTCTCGCCGTAATGCAGTTCGCGGTGGCAGTTCGGGCAAACGGCCACCGTATTCGACACGAGATCGGGGCCCCGCTCTGCCAGCTTTCGAATGTGATGGACTTCCAGGTACGGCAGCCCGTCGGCACCCTTGAACGGGGCCGGCTCGCTACAGCATTCGCAAGTCCCGTTCGCTTGCGTCAGCACCCAGGCCTTGACCGCCGGATCACGACGAATTTGGGTCACAGTCGCGCTGGTCGTGGTGGGAGTCGCGTTGCCCGACGGCGGCTCAACCTGCGCCTTTTTCAGCGCGTCACGCACGTCGAGTTCAAATTTCACAGTCGGAGCAGCCGTGCGCTGCTCCCGTTCGTTGATGAACTGCTCGATCAGCACGCCGTTCGCGCCGACGTTTTTTGCGGGCTTGAGTCCGGGAAGCCATTCGCGGCCCATCAGCGCCAGCACATAGGAAATGTTCTGCATCCGGTACTCAAACGCTTTCGCCGTGCGATTGAACTGTCCGGCCAGCCTGTCGTACACCGCCTTCTTGACGTATGGCTGCCCCGCGCGCTCGTTTTCGAGCATTTTGAGATACTCATCGACTGACGAGCGGAGTTCATCCTGCGTCCACGGCCGCCCGTCAGCATTCGCAGAAATGTCTTCAGATAAAGGGGCTCGGGGAGAAGGTGTCGACATGAATGGCAGCAATCTGGAGTCCGATCTCGATTTTACGAGATAACAGACTATTCCGATCCCGGAGCTGCGTCTGGCCGTTTTCTTTTTTGCGCGTCGATTTGATGGTTGCCATGCCGCCCCCCCCTCATGCCCAACGTCAAACACCGTCAATCACGCACGCCGATCCCCCTTTTCCCTTCCGAACATTCCACGCCGCCCGCCGACCAATGGCATCATATGGGCCTACGTCAGTCACCGATACGCCCCCATATCATGTCGAATCTCATCGTCCACGGCGGCACTCCGCTGCGCGGGGACATCAAGCCGTCCGCGAACAAGAACGCCGTCCTGCCGATCCTGTGCGCCACCCTGTTGACCGATCAGCCGCTGCGCCTGGTCGGCGTGCCGGACATCACCGACGTGCGCAAGATCCTCGACATCTTCCGCACGCTCGGCAGCGACGTGTCGGTCGACTTCACGACGGGCCTGCTCGAACTCCACCATCGCAACACGAAGTTCGATCCGGCCGTCCATCGGCTGCCCGAGGCGATGCGCTCGTCGATCATGCTGATTCCGCCGCTGCTCGCGCGCTTCGGTGTCGCGCGCCTCGAGAACGACGTGAAAGGCTGCACGCTCGGCGTGCGCGAGATCGATCCGCACGTCGAGGTGTTCGAGCGCTTCGGCGCGCACATCGAACGCACGCCCGATTCGCTGATCGTCCGCACCGACGGCCCGCTGACGGCCAACGATCACTGGCTCGACTACGCGTCGGTGACGACCACCGAGAACTTCGCGCTGTGCGCGACGACCGCGAACGGCACGTCGACGCTGATGAACGCGGCGTCCGAACCGCACGTGCAGGAGTTCTGCCAGTTCCTCGCGATGATCGGCGTCGCGATCGAAGGCATCGGCACGTCGCGGCTCTGCGTGACGGGCGGCCGCAAGCTCGGCGGCGGCGAGTTCCGCTTCGCCGAGGATTTCCACGAGATCGCGACGTTCCTCGCGCTCGGCGCGATCACGGGCGGCGACATCACGGTGCGCAACTCGTCGCCCGAGCATTTCCCGCTGATCGACCGCACGTTCGCGAAGTTCGGCGTCAACGTCACGCACCGCGACGGCTGGTCGCGCGCGGAACGCGACGGCCCGCTGCGCGTGCGCCGGCCGTTCACGCAGAACATCCTGACCAAGGTCGAAGCCGCGCCATGGCCGTACCTGCCGGTCGACCTGCTGCCGATCTTCATCGCGCTCGGCGTGCGCGCGGAAGGCAGCGCGATGTTCTGGAACAAGGTCTATGACGGTGCGCTCGGCTGGTCCGGCGAACTGTCGAAGTTCGGCGCGCACGTGCTGCTGTCCGATCCGCACCGGCTGATCACGTTCGGCGGTCTGCAACTGACGCCGGCGCGCGTCGAGAGCCCGTACATCATCCGCGTCGCGATCGCGCTGCTGATGGTGGCCGCGAGCATCGAAGGCCGCTCGGAAATCATGAACGCGCTGCCGATCCGCCGCGCGCATCCGCATTTCGTCGAGAACCTGCGCTCGGTCGGCGCGAACGTCGAGTGGACGAGCAGCGAGTAATGCCGCTCCGGCGGGTGCGGCTCGCGTGAAGTCGGCGCCGCATCCGTCTCCCCTCCTTTCTAGGCCGGCGTCAGCAGACTGCCCGGCAACCGGCGCGCCGTGAAGGATCGCCGCTTCGCTTCCAGGCGTTACTCTCCCTCCCCGCACTCGACGTCGCCCGCTCCCATGTGGTCGAAGCCGTAAAGCATTACGGCGGTCGTCCCGTGGGCGGGATCGCTCGGCCGCCTGCCGATGCTGTCGTCGGTCGGGCTAGACGGATACTGGATGCTCGTGCCCATCAGGTTGTCCGGCTGCTTGCGCAACTCCGCTTCGGTCAGCTTGCGCCCCTCCGCGCGCGGCAACCCGAACGCCTTGCGCACGTCCGCTTCGTTCCACGTTCCCTTCAGCGTGACGGTGACCATCTGCAGGTCGCCATGCTCCCAGTCGAGCTCGACTTTCATCGCGAGCGGATGCACGCGGGCCGCGAGCCGGTCGGGGAATGCGGGGCCTTCGTAGTACGCGGTCGTGTTCTTGCATGCGTCGCCGGTGTTCCGGTACTTCTTCAGCGCGCAGTTGAAGCGCTTGTCGCGGTAGTCGAAGGTCGTTTCGACGTAACAGCCGAATTTCGGCGACGTCATGCGCGGCCATGCACGCACGTCGACGGTTGGCTTCGTTAGTGTCGCGTCAGTCGAAGGATTCGCCGTGGCAAGCAGCGGCAAGGCCGCGACGAGCACGACCAAAGCGGATTCGCGAATTTTCATTTTCTGTTCCAGTCGGACCAGCGATTCTATCCAGGCTGCGGATGACCGGGGCCGGTCGGCGCGATCAACCGCGTCCAGATGGTCTCCTTGACGGCCAGCGCCCACGCATCCCGCGTGGCCGGCGCCACCTGTGCGCGTGCAATGCCTCGAGCGCGGGCGCCATGGCGTAGGCACATGATTCGATTGTTGTCGACGTTCACTGCCCCGCGCTCGGGCCGAGAATCCTGCGCCGAATCATGCAAGCTCGAACCCGCGCGACCGGTTGCTTGCCCGCAGCCTGTTCGATCTGCGCGATAATCGCCCACTCCCGCGCGATCACCGCGCATGACGGCACCGCTTCCTGACGATGAAAAAGCCCGAACTCGACCGACGCGACTGGATTGCCGGCCTCGAAAAAGGCCTGATGATCCTGGAGGCATTCGACAGCCAGCACGCGCGCATGACGCCCACGCAGGCTGCCGCGCGTACCGGCCTCACGCGCACGGCCGCGCGGCGCTACCTGCTGACGCTCGAATCGCTCGGCTACGTGTACACCGACGGCAAGCTTTACGGCCTGACGCCGCGCGTGCTGCGGGTCGGCTGGTCGTACTTCGATTCGGCGCGGCTGCCGCGCACGGTCCAGCCTTATCTGCAGCAACTGAGTGCGTCGCTGAACGAATCGGCTTACGTGAGCGTGCTTGACGGCTGGGAACTCGTGTTCATCGCGCGCAACGGCGTGTCGCGCGTGATGACGACCGGCTTCGTGCTCGGCGCGCGCGTGCCGGCGCCGCTGACGTCGCCGGGCGTCGTGCTGCTCGCGCATCATCCGGATCGCGAGGCCGTGCGCGCGTGGCTCGACGACACCGAACTGCCGCCGTTCACGCCGCACACGATCACCAACAAAGCGCGCCTGCTCGAACAGGTCGACCACGCGCGCGACGCCGGTTTCGCTGCGATCGAACAGCAATTGCAGGTCGGCGTGCGCGGGATCGCGGTGCCGCTGAAGAATCGTCACGGCGAAGTCGTCGCCGCGCTGAGCACGAACATGCCGATCGGCACGGAGACGACCGACGCCGCCGTGCGGCGCGTGCTGCCGCACCTGCAGGAAGCCGCGCTCGCGATGCTGAACGTGCTGTAGAGCCCCCGGGCCCAAGGCTACGCCTGCTACACCGCTACGCGACGGATAACATCGCGGCGCCGCAACCGGCAGTCCGCCGGCCGGGCCTGTTCCCCTTCACCCGATCCGCCACCACCGCGGCAGCAGATCGCGCACTTCCCGCCGCCGATAACGATCGTCGATCAGATGCACGACGCCTTCGTCGTGCTCGGTGCGGATCACGCGCCCGGCCGCCTGCACGACCTTCTGCAAGCCCGGATACAGGTACATGTAGTCGTAGCCGTTGCCGAAGCGCGCATCCATCGCGCGCCGCATCTGCTCGTTGACATCGTTGACCTGCGGCAACCCGAGCGTCGCGATGAAGGCGCCGATCAGCCGTTCGCCGACCAGGTCCACGCCTTCCGAGAACGCGCCGCCCAGCACCGCGAAGCCGACGCCGCGCCCGCCCGCGGCGAAGCGCGCGAGAAACGCATCGCGTTCGCTTTCGGCCATGCCGGGCGCCTGCGCCCACACCGGCACGTTCGGGTGGCGCGTCTGCATCAGCGCGACCACGCGTCCCAGGTAGTCGAAGCTGCTCAGGAAACCGAGGTAGTTGCCGGGCCTGGACGCGTATTGCGCGGCGATCAGGTCGGCGATCGGTTCGAGCGAACGGTCGCGGTCGCGCCAGCGCGTCGATACGTGGCTCGCGACGCGCACCGTCAGTTGCTCGGCACGGAACGGCCCGTCGACGTCGAGCCAGCCCGTATCGCCGGGCAGCCCGAGCGTGTCGCGGTAGAAATGGAACGGACTCAGCGTGCCCGAGAACAGCACGGTCGCGCGCGCGGCTTCGTAGCGCGGCGCGAGAAAACCGGCCGGGATCACGTTGCGCACGCACAGCGTCGACTGAACGCGGCGCCGGCGGCCGGCCGACGCGACACCGTCGAGCGTCGGCTGGCGCGGCATCGGTACGCCGAGCAGCGTCGCGTCGAAGATCGATGCGCTGTCGAAGGCTTCGGCGAGCACGCCGAACTGGATCGCCTCGAAATGAAAGCGCAGCAGCGCGTCGCCGTTCGCGCGCGGCGCGTCGGTCAGGTGCTCGCCGATCGCCGCGACGAGGTTCTGCACGGCCGACACGATCGGGCCCGGAATGTCCGGATATGCCGCATAGCGTTCGGCCTGTGCGCGATTGACCGCGCCCCATGCGCGGGCGAGCCGGTCGAACGCCTTGCGCAGCGCCGCGGGCGCGGCTTCGCGCGCGGCCGCGAACGCGAACGGATCGAGCGACGCGCTGTACATCTTGCGCGCGCGGTCGAGCAGGTTGTGTGCTTCGTCGACGAGCACGCCGACGCGCCACTGGTTCTGCTGCGCGAGCGTGTGCAGCATCGCGCTGCCGTCGTAGTAGTAGTTGTAGTCGCCGATCATCATGTCCGACCAGCGCGCGAGCTCCTGCGCGAGGTAGTACGGGCAGACGTCGTGCGCGAGCGCGGCCGCGCGCACGGTATCGCGATCGAGCAGCCCGGCGCCGATCGCTGCGTCGCGCGCGGCCGGCAGCCGGTCGTAGAAACCTTGCGCGAGCGGGCACGATTCGCCGTGGCACGCTTTGTCCGGATGCTCGCACGCCTTGTCGCGGGCAACCAGCTCCAGCACGCGCAGCGGTAGCGCAGGCGTGCCGGCGCCGAGCGTCGTCGCCGCTTCGAGCGCGAGCGCGCGTCCGGGCGTTTTCGCGGTGAGGAAGAACACATGGTCGAGTTCGCCCTCGCCGCACGCCTTCAGCAGCGGGAACACGGTGCCGAGCGTCTTGCCGATGCCGGTCGGCGCCTGCGCCATCAGGCAGCGCTCGTCGCGCGCTGCGCGATAGACGGCGACCGCCAGCTCGCGCTGGCCGCTGCGGAACTGCCCGTGCGGAAACGCGAGCGCGCGCAGCGCCGCATTGCGCGCCGCGCGATGGGCCGTCTCGCGCTCGGCCCAGCCGACGAAACATGCGCACTGCTCGGCAAAGAACGACGCGAGCGTGCCCGCGTCCAGCGTTTCCGTCAGCACGGTCTCGCGCTCGGACACGATGTCGAAATACACGAGCGCGACGTCGATTTCCGCGAGGCCGCGCGCGTCGCACATCAGGTGCGCATAGACCTTTGCCTGCGCCCAGTGCAACGAGCGGTGGTTCGCCGGCATCGCGTCGAGGCTGCCGCGATAGGTCTTGATTTCCTCGAGACGGTTCGCCACGGGATCGTAGCCGTCCGCGCGACCGCGCACGGTGAGCGTGCCCCACGTGCCCGTCAGCGCGATCTCGGTTTCGTAGCGCGCACCGCGGTTCGACGTGACCGCGCCATGGCCGGCGATCCCTTCTAGCGCGGTCGGCGCGGGCGTGAAGCGCAGGTCGAGATCGCCGCGCCGCGCGGTGAACTCGCACATTGCCCGCACCGCGACGACGTAGCTCACGCGGACATCCTCGCGGCTTCGGCGTGGGCGACATTGGCGTCGGCCCACTCGACATCGACGACGCGCACCGGAATGCCATGTGCGACGCAATACGCGAGCCAGCGCGTCTGGTTGTCCTGCAGCCGGTCTCCGGGGCCCTTCACCTCGATCAGCTCGTAGCGGCGCTCGCCGGGCCAGAAGCGGACGAGATCGGGCAGCCCCGAGCGGTTGCTGCGGATATCCGCGAGCAAGCGCGCGAACCACAGTCTCAGGTGCTCGGGCGGCAGGCACGCGAGCGCCTCGTCGAGCAGTTCGTCAGTCAGCACGCCCCAGAACACGAATGGCGACTGCAGCCCCGCCTTCGTTGCGTAATGCCGGAGGATCGTGTCGCGATACGCGCCCGAATCGAGCTGCGCGAAACAGGCGGCGAACGCGTCCGCGCGGCGCGCGGCGAAATCGGGTGCGTGCAGGTCGGCCGGGCCGCGCTGGAACGGGTGGAAGAATGCGCCGGGCACCGCCGCGAACACGGGCTCCCAGCACAACAGCCCGAACAGCGAATTGATCAGCGTGTTTTCGACGTAATGAACCGGCGACGCCGGTTGCGCGAGATGGTCGCGCACCGCGAATTCGACGCTGACGAACGCATCGGGACGCGCCAGCACGAGCGTCTCGCGCGGCACGTCCGGCGCGGCGGCCGCGCGTTCGACGCGCTGGCCGACGCGGCGCTGCAGGCGCGGCAGCATGCGCTCGACGCGCTGGCGCTCCTCGTCGCTCTCGAAACTGCTGCGCGCGTCGAGCGCCAGCGCGAGCGCGTCGTCATCGCGTCCGCAGCGCTCGAGCACGCGGATGCGCCGATGGCGGCTGCCGGGCCATGCGCTGCGCGTGTAAGCGTCGAGCGCGGCGGCCCAGTCGGCGCAGCGCTCGCAGGTCTGCCCGAGCGCGAACAGCAGCTTAGCGCGACGCGTCGCGAGCCAAGGCTGCGCACAGCCCACCGCGTCGATCGCGCGCAGCAAGTCGTCGAACGGCAGATCGTCGGGCCACGCGTCGAGCGCGTCGCGGCACATCTGCAGCGCGAGATACGCGTCGACGTCGCCGCGCTGCTGGAACGCGCGCGACGACGGCGCGATCGGCACGCTTTCGTACTGGAACACGCCGAGGTCGGCGAGCACGAATTCGCTCCAGTCCTGATGGAGATTGCCGAAGAACATCAGGCGCAGCCGGTCGCACAGCGTGCCGACCGTCACGCGCAGCACACGGTCGCCGGCCTGCGTGCACCACGCGTCGAGCGGCTGCGCGGCGCCGTGCGCGGGCCGCAGCCGTTCGAGCCACTCGGGCTTGCGCTCGCCCGCATGCGCGGCGAGCGACGGGAAGATGCGCAGCAACTCGGCCTTGGTCGACAGCGCGAACAACTCGTCGAGCGTCAGCGCGGGCGCCGGATCGACCCAGCCGAGCTCGGCGAGCGGCGCGGCCGCGTCGAGCGTGCAGCCGATTTCGTCGTACGCGAGCTTGCTTGCGCGGAAGTCGGACCCGTTGCGCATCAGCATGCGCACGAGCAGCGCGCGCGACGCCTGCGGCAGCGACGCGAAATCGCGAACGAACGCCCGCTCCTGATGGTCGAGCAGGTCGTCGTAACGCTCGCCGAGCCAGGCCAGCGCGCGTTCGAAATTGGTCAGGTAGTAAAACGCCGGGGGCGTCGGCGAAGCGGGCGTCACGGGAATCGATCACTGTACGTTTGTACAGGTCGGAATCATATCAAATGTGACGGGAATTACCGCATGCCGCATCGGCCTTCCGCCACCCGGCCCCGGTCAGAACTGGTAATTCACCGACATGTCGAACACGCCGTTGGTCGACTGTTGCGTGATCGGGCTGCGCGCCGCACGGCCGACGAGCTGCTCGATCGCGCCGTCCATCGTCACGAACCAGTGCTTGTTCACGAACCAGACCATCGTCACGCCCACGCCGGCCGACTTGATCCCCGCGCCAGACGAATAGGCCGGCAGCCCCGAGCGCGCGGCGGCGCCCTGACTCACGCCGAACCAGCTGTTCATGTAGCGCGAGTCGGCGAACGATACGGTCGGCCCCGCGAACCAGAAGAAGTTTTCGTTGCTGCCCGGCATCGGCATGTACGCGGAGAAATCGCCGGTCCAGCCGTTCGAGCCGCCGATGCTGCGCCGGACATCCGCGCGCAGCACGAGCGGGAATTCCTTCGAGATCACGTAATCGGCCGACAGCTTCATCACGGGCGCCGCGTTGATGTTGTCGAGGCCGTTCAGGTGGCCAAGATCGTCGGCCGAGCGGCGCCCGAGGTCATAACCGACCGACAGGCTCACGCGCCAGTTCGGCCCGCGCAGCACGTTCGCGCCCAGGCCCTCGCCGGTCGACAGGAAGAACAGGTCGCGATAGCGGATGTCGAGATTCGGGCCGCCCATCACGCGATAGCGGTCGGAGCCCGCATAACGCGGCTGCAGCGTCATCGCGGCGCCAACGCTGACCTGCCAGGTCGAGATGGTCGGATCGAACAGTTTCTCGAGCGGCACACCCGCCGAATATTGCCACTCGCCGAGCGGCGAAGGTGTCTGGGCCGACGCGTCGCGGGCGCCGGCCGCGGCGAGCGCCGCGCATGCCGACAGGCCGGATACGAACCGGCGTGCGCCGGGTGACAGCAACGAGCGAGCGACAGTCATCAAGGTGGTCTCCGTCGGTTGCGCGAAACGAACCTGAGGGAAAGCGCATCGCAACCTCTTCGGCTGCAGCGGCTGGCAGCCTGCGGTGCGAACGTAGCGTGCGCTGAATTAACGGACATCCTACGCGACGCACGCGCAGACGCAAAGCGCCCGCTGCGCGCGGGCACTTTGCCTCGTTCCGGAGTGGATGGGCGAAGCGTTGCGGGATCAGAAACGCTCGACGTGATAGTCGCCGGCCAGCGCGGCCGGGCTGCGCGTCGACATCATTCGCGAGAAGCCGTCCGCGAGCCGCCCGAGCGCGAGCTGCTTCTGGCTGGCGTCCCAGTGCGTATAGGTGTCGTACGCGGCATCGTCGAACGATACGGTGACGGCGACCGGGTGGCCGCTGGCGCGAAAGCCGATATGCAGCACGCCGCCCGGCAACTCCTCGATGTGATAACGCAACGAGCGCGATTCGAAATAGCGGCCCAGCACCTGAGCGATCGCGCGCTTGTCTGGCGATTGCACGTGAATGTCCATGATGGTCCTCCTTTCAGTGGTCGTGCGGCCGGTTGCGGCACACCGCGCCCGCCCGGCATCCGCATCGGCGGCGGGTGCGACGGCGGATCGCCGTGCGGCAGCCCGTCGGGCACGGGCGGATCGACGGGATCGTCGTGCCCGGGCGGCGACGGATCGGGGCCGACGTCGGGTGTCGGTTCGGGGCGGTGCAGCATGTATGGCGTCTTCATGTCACTCGGGCGCGACGGCGCGCATCTCGATGGCGCTGCGGCCGTGCGCAAGCGGCGTACCCGCTTCCGCACCGTGCACGTTGCATGATCCGTCGGAGGCTGCCGCGCGGTCAGTCGTCGTAGGCCGCCATCACCAGCCACATCGTGCGCCCTTCCGCGACCAGCCGCACCGCGAGCGCGAACGGATCTGACGGCGAGCATTGCGCGACGAGCGCCTGCTGCGCGCGTTCGGGACCGCCGTAGACGACGTCGTTCAGCTCGCGCACCTCGTCCTTGCCGTCGAACATGCGCCGTTCGGGCCGATAGACCAGCGATTCGCGCTTCCACGCGTCGAACCGCTCGCGCACGTGGCCGAAATCGCCGCCGCATACGTTCGCGTCGTAACGTATCCTTTCCTTGATTGCATTCATCACGATGTCCTCTCGTCCACGCCGACGGCGCGCGGGTCATGCCCGATGCACCGGCCGGCTTCCCCGGCGTGCAAGCACCGTGCCGCCGATGCCGCGCAGGCACGGCGCTTGCGCCTGCATCGATGACCAAGGAGGTTCGACCATGAACGTTCACGCCCCCGGCCGCCGCGACGCCGTGTCACCGGCTGCCGGCCTGCTCCGGCTCGCCACGTCCCGCCCGCCGTCTGAAGACAAGAAGACGGAGGAGCGCATCGACGAAGGGCTCGAGGAGACGTTCCCGGCCAGCGACCCGCCCGCCGTCGGCGGTGCGACGCGTATCGACCCCGTCAAGCCGTCCGGCGAGCACAAACGTCGCGCGCCGCACGTCCCTTCCCCGCCCCGCGATCACGGCTGACGGCGGCACCCGGCTCGCGGTGCGCTGCGGCGCATCGGCGGGCCGGCGAAAACCGGAGCAATCTGATGAAAATCCTTGAACGCCGATGGCGTGAAATCCGCGGTGCCGCCGGCGTCGCGACGCTGGCGGCGATCGAAAGCGCCGTGGTGCTCGCGATCGTCGCGATGACCGGCATCGGCCACTGACCTCTCTTGCCGCCCGCTCGCTATTGCCGACGTGGAAGATGTACAACCGGGCTGGCAAATTTCTCCGTCGCCCGGCCGACGAGGGCCGGCGTGCGCGAAGCGCGCGCGGCACGGCATCTGCTCAGGAATCGACTCGCTCACGAAGGAGGCTTCATGTATCGCGTCAACGAGATCATGTCGCGCGACGTGGTGTGCGTCGCGCCGACCGACACGATTCGCCATGCGGCCGAATTGATGCGGCGCTTCGATATCGGCGTGCTGCCGGTTTGCGACGGCACCGAACTCGTCGCGATCGTCACCGACCGCGACCTCGCGGTGCGGGCGCTGTCGCATGGCCATTCGTCCGATACGCCCGTGCAGGCGGTCGCATCAGCACCCGTTCAGTGGTGCGTCGAGGACGACGGCGTCGGGGACGTCCAGCAGCGGATGGCCGACGTGCAGTTGCATCGAATGCCGGTACTCGACAGCAGCCTGCGGCTCGTCGGCATCGTGTCGCTCGGCGACATCGCGACGCGCGCGGGCGGCCCGGAGCGCGACGAGCTCGCCAATACGCTCGAGGACGTGTCGCTGCCGCGTCGGCGATGACATCGCGCTCCCGCGTTCCGCACGGCCCGCTGCCCGGGTGCGATGCGCACACGCACGCGTTTCGCGCGTGCGCCGGGTTGCCGTTTCGACCAGGAGGTTTTCGATGACAACCGACAGACCGTCGCGCGACGCCGCGCGCATTGTCGGCGCCGGCCGCCGCACGGCCTCAGGCGGCCCGGGGCCCGACGTGATGGCCGCCCGCACGCTCGAAGGCGATCGCGTGCTGACGGCGGATGGCGACGACATCGGCAAGATCACCGACATCATGCTCGACGTGCGGTCCGGCCGGATCGCATATGCGGTCGTCGCGTCGCGCGGCGTACGCGGGAGCGGCGACAAGCTGCTCGCGGTGCCGTGGAACGTGCTCATGCTCGACGTCGAGCGCAAGTGCTTCGTGCTGCCAGTTGCCACCGAGCGCGTGCGCGAGGCGCCCGGCTTCGACCACGACCGCTGGCCGGCAATGGCCGACCCGAACTGGGCCGAGGCACTGCATGCGTACTACGGCAGTTCGCCGTACTGGCTGATCGAGGAAGGCGAAACGGCGCTCGACTCGCCGCCGTACGAGGCGTCGCCGGGCGGCCCCGAAGACGACGGCCGGCGCAAGCGTTGAAATCGGTCGGCTGCAACGCGATTCAGTGCGCGGCCGCAACCGTCTGCGCGAGCTGCCGTGCGGCGGCCAGATGCGCTCTCAGCGCCGGCAGTGCGCGGGCCGCAAATGCGCGAAGTTGCGGGTCGCGGCCGTTTCGCGCCTCGGCTTCGTAGAGCCGGATCGCCGCCTCGTGCGCGCTCGGGCCCGCCAGCGCGACATAGGCCGTATCGAACGCGTGGCCATCCTTCGTTCGCAATGCCGTCACCGCAGGATCGACAAGCATCCGCGTCTGGACCGGTACGCCCTTTTGCGCGCCAAGCTGCCGCAACTCGCCGGCGATGCGCGCGTGATCGTCGACGATCCGTCGCGCGAATGCCTTCACGTCCGGGTTCGACGAGCGGTCGAGCGCGAGCTGGCTGGCCTGTCGTTCGACCTTGCCGAGCATCGCGGCCTTGTCGACGAACTCGGCATCGATGCCGGTCGGCCGCTGCGTCATGGCGGCCTCGTCGGCGGTCGGGCCGGGGTTGACGACGCCCGGCGCGACCTGCACCGACGAAGCAGGCGGCGCCTGCGCATGCGCGAGCGCGAACGCCAGTGCGCCGGCGGTGGCTGCCAGCGCGCATGCCGCCGGCCGGCGTTCGTCCCGGTTCATCCGATTCGTTTTCATCCGGGGACCTCCGTATGCGAGACGGAGCGGGCCCGCCGCACGGTTTTCCGTCACTCGGGACGCTCGACCGAAGTAAAGGAATCGGTCCATGCGCCGTTGCTCCACGTACCCGCTATGTCCGCTGCTACCGATCGTGCGCTTTCCAGCCGTGCGAATCGTCCAGTGCGATGTCGACGATCACGCTCGCCAGCGTCGGCATGTCGACCGGCTTGCACAGATACGCATCGAAGCCGGCGGCCAGCACGCGGCGGCGGTCGGCCGTGCCGGCGTGCGCGGTAACCGCGACGACCGGCACGTGTCCGCCGCCGCCCGGCAAATGCCGAATGTGATCGAGCAGCCAGAAGCCGTCGCCGTCGGGCATCGCGAGATCCGACAGCACGACGCTCGGCGGATGCCGTTCCACCGCGTCGAGTGCATCGTGCCCCGACTGCGCGGTCGATACCTGCGCGCCCAGCGTTTCGAGTGCCGCGGCGAGGCTGGCGCGCGACGTCGCGTCGTCGTCGACGACGAGCACGCGCCGGCCGTCGAGCACGACTGCAGCCGGCCCGCCCGTCGCGCGAGCCGGTTGTCCGGCCGGATCGTCGGCGTCCCAGCCGGCCGGCAGCGTGACCGTCACGGTCGTCCCGCGTCCGGCGCCCGCACTCGTTGCGACGACGTCGCCGCCGTGCAGTTGCGCGATGTCGCGCACGATCGACAGGCCGAGCCCGAGGCCGCGTTTCGGTGTCGCGAACGCGCCTTCCGGCCGGTTGAACGTCTCGAACAGGTGCGGCAGGTATTCCGCCGCAATGCCTTGCCCCGTATCGGCGACCGACAGCCGCACGCGCTCGCCCGCGCGCGTCAGCGACACGGTGATGCGTCCGCCCGGCGGCGTGAACTTGATCGCGTTGGACAGCAGGTTCGACAGAATCTGGCGCACGCGCTCACCGTCCGCCGGAATCACGCAGGTCGGCATCGAATACTCGGTCGACAGCACGAGCCCGTTCGCCTGTGCCGTCGCGTCGAGTTCGCGCACGGCGTCGCGCACGATCCGCACGAGATCGACCGGCACGTGTTCGAGGCGCAGCCGGCCTGTCGCGAGCGACGACGCGTCGATCAGGTCGCCGACCATGTGCGACAGCGATCGCGCGCTGCGATCGATCGCGTCGATCGCCTGTTCCGCGAAGCCCGGCCCGTCGACGTTGCGCAGCACCTCGACCCAGCCGTAGATCACGTTCACCGGCGTGCGCAGTTCGTGCGACACCGTAGCCAGCAACTCGTCCTTCAGCCGGTTCGACGAGTCGGCCTGCGCACGCGCGTCGCGCGCGCCGCGCAGCGAACGCAGGTCGCGCTGCTCGCCGCGGCGGCGTTCGCGCGCTTCGCGCAGCGTCATCGACAGGCCCATGCAGTTGCCCTGCACGTCGACGATCGGCGACGCGGCAAAGGTCGCACGAAAGCGGCCGCCGTCGCGACGCACGCACAGCACGTCGAGCGGCCCGACCGGCGCATGCAGGTTCGCGAACGATGCGGGTACCGGATGCAGCCGCAACCAGCGCGGCGCGATCATCGAAACGATGTCGCGCCCGGTTGC
Source organism: Burkholderia sp. BKH01 (assembly GCF_025685725.1). Lineage (NCBI taxonomy): Bacteria > Pseudomonadati > Pseudomonadota > Betaproteobacteria > Burkholderiales > Burkholderiaceae > Burkholderia > Burkholderia sp. BKH01. Next base: position 121,144 of record NZ_JAOTQT010000013.1, on the reverse strand, counting down.
CTGCCCCGCGTCGATCCCGAAGATCCGCCACGCGGCCGGATTCCAGCTCGTGATCCGCCGCGCGGCGTCGACCCCGACGATCGCATCGGGCGACGCGTCGACCACACGGCGCAGCTGGCCGTCGTCAGGCGCGCGGTCAGGCGCGCGCGCGGCGGGTGCGGGCTCGCGGTGCGGCGAACGCGCGTCGCCGCTGCCGTCGTCATCGATTTCGCGCAGACGATCGTTCGCGAGCAATGGCTTCACGGCCATCACGAGCACGCACTCGACGAAGCCGATCGCGACGAACGTGCCGGCCTGCGTGAGCAACGTGGCCAGCGGCGCATCGCGCCACCACAGCGTGCCCATCGCAGCCACGCTCGCGGCGATCGCCACCAGGCCGCCGCCGAACGACGTCAGCCACGCGGCAGCCGCAACGGCCGCATAGAAAGGCAGCAGCGCAAGTGGCGCGTGCTCGCCGACGACGCGAATCGCCCACGCCTGCAGCGCGGACGCCAGCCCGACGGCCAGCACGACCCATGCACCCTGCCGTAGCACCTCACGGATCGGGGTCCTCATTGCATCCTTGCATCGCGCCGGCTTCCGTCGCGCGGCATCGTGCCGCTTGTCGGCCATCCGGCATGCGGTCGAGCGTGCCGGGCGAGCATGGTGATGTCAGCAAGCGACATGCCCGATGCGGGCCGGGAATGGTGTTCGGACAGAGGATGAGCGGACGGGGTGTCGTGCCGGCTGCCTGTTCGGCCGCGGCCGGTCCGGCACCGATCGATGTCGCGGTGGGCCCGGGCTGAATACGATCGCAACCGGCTTTTTCATCGGGTTTCTGTAAAAAAGCAGCGGTGCGACCCTGGATGGCGCAATCGCTCCCTACTCGCGGAAAGACCGATGGACGATTCCTTCCGCCCGCGCCGCGCACATTGGAAATTCCTATTCAGCGGCACCTTCGCGGCCGTTTCGCTGTCCATGATAAATATTGCAATGAACGGAACGCGCGATGCCGATTTTCAAAACGGCCCGCCGACGCAGATGGGTGAAACCGCAAACCGGCTGAAGCAGCGCGCAGACGGTCGCCGGCTGTCCGGCCGGTCTTCCGCGATGCGCACGCTGCTCGGCCGCATCGAGAAAATCGCACCGACCCGCGCCAGCGTGATGATTGCCGGCGAAAGCGGGGTCGGCAAGGATATCGTCGCGCGCAGGCTGCACGATCTCAGTGCGCGGCGGGACGGCCCGTTCGTGCCCGTAAACTGCGGCGCGATTCCGCCCGATATCGCCGAGTCGCAGCTGTTCGGGCACGAGAAAGGCAGTTTCACCGGCGCGATCGCGCAGCGGGAAGGTTTTTTCGAAGCCGCGCGCGGCGGCACGCTGCTGCTCGACGAGATCGCGGAAATGCCCGCCGCGCTGCAGGTGAAGCTGCTGAGGGCCATCGAATCGAACGCGATCGTGCGGGTGGGCGGCACCGAGCCGATCCCGCTCGACGTGCGCATCGTATCGGCCACCCGCCACAATCCGGCCGACGCCGTGCGCGACGGCCGGCTGCGCGAGGACCTGTTCTACCGCCTCGCCGCGTTCGCGCTATACGTGCCGCCGCTGCGCCAGCGCGACGGCGACATCGAGGCGATCGCGCGGGAATTCGTCGATACGCTGAACGCGCGGCACCGCTTGCACAAGCGGCTGACCGACGCGGCGATCGCGGCGCTGCGCGCGTATTCGTGGCCCGGCAACGTGCGCGAGCTGCACAACACGATCGAGCGCGCGTACATCCTGGCGGACGACGGCATCGACGTCGCGCTGCCGAAGCAGCCGATGCCGCCGGACCGCACGTCGGAGAACGCGATGGCGCTGCCGCTCGGCGCGACGCTGCATCATGCGCAGCAGCGCTTCATCGCGGCGACGCTGCTTCATTTCGACGGCAACAAGCCGCGCGCGGCGAAAGCGCTCGGGATCAGCCTGAAGACGCTCTACAACCGGCTCTCGTTGATGCGCGACCGAGGCTGCTCCTGAGCGGCGTGGCCGCGCATCCGGCGGGCCGCGTCACGAAACCTTGAACTGCCCGACCGTCGTCGCCAGTGCGTTCGCCTGCGACTGCAGCGCGGTTGCCGCCGCCGTCGACTGTTCGACGAGCGCCGCGTTCTGCTGCACCATTTCGTCGAGCTGCGTGACCGCGCGATTCACTTCCTGGATGCCGCGCGTCTGCTCGTTCGCCGCGTGCGTGATCTCCGAAATGATCGTCGTCACGTTCGACACGTTGGACACGATCTCGCGCATCGTGTCGCCGGCCTGGCGCACCTGCCCGGACCCGGCCGACACGCTCGCGACCGTCGATTCGACCAGCACCTTCACTTCGCGCGCGGCCTGTGCGCTGCGTTGCGCGAGGCTGCGCACTTCCTGCGCGACGACCGCGAAGCCGCGGCCCTGCTCGCCCGCGCGCGCCGCTTCGACGGCCGCATTCAGCGCGAGGATGTTGGTCTGGAACGCGATCCCGTCGATCACGCCGATGATGTCGCCGATCCGGCCCGACGCTTCCTCGATCTTCCCCATCGTCGCGACGACGTCCGACACGACCACGCCGCCGTGCGACGCGATCCGCGACGCGGCCGCCGCGCGTTCGTCGGCCTGGCCGGCCGCCGCCGCCGACTGGCCGACGGTGGCCGTGATTTCCTCCATCGATGCCGCCGTTTCCTCGAGGCTCGCCGCCGCCGATTCGGTGCGCGACGACAGGTCCTGGTTGCCCGCCGCGATTTCGTTCGCAGCCGTGCGCACCGATTCGCTCGCGTCGCGAATCTGGCGCATCACGTCGTTCAGCTTGTCGACGAAACTGTTGAACGAGCGCGCGATGTCGGCGACTTCGTCGCGGCCGTCGGCCGGCAGGCGCCGCGTCAGGTCGCCCGCACCCGAGCCGATCGCGGCCATTGCCTGGCGCACCTGCGACAGGCGGCGGAACGCGGTCGCGGTGATCGCGCCGATGATCAGCGACGCGACGCCGACGATCACGACCAGCGTGATCAGCGATGCGGTCAGCAGCGAGCGCATCCCGGCCGTCGCCTCGGTCTTGTCGAGCAGCACCAGCGCGTACCAGTCGGTGCCCGGCACTGGCCGCGCGCGCACCAGCTTCGCATCGCCGCCGACACTGACCTCGACGGGCGCAGTCGCGGCCGCGACCGACGCGGCGCTCGTAGCGCCGAACTCGGGCGACACGTCGGCGACCGGCTTCAGCGTGAGCTTCGGGTTCGGGTGCGCGACGACGTGGCCGCTGCTGTCGATCAACATCCCGAAGCTCGCGGGTGTCGGGTGGATCGACTTCACGTTCGCGATCACGCTGTCCATCGCGACGTCCGCGGCGACGACGCCCTTCAGCGCGCCGTCGCGCAGGATCGGCACCGCGAACGTGACGACCAGGTTGCCGGTGCCGGCGTCGACGTAAGGCGGCGTGACGACCGGCTTGCCGGCCTGCGCGGCCTGCTTGTACCACGGGCGGCCGGTCGGATCGTAGTCGGGCGGGATGCCGGTCGGGTCGGAGAAGCGGAACGTCTTGTCGGCGTAGCCCGCGTAGACGTTCGTGAAGCCGCCGGCCGCGGCCATCTGCTTGAACACCGGCAGCGGATCGGGCGCCAGAGCGGCATCCTGCAGCGACGCGATCATTCGGCTCCGGGTGGCGACCCAGTCGGCGATCCCGACCACGTGGCCGTTCGCGACTGAGGTCAGGTTGCGGTCGATCGCGTCGTCGTTGTACGAGCGTGCGATGAAGTAGTTGATCAGGGTGGTGGCGACGAGCGCGAATACGACAATGGCGACGCACGCGGCAAGGATGCGGGCGCGGATGGACGAGAACATGGCAACGACTCGGTAAGGGAAAGCGAACGCCCGGTGGACGAATTCACCGGGGTAAACGGCAAACGCGCCGCTTACTTGAGGCCGTTGTGACAATTCAGTGAAAAACGCCGCCAGTTGTCAGCGGATCGTCAGGACTGTCGTGCCCGCCCAGCGCCTCGCGCGCGCAGGTCGCCGGGCGCGGCGACGGCGCCGACGGCTTCGTAAGAGGAAATCACCGGGCGTTTCGGGTTGGCCAGCTCGCCGTCGACCGCATGCGTGGAGGTCGAGCGGGGGGCGAGCGGAATTTGGCCGCGGCCCGGCGACGGATCGGGCGACGCCTGCGGCGTCAGCCGCGGCGAGCGCACGTCATAGACGGTGGCTCGGGCGCGGATCGGATTCCGTGGTCGGCGTATCGGCCCGCGTGTCGCTGTCGAGATCGTCCTGCTGGCGCATCCGTTCACGCAGGTGCCGGATCGCGAACACGTGGATGTAGTCGTGCACACGCGCGCCGGACGACAACACGCGTACTTCGTCGTCGAGCATCGCGCGCAACTGGTCCGCGCCGATCGCACGCCGTTCGGCGGCTTCCTTGAGTGAATCGAGCAAATTGTCCTTGGACATCGACGAACTCCTGACGGTCGAGGAACGAAAAGATGACGGTACTGGAAGCTTAAAGACTGGATGGCCGCGCGGCGTGCGATGCGCCGGAGCATATTTGCGCGCGATCAACGGCACGTTGCGTGCCGCCGCGCCGATCCGTCTCCGGACCGGCCGCGCATGGTTCGCGGCGCAAACCGCCCGCGAACGCAACTGGAATTCCTGCCGCGCCACCCCGGGGCGCGGCACCGGCGTCGGGCCGACGATGGAACGCCGCGCAACGCCGATGCAGTTCGGGAAACTTAGACCGGCCGAAATCATGCGTCAAGCGATGCCCGCCGCGCGCTGTCCATTCGTCGGAACGAATGTGCCGGATCGTCGCGGATACCGCCGATCGGCCGCCATGCGTGTCAGCGGATTCCGATACGCGCGCGCAATGCCTGACAGCGACTTCAGCGCGCGCCGCTTGGCATCGCGTCATCGCCACCCGATACTGATGGCATGGACGAAGCGTTCATACCGGGTCATCGCCCAGCCGGCCATCGAGCCGGCATGCGGGGTCCGGCGCAGGAGACCAACCATGAAACATCGCAACTTCCCGGGCCGGGACGGCCAGCGGCACGCGTCGGGCAACACGCGCGCCCTGCCCGCCCGGGCCGTGTCGGCCGGCAACCGTCCGTCCGACGACCTCGACACCTTGCTCGCGCTCGCACGCGAAGCCGGCCTGCTCGTCACGCTCGACGGGCAGATCGGCCGCGAAAAGTACCAGAGTGTCGCGGGGTCGGTACTTGCGCTGCAACGGTTCGCCGCGGCACTCTGCGCGCGGGCCGCACCCGACGCGCCGGCCGTTTCGGAGCCACGCCGCAAGGCACGCCCCGGCTGGCCGCATGCGAACCGGCTGCGCAACCGCACGTGCAACGCGTGCGCGCCGCTGCATGTCGTGTGCCAACGCCCGCGTGTACGTCGCAGCGCCGGCCGCCGGCATAATCTGCGGTCGATTCTTCGCAGCCTCTGAACACGCACGCGGCGCGGCTGCGCGCGACAGAAACTTCCGCAAGGCCGGCAGCGTGCCGCGCATGTACGGCGATGCCGTGCATGCCGCAACCATCCGCCGGCCCGCATCGGCGCGACCGCGCGCCATGACGTGCCATGGCGTACCGTGCCACACGGCAGCATTCACGACGATACCTGCGAGGAAAAGAAATCAGACGGGGCCAGCAACGCGGAAAGCGGACGGGGTGACTCGCACCCCGCCCGTCCTCCAAGGCAGCCGTCGGCTGCCTACCCTCGTGCCAGAGAGTTCCCGGTCGGATGACGCGCCATGCAACGCATGGCGCGGCTCACGAAAACGATGCGACGGCGGCCAACGCGCCGCCGATCGATGCTCGCGTTCATGCACGATTGTCATCGTGCATGAACGACAGACCCACCACGTCGCCGGGTCTCCTGTCAGAGTCTCACGCGATGCGCATGCCGTTTATGATGCAGGTCAATCCAGGCCCGCTTCGTGTGCGACACCGCGCCATTCACGCCGCGCGATTCACTCCGCGCCACGCACGAGCAAAACAGGCACTTGCGCGAGGTGCGCAATGCGGCGCGCGACGCTGCCGATCAGCCAGGCGGCGATGCCGCGCCGGCCATGCGTGCCGACCACCAGCAATTCCGCACGCCAGTGCACGGCGTCGCGCATCAGCGCATGGGCCACGTCGTCGCTGGTCGGACGCGTTTCGACGATACCGCGCTTGGTCGGGTTACCGGTCGCATGGAACAGCGGACCGATCTTCGCGAGCGCATCCTCTCCCTCCGCGCGGTACGCATCCTCGAGCGCGCGCACCGGCACGATATCGGTCAGACGAACCGCGCGATCGATCACGTACGCCGCATACAGCAACGTCGTCGGCGCCGCGAAGCCGAGCCCGACGCGCACCGCGTGCAGCGACGGCTCGCTGCCGTCGACCGCGAACATCAGCCGTTGCAGCGTGCCGTCCGACGGACGCTCGTAGGCGGCCGGCACGATCAGCAGCGCGCAGCGTGCGCGTGTCGTCAGCGTGTCCGACATCGCGCCTTCGACGAGCCGCAGCAGCCCATGGTGCGGATTCGCGCCGACCACCAGCACGTCCGCGCGCCACGCCAGCGTGTCGTTCACCAACGCATCGGCGACCGTGCCGCCCGTGACCGACGTATCGACGACGACCTGCTCGACCTCGATGCCGCTGTCGTCGAACAGCGCCGCGATCCGCGCGTTGGTGGCTTGCGCCTCGCGGATCATGTCCTCGCGCGCCGACGTCAGCAGCGCGTCGATGCGCGGGATGTCGGGCAATACGAGGCGCGGGTTGTCGATTGCGCAGACGATGCGCAACCGCATGCCGGGGCGCAGCAGCGTGCGCGCGTAGCGCGCGGCGGACAGCGATTCGGGTGTCGGATCGACGGCCAGCGCGATTCGCGCGAGCGTCGGGATGGACTGGTCAGGCTGCATGGCGAAGGCCTCCGTGGGTGCGCGTCGTCGCGGAGCGACGACGGGAGCTTCGCGTGGAAGCGGCGCGCGGCGGCCGGATGGCTGGCACGGTCGCGGGGATCGGCGGGTGGTCACGCGAAGCGCGGACAAGCAATCCGTTCAGCATAGAACGTCCGGCCCGCGCGCGTATGATCGCGATCAACGCACGCGCGGGCTTATCCGTATTGCTTACGACTTCGTCGGCACCGATGCCGCCGGACGATTCGCGTAGAACAGCGCATACGCGATGCCGAGCAGCGCGATCCACGCCGGCCCGATCACGAGCGCGACGCGCGTGTCCGGCGTGAACGCCATCAGCACGACGACCAGCGCGAGAAACCCGAGCGCGACGTACGAACCGAGCGGATAGAACGGTACGCGGATCGGCAGGCGCGCGATCCTGTCGGCCGACAGCGTGCGGCGGAAGCGCATCTGCGCGATCAGGATCACGCACCACGTCCAGATCGCGCCGAACGTCGACACCGACGTGAGCCACGTGAACACGTGTTGCGGCGCGAGATAGTTGAGCAGCACGCCGATCAGCAGCAGCGCGACCGACACGATCACGCCATACACCGGCACGCCGTTGCGGTTCACGCGACCGAGCTTGCTCGGCGCCTGGCCCTGCTGCGCGAGGTTGTAGAGCATCCGGGCGGTGCTGAACAGGCCGCTGTTGCACGACGACAGCGCCGCGGTCAGCACGACGAAGTTGATGATGCCGGCGGCGGCCGGAATGCCGAGCCGCGAAAACGTCATCACGAACGGGCTGCCCTGCGTGCCGATCTGGTCCCACGGATACAGCGACATGATCACGAACAGCGCGCCGATGTAGAAGATCAGCACGCGCCAGAACACCGAATTCACGGCCTTCGTCAGCGACTTCTCCGGGTTGCGCGCCTCGCCGGCCGTCAGGCCGAGCATCTCGACGCCGAGATACGCGAACATCACGATCGGCAGCGCGGCGATCACGCCGCCGATGCCGTTCGGCATGAAGCCGCCGTGCGCCCACAGGTTCGAGATGCCGGTTGCGACACCGCCGTTGCCGATACCGAACGCGATCATCAGCCCGCCGCCGATGATCATCAGCACGATCGTGACGATCTTGATCAGCGCGAACCAGAACTCGAATTCGCCGTACAGCTTGACTGCGATGAAGTTCACCGAGCCCATCGCCATGAGCGCCGCGAGCGCCCAGATCCAGTTCGGCACGCCGGGGAACCACATATGCATGTAGACGCCGACCGCCGTGATTTCCGCCATGCAGGTGACGATCCACACGAACCAGTAGGTCCAGCCGGTCAGGTAGCCGGCGAGCGGGCCGAGGTAGTCGCGCGCGTAGCGGCTGAACGCGCCGGCGACCGGATTGGTGATCGCCATCTCGCCGAGCGCGCGCATGATCAGGAAGATCGCGATGCCGCCCAGCAGATAGGTCAGCAGGATGGCCGGGCCGGCCGTGCGGATTGCGGTGGCCGAGCCGAGGAACAGGCCGACGCCGATCGTCGCGCCGAGCGCCATCAGGTTGATGTGCCGTTCTTCTAGCCCGCGGTGCAGCTGGTCTTCTGGTTGTTTCAAGTCCGTCTCCTGGCAGCCGCAAGCGGCCGCCGTCATTGTGTCGATGTCAATGCGCGACCGTTCATGCCTTTACTGGCAGCCGAAAACGAAATAATCCCCGCCGTCGTTTTCCGAATGGAAAGCGACACGGATACTGCGTCAATCCGATGGGAATCGCCGCGGATTATCCGCATATTCCGGAGCAATCCGGAAAACGGATCGGGCCTGTTTCACGGAATACGCCCATGCGGCCCGTGCGACGCGGCTGAGCGCGTGACAAGCGGCAACGGGATCAATCGCTTTCAGCGCAAACGAACGCGCGTCGAATGTGCGCGATCACGCGCACGAAATATGCAGGCGGGATTATATGGATACTCAGAGGTTTCACGCCAGCCGATTTTCACAAAATCGCAATGCGTGAAACCGGTAGCGATATTCGAATGCGCGCGGTGCCGCGCGCGCATTTATTTGGATAACGTCGCGCGCACCGTATATTCGCCTTCGAGCGCGCCGTGTTCCGGGCGCACGAAATAGCGCGACGAATCGAGATCGGCCGGCAGCGGCTCGACCGGATAGCCGTGCTTCTCCCACGCATCGAGGCCGCCCTTCAGCGCCCGGATGTTGTGGATCATCTTCTTGCGCTGCATCTTCGCGATCAGGCGCTTCGCGGTCGCCTCGTTCGGGCACACGCAATAGACGACGATCGGCCGTTTCAGCATTTCCGGGTCGAGCAGGTCCGGCGAATCGAGATCGACCGGCACCGCGCCGGCGATCCGGTACGGCTCGCGTTCGCGGATCGCGCGCGGCCGCGCATCGAAGATCAGCGGCGGTTCGTCCGACGTCATCATCTCGACGAGCTGCGGCGGCGAGATGCGCACCTGCGCGAGATAGCGGCGGAACTGCACGCGGCGCACCCAGCGGTACAGCAGGAACGTGATGAAGATCGCGAGGAAAGCGTCGAGGATCGTGCCGCCGCTCGCGCGCACCCACAGCACGAACTGGACGATCTGGTCATGAATGGCCGCACCACCGATGAGCCAGAACGCGGCCCACAGCGATGCGCCGGCCAGATCCCAGAACAGGAACACGCCGACACCGATCGCGGTCGTGCCGAGCAGCGGCGCCGACACGAGGCCGAGGCCCGGCAGGAACTTGGACAGCACGAGCAGCGGCGCGCCGTATCGTTCGAATACGTTACGCGCGAAGCGCAGCGTCGTGTCGAGCGACAGCGAGAAGCGCACGAGGCCGTTCAGCAGGCGCCGGCCGCGCGTGCGGCCCATGAAGAACCACAGCGAATCGGCGAGCATCGTCGCGCCGATCGCCGCCGCGAACATGCTGGCCCACGACGCCTGCCCCATTGCCGCCATCGTGCCGCCGAGAATCAGCATCGGCACGGCCGGCACCGGCACGCCGAGCTGCGTGATCAACACGCTCGCGAATACGGCCCACGGGCCGAGTGACGATGGAATTGCAACGGGAAAGTGCCACACGGCGGCGCTCCTGGAAGACATGCGGGCCGCGCGACGGGGGCCGTCGGTCCGGCTGTGCAACGGCCGCCGCGGCACGTCCGCCGCAGGCCTTGCGCATCACGGGCATTCTAAACGGGTTTGACCGGGATCGTGCGGAACACACGCCGTCGGCGCGGGCTTCCGGGCCGACGGTTGCACCGCTTGCGGCGATCACGCGGCCGGGCGCTGCGCGAGCCTTGCGACGTGCTCCACGTAGTCGGGAAACGCGGCGGCCAGCATGGCCGCGTCGGCCAGCTCGAATTCCGCGAACTCGAACCCCGGCGCAACCGTGCAGCCGACGAGCGCGACGTGCTCCGGCGACGCGCAGCGCGCGCCGAACCAGCGCCCGGCCGGCACGACCGTCTGGAACACGGTGCCCGGATGCGTGAGCGGGTTGCCAAGCCGGTGGATCGTCAGCCCGTCGCGCTCGTCGAGCACCCACACCTCGAGCGGATCGCCCGCGTAGAAATGCCAGACCTCGTCGGAACGGATCCGGTGCCACGACGAATAGGCGCCGTCGCACAGCAGGTAGTAGATCGCGGTCGATGCGGCGCGCGGCGCGCCGTCGGCCGGGCGCACGACCGAATCGGTCGCGCGGTAGGTTTCGCGGAAATAGCCGCCCTCGGGGTGCGGCTGCAGGTCGAACTGGCGGATCAGGTCGGTGGCGGAAATCGGCATGGCGGATGACGTCGGCAAGGTGAGAAACCGGCATTCGGCGTACGGCCCGGTTGGTCGCGGATGCGACCGGGTGCCGCCGGATGCCGCTGCGTCGATCGCCGCGGCCATGCGCGCGGCGACGAAGCGGACACGGTCGATGCTGCCAGAACTGCGTGTCGGGATGCAACCGCGGGCATGCAACAGCGCAGGTGCGCGCGCATCCGGAGCGCCCTCGTCCGTTCGGCGCATGCGTCGAACGCGACAGGCGCACCCGCGCGCGCTGCGCGGATCAGCGCGTCGCGCGTTCCATCAGGCAGATCCGGCAAAGGCGCGCGGCAGTCTCCCGGCCGCAACCGCCCATGCGTCAGCAACGCACCGCGTGCATCACGCGGCCGTCGGCGCGCCCGGCTCGCTGTGCCGCACCAGCAGCACGGGCCGGTCGGCCGCGCGCAGCAGCGATTCCGCGACGCTGCCGAGCAGCAGCCGGCGCAGCCCGTGCCGCCCGCTCGTGCCCATCACGATCAGGTCGGCGTCGGCTTCGGCCGCCGTACGCATCAGCACCGTGGCGACATCCTCGCCGTACGCGTCGAGCGCGCGCACGGTGCCCGGCACGTGCTGCTGCGCGAGCTCCGCTTTCGCATCGTCGAGCACCGGCGTCGCGGCAGCGGTGGCGGCCGCATCGCCGTCGTGCTCGGCCGCGAAGCCCGCATCGACGTCGACGAGCTGAGGCCGATGCTCGACGACATACGCGCAGGTGACCTCGCCACCGGACGCCGCCGCGATCCGGATCGCCTCGTTCAGCGCGAGACGCGCGCTCGGGCTGCCGTCGAGCCCGACGAAAATCCGCTTGTACATGGTCCCTCCCTCCGACCGGGCACGCATCGCGCGTTGTGCGACGGCGGCCCGTTATCGCAAGCCGGCCCGGCGCCGGTTTGCCTGCCGAACAGTCTGCCCCACGTGCCGACGCGCTCGTTGACGCGCGTCAAGCGCAGCCGGCGCGCCCGCTGCTCCGCGCCGTTTGCCGCATTTTCAGCTGACCCTATTACAAAAGACGTGTAAAACGCGCACAATTTCACCTTGAAAATAGACGTTGCGCGCAGCCGATGCGAGTTTTGCCCGGTTTTGCCGTGCTGCCCGAGTGCCAAGGGCCTGTTCACGCCAACAACTGTTTTGCGAGCGTGCGTTGCCGGTTGCCCCCAACGGGCTTCCTTCGGAGCGCATGCAAGGAGTGAAGCGCGCCGTTTGGCCGAGCCAAACGCCCGAAGGAAGTTCCCTTGGGGGACAAGCGAGGATCGACGCCACAATGAGGCCGGCAACGCACGTCTCCCTGATTTTTGATAGAACATTTTTGTGAGGCTGGCCACCAGAAGGGCCGATCGCCGCGCGATGCTCCTGGCGAATACGTCGAGTATTCGCTTCGTCGCATTCCTTGCGATCGGCCCTTCCGGTAGCCAGCGCAAGCCCGTTAATAGTGTGAACAGGCCCCTTAGGCGGCCCCGACAACAGAATGGCTATCGAATGACCGCCAGTGGAACCCCGACGCGTGATGCCCGAGGGCCCACGCGCCTTAAGATCATGTTACGCCAGCCGCTCGCGGCTGGCATCGTCGCGCTGTGCGCCGGCGCGGTGTTGTCGCTCGGCGTCGCGCTGCTGGTGCGCGAGCAGTGGCAAGGCGCCGTCCGTACGCGCTTCGAGCGCCGCGCGACGCATGTGACCGCGATGCTGCGCCACGAGCTGCAGTCCGGCGTTGCCGTGCTCGAAGGCGCGCGCGGCGCATTCAGCCTCGTCCCGGAAATGACGCCCGAGCAATGGCGCCGGTATGCGGAGACGCTCGATCTCGACAGCGGTCGCTCGCCGGTCCGGCAGATCGGCTATGTGCCGCTGCCGCCCGCGACACGCAGCGCCCTCGCCGGCTCGAAACCGATGCCGGGCGGCGCGCTCGCGGCCGCGGCGCTCAGCGCCCCCCCGTCGAGTTCGCCCGTCGTGCGCTTCGGCGCGTCCGACGCAGCGCCGCTGGCGCGCGCGCTGCAGACCGCCGACATCGCGCTCGGCGTTCACCCGGCCGACGACGATACGTCCCGTGACGCTCGCACCCTCACACTGTTCCTGCCGGTGAGCACCTCGCCGCATGCGGCCGCCACGCCGTCCGGCACGCGCGAGGCCGGCGCCGACGGGATGCTGTTCGCAGCGCTGAGCCCGCGGCGCCTGGTCGAGCGCGCACTCGACGCGGAACGCGGAATCGACCTGTGGATGACCGCCGGCGGCGATCCGCGCGCGATCGCCAGCGTCGAAACGACGACCGACGAGGCGTTGGCTTCACCCGACCTGTTGCGGCGCACCGACGTGCTGAATTTCGGCGGCACCGCGCTGACGCTCGCCTATTCCGCGGACGGCCGCCCGAGCGCGACCGGCGCGCAGCGCGCGGCCGGCACGGTGCTTGCCGCTGGACTGATCGCGTCGTTCGCGTTCGCGGCGCTCGCCCATGCGCTGATGCGCGGCCGGTTCGGCGCCACGGCCGATTCCGGTGCGAGCAGCCGCGGTATCCTCAACGAGGCGCGGATGATGGGCATTATCCGTTCGTCGATGGAAGCGATCATCACGATCGACGAGAAGCAGACGGTCGTGATCTTCAATCCGATGGCCGAGCAGGTGTTCGGCGTGTCCGCGATGGAGGCGATCGGCGCGCCGCTGTCGCGCTTCATCCCCGAGCGGTTCCGCGCCGCGCACGCGAAGCATGTCGACCAGTTCGGCGTGACGGGTGTCTCCGAGCGGCAGATGGGCCGCCAGCGCGTGCTGTTCGGGCTGCGCGCCAACGGCGAGGAATTTCCGATCGAGGCGTCGATCTCGCAGATCCGCGACGCGTCGGGCAAGCTCTATACCGTGATGCTGCGCGACATCACCGAGCGGCTGCGCGCCGAGAATGCGCTGAAGCAATCGCGCGAGGAATTGCGCGAACTGTCGGCGAACCTGCAGAACGTGCGTGAAGAAGAAAAGACGCGCATCGCGCGCGAACTGCACGACGACCTCGGCCAGCAACTCACCGCGCTGAAGATGGACCTGTCGGTGGTCGAGCAGCAGTTGCGCGTGACCGACCGCGCGCAGCCCGACGCGGGCACGCTGTCGCACCTGCAGGGCATGCGGCGGCTGATCGACGCGACGGTCGCATCGGTGCGGCGCATCGCGGCCGACCTGCGGCCGGTGATGCTCGACGATCTCGGCCTCGTGCCCGCGATCGAATGGCTCGCAAACGATTTCACGAACCGCTACGGGATCGATGTCGAGCGTCACATCGAAACCGGCGGCCTCACGTTCACCAGTACGGGCGCGACCACGTTGTTCCGCATCGTCCAGGAAGCGCTGACGAACGTCGCGCGTCATGCGGATGCGACGCGCGTCGCGCTGCGGCTCGACATCGAGGACGGCTTCTGCGTGCTGCGCGTCGCGGACAACGGCCGCGGCGCGGCGCCCGGCGGCACGGTCCACGAGGACAAATCGTTCGGCCTGATCGGCATTCGCGAACGCGCACACATGCTGGGCGGCACCGTGACCATCGATACCGCGCTCGCGCGCGGTTTTTCGATTACCGTCGCGTTTCCGCTCAGTTCCGTTCAACAGGAAACTCTCATCTCATGATCAAGGTGCTCATCGCCGACGACCATACGCTCGTGCGCGACGGTCTGCGGCACATCCTCCAGAACGCCAGCGGATTCGAGGTGGCCGGCGAAGCCTGCGACGGCCCGTCGACCATCGCGCTCGTGCGTTCGACACCCGCGCAGGTGCTCGTGCTCGACCTGTCGATGCCGGGCCGCAACGGCGTCGAGCTGATCAAGCAGATCAAGGACGAGAAGCCGGCGCTGCGCGTGCTCGTGCTGACGATGCACGCGGAGCAGCAATATGCGGTGCGCGCGTTCCGCGCGGGTGCGTCAGGCTATCTGACGAAGGAAAGCGCGAGCGCCGAACTGGTCGGCGCGGTCACGAAGGTGGCGTCGGGCGGCGTCTACGTGAGCCTCGCGATGGCCGAGCAGTTCGCGCAGAGCCTGAACGAGCCGGCCGAGACGCTGCCGCACCAGCGGCTGTCCGATCGCGAATTCGACGTGTTCCGGCGGATCGCCGCCGGCCAGACGCTGACCGAGATCGCGCACGCGCTGTGCGTGAGCGCGAAGACGGTCAGCACCTACAAGACGCGAATCCTGGAAAAGATGCAGATGCCGCACGAAGCGGCGCTGGTGCGTTACGCGATGCGGCACAAGCTGCTCGACGAAACGGACGACGTGTAACGGACGACGTGTAACGGACGACCCGAAACAGCGGATCGCGAGCCGCACCGGCCGGGCCGGTGCGCGACTTTTACCTGGCGGGCACCGGGCACGCGAGATCGCCTTCCTCGCAGGACAGATAGGCCTTCAGCGTTTCCGTGCGCGCCTTCGTCAGATCGTCGAGGCAGGTCGATACGACCATCGGGTACACGCTGCCGCCCTCGGCGTTCGCGCTGGAGAAACCGCATTCGGCATCGCGGTATGCGATCCACGCGCGCTGCGCATTCACGAGTTTGTCGGCAAGCGGCCGCGCATCGCGCAGGCGCCCGGTGACGGCCTGGTAGGTCCGGTTCAACTCCCCATCGGATTTCTTGTACGCGCGATCGGCACACGCCGTCATCGTCGCCTGATCCGTCGCGTCCGCACAATTCGCCTGTGCATGGGCAACGTTCGCCGCCAGTGCCAGCGAGCACAGCAGACCGGTCAAGACACGCATGGATGCTCCTTGTTGTTCGTTGAAGTCGTGGAAGCCGGTGCGGAGCCTGACGCCCCTGCCGCGCCTCGGCGCGCGGCGACACCGTCCGCGATGCTAGCGCACGCGCGTTCGCTTGTCAGCCGGCATCGTGCTCGCGCGCCGGCTTGCATATCACCCACGCGCACCTAAACTTGAAAAATTGATACGCAGCTTCAGGCCAGCGCTATCGCATCCATCCCGTCCCGCTTCCGCGCATTTCTCAGCGCATTTCGCGTTCGTGTCGCCGAGCGGGCGTGACGTTTCGTCAGCCGGTTTCCTCTGCCTTGCGCAACGCGCAATCGCCGTCACTCTCTGGAGGAAATCATGAGCTATCACCTGGAAGGCCGTCTGCTCGAGGTCTGCAATTGTCGCGTACTATGCCCGTGCTGGATCGGCGAGGATCCGGATTTCGGCGTGTGCGACACCATCGTCGCATGGCATGTCGACAAGGGCACGGTCGACGGCGTCGACGTCGGCGGCAACACGATCGCCGCGGTGTGCCGCGTGCCGGGCAATATCCTGCAAGGCAACTGGACGGCCGCGATCTTCGTCAGCGACACGGCGTCCGACGCGCAGGAGCAGGCGCTGCTCAAGGTCTACACGGGACAGGCCGGCGGCCCGATCGCCGAACTCGCGAAACTGATCGGCAAGGTCGTGTCGATCGAGCGCGCACCGATCCGGTTCGACGTCAACGGCGCGCGCGGCACGCTGTCGATCGGCACCGACTATCACGCGGAACTCGAGCCGTACCTGGGCCCGAGCGGCGCACAGACGACGCTGACCGACACCGTGTTCTCGACGGTGCCCGGCGCACCCGTGTTCGTCGGCAAGGCGCCCGTCTACCGGTCGAAGAATGCGGCGATCGGCATCGACGTCGATCTGAAGAATCACAACGCGTTGCAGAGTACGTTCCTGTTCGACGCGTGAATCGCGATCGCACGGAAACGGCCATGGCAGCGTCGCTGCATCGGCGCCTGTTTCCGCTTGTGCTCACGAGCCTCGTTGCATTCGCGTGGGTCACGCTGTGGGCGTGGACGCGCAGTCCGTACGGGCGTTATCTCGAGCACGGCGACGGTGCCGCCTCCGAACCGTTCAGCGCGCTTTGTCGCGCGTTGCCGGGCGGCACGCTATGGCTGCCGGCCGTGCTGAACGCGGCCGCCTGGACGCTGATGATCCTTGCGATGATGCTGCCGACGACGCTGTCGCTGTTCGACGCGTTCGCGCGCGTCGTCGCGAACCGCCACGACCAGACGCGCCTGCTCGCGCTCGTCGGCATCGGCTACGTCGTCGTGTGGAGCGGATTCGGCCTCGTCGCGCACGGCCTGCATGCACTGGTGCTGACGGGCGTCGCGCATGTGCCGGCGCTCGCGTGGCGCGGCTGGCTGATCGGCGCGGCCGTGTTCGCGCTCGCCGGCGCATTCCAGTTCAGCAGGCTGAAGGAACACTGCCTGGACCGGTGTCGCACCCCTTTCAGTTTCGTGATCAGCCGCTGGCGCGGCCGCACGCCGTTGCGGAACGCATTTGCGCTGGGCGCAAGCCACGGGCTCTTTTGCGTCGGGTGCTGCTGGGCGCTGATGCTGCTGATGTTCGTCGTCGGCGCCGGCAGTCTGGGCTGGATGCTGTCGCTCGCCGCGCTGATGGCCATCGAAAAGAATGCGGCGTGGGGACGGCAGCTCACGGCGCCGCTCGGCGTCGCGCTGTTCGGCGTGGCCGTGCTGATCGCCGCGAACCACGCGTGAGGCCCGCGATGCGCCCGCCCGCCTCCGCATTCGCGCTGCACGTGCGGCCGGGCGTGCGGGTCGCCGCGCTGACGTCCGTCGCGATGCTCGCATTCGCGTCGAATTCCCTGCTGTGCCGGCTCGCGCTGCAGGCCGGACGGATCGACGCGGCCAGCTTCGGCAGCCTGCGCCTCGTGTCGGGCGCGCTGATGCTCGCGATCGTTGCCCGCGCGGGTGCGCGACGCCCCGCCCCGCCTGCGGACTGGCCCGCGGCGGCGATGCTGTTCGCCTATGTCGCGTGTTTCTCGTTCGCGTACCTGACCGTCAGTGCCGCAACCGGCGCGCTGATCCTGTTCGGCGCCGTGCAACTGACGATGTTCGCGGCGGGATGGCGCGCCGGCGAACGGTTCGCCCCGGCGGGCTGGGCCGGGTTCGGCGTCGCGCTCGGCGGGCTGCTGTATCTTGTTTCGCCGGGGCTCGCGGCGCCGACACCGCAAGGCGCCGCGCTGATGACTGTCGCCGGCGTTGCATGGGGCATCTACTCGATACGCGGCCGCAAGCCTGCCGATCCGGTCGCGGCGACCGCCGGCAACTTCCTGCGTGCCGCACCGCTGGCGCTCGCGTTGAGCGTCGCGCTCGCCGACCGCGTGCACCTGACACCGGCCGGCATCGTGCTTGCCGTGCTTTCCGGTGCGCTCACATCCGGCCTCGGCTACGTCGTCTGGTATGCCGCGCTGCGGCACCTCACGGCCATGCGCGCTGCAGCAATCCAGTTGTCCGTGCCGCCGATCGCCGCGGCCGGCGCCGTGCTGTTCCTGTCGGAACAGCCGACCTGGCGGCTCGCGCTCGCATCGGCCGCCATCCTCGGTGGCGTCGCGGCGGTGCTCGCGACCCGTGCCCGCCACGCAGGCACCGCGCCGTGACGCCGGGCCGGCGCACCGCGCTCGCCCCGGCTCATTCGTGCATGCACAAGCGAAAAACCCGTACACGGATACCGTGCACGGGTTTCGGGGGAGCCTGCAGACCGGGCGCCGTTGCGGGCGCCGGCCGGCTTAGTGGCCGAAGTACACCGACGAACGATCGGCGGCGGCCGGCACGACCACGCGATGACCCGATTGCGACGTTGCGGCGGCATTCGCGCCGTAGCCCGTTGCGTCGGCTTGCGCGCCGGTGTTCTGCGCGGCGGCGATCTTCGCCTGTGCGGCCTGGATGTTTTCCGGGTAGTTCACCCAGTCGTTCGGGTTGTAGCCGGCCTTTTCGAGCTGCACCAGCTCGGCGCGCACTTGCGCGCGCGTCAGCGGCTGCTGGTTCGATTGGGCGAACGAGACGATCGGTGCGGCCACCAGCGCGGCCAGTGCAACTGCCTTGATCAGCGATTTCATGATGCGTTACCTCCAGGATTGTTTTGTCAGGCGCTTCGGACTCGGGGTCGTTGCGCATGAGTAGAAGTCTAGGAGGCGCGGCTATCAGGGTAAATACTTAAATCGCAAATTCACTGTTGACGGGAACCGTACAATCGCGGGGAAGTCGCCCGAATCATCAGACGATTAACGGCGTTCATGGGCCGAATGCCGCGCTAAGGCATCCGGCGGGCGCTGCCCGCGTGTCAGCGCGCTTGGTCGGTATCCGTCGACGCCATCAACCTGTCGAACAGCAGTGCCTTGAGGCGAACCAGA
Organism: Burkholderia sp. BKH01; assembly: GCF_025685725.1. Classification (NCBI taxonomy): domain Bacteria; kingdom Pseudomonadati; phylum Pseudomonadota; class Betaproteobacteria; order Burkholderiales; family Burkholderiaceae; genus Burkholderia; species Burkholderia sp. BKH01. The sequence continues at coordinate 102,369 of NZ_JAOTQT010000013.1, read as the reverse complement.
TCGTCGGCGCCGGTCTCGCCGAACGCTGCGTGATGAAGCGTCAGCGCCGGCGCCACCGGATCGGCATGCACGGCCCGCACCGTGCCGTCGAGCGCCAGCAATTCGACGCAGTCGCCCGCCGCGTACGGCAGCAGCACGCGCAACGGCTCGCCGGGTGCGGCGATCGTCCGGTCGAACGCGACCGACAGCCCGCTCAGGCTGATGTCGTGCACCATTCCGATGCTTTCCGTCCCACCCGCTCCACCCGTACAGCAGGCCGCGATCCGAGCCGGCACGCGCGGCTCGGCGCGCGTGCGCAGCCGATCGACGAAACCGGGCGGCGACAGGATCATGAACGGCGCGGCGCCCGACACCTGCACCGACTCGACCGTCGCGCCGAAACGGGACACCGCGGCCCGGCCGATCGCCACCGCTTCGACGTCATCGCCGCGCGCGAAGTCGAGCGCGGCCGCCGGCTGCGGCTCGACGAACAGCGCGCCCGACGCGGCGACGCCGATCAGCCGGAAGCGCTGCAGCGTGCGTGTCGTGCCGACCCGGCGGCGGATGCCGATCGCGGCGCCGGCCGACAATCCCATTCGCGTGGCGGGCGGCGCCGTGCCAGGCATGTGCGGATCGGCATCGGTGTCGTCGCGCAGGCGCACGGGCCGAAAATGGTCGAACAGGAAAGCATGCTGCGCGGCATCGCTCAGTGTCGTGCCGGCCGGCAGCAGCGCGGCGCCGTCGGCATCGTAGAGATCGAAGCCGAATGGCACGCCTGCGCAGAGGTCGTCGCGCGCCAGCGCGACGTAGTCGTTGGGAGGCCGCATCGGAGTGGCGCGGAGCGACCGCGCGAGCTGTCGTGACAACAGGATTACGGCAGCATCGCGCGAAATCTGAACGGATTCGTTACTGCGAGGCGCCCGTCGTGTCGGGAGCGACCGGCGCGACCGGTGCGGGCGGCTGGGCTGGCGTGGCCGAAGGCGCTGCGGCCGGTGCGGCGCCGATGCCCGCGCTGCCGCCGCTCGCCGTACTTGCACCGGCCAGCGGCTGCGCCGTCTGCGGTTGCGATGCGCCTGCCGACAGCGCGGCGGCCGATGCGGCCACGTCGGACGCCGGGATCCATTCCTCGACGATGCCGCCGGACGCCGCTTCAGGTGCCGATGCGGCCGAAGCAGCCGATGCCGCGCCTTCGTCGGCCTCCGGCGGAAGCTCCGCACGCTGCGTCCTGACGGGCGCGGGCGTCTTCTTCGGCTCGGGCCTGAACCACGTGTCGAACAGATCCGTTGCACGCTCGCGCAGCGACGCGAACCAGCCGGGCGACGGCTCGGTATCGAATTTCGCCTTCGTGTCGACGATCCGGGCGCGCTGCGCGCGCTGGAAGAAATCGCCGACGATCGGCAGCGCGCTGTGCGCACCCTGCCCCCAGTAATCGCTGCGCAGCGTCACGCGGCCGTCGTCGAATCCGACCCACGCACCGGCGACGAGGCCGGGCTGCATCAGGATGAACCAGCCGTCCGCGTTGTCCTGCGTCGTGCCTGTCTTGCCGGCTACATCGCCGCGAATGCCGAAGCGCGTGCGGATGCTGCCGCCCGTGCCGCGCGTCACGACATCGCGCATCACGTCGAGCAGCGTCTTGTCGGCTTCGGCGTCGAGCGCGCGCTCGGGCGGCGCCGGCGCGTACTCGGCGAGCACGTCGCCCTGGCGGTTTTCGATGCGCGTCACCATTTGCGGTTCGACGTACAGCCCGCCGTTCGCGATCGTCGCGTACGACGCGACCATCTCCTTCAGCGTGACCGGGCTCGTGCCGAGCGCGAGCGACGGCACGCGTTCGAGCGGGCTTTCGCGCACGCCCATGTCGCGCGCGAGCCGCGCGACGGCCGCGGGCCCGACCTTCTCCATCACCTGCGCGGTGATCCGGTTGCGCGACAGCGCGACCGCGTCGCGCAGCGTCATCGGCTTGCCCGTAGGCGGCACGTCGTCGTTCGGCCGCCAGATCTCGCCGCCCTTCAGCGGAATCTCGACCGGCTGGTCGATGAACGTGTCTTCCGGCTTCATCCCGCTCGCGAACGCGACGCCATAGACGAACGGCTTGAACGTCGAGCCCGGCTGGCGCCGCGCCTGCGCGACGTGATCGAACGGCTCGTCGGTAAAGTCGCGGCTGCCGACCCATGCGCGGATCTGCCCGTCGCGCGGATCGATCGCGACGAAGCCGGCCTGCACGTCGGTCTTCGTCTTGCACAGCGCGCGCATGAAGCCGCGGTCGGCCGCGAGCAGCTTCATCGCGGCCGCGTCGTCCTTGCCGGCGTCCTGCGCGGCCTTGTACTCGGGCGACTCGCGCATGAAGGTGCGGAACACCTCGTTGTCAGTGCCGCAGCCGTCGCGGCCGCTCCACGCGTTGTTCGCAATGCCCTGCAACTGATTGCCCTGCAGCGTGAGCGCCTGCGTCGCCATCTGCTGCAGCCGCGAGTCGATCGTCGTGCGCACGACGAGGCCATCGGAATAGATGTTGTAGTCGTTGCGGTCGGCCCACGCGATCAGCCATTTGCGCAACTGCTGCGCGAAATGCGGCGCCGGCCCCGGCGGCTCCTTCTGCCGCTCGAAGTCGATGCGCAGCGGCCGGCGCTGCAACTGCGCGAACTGCGCCGGCGACAGCTTGCCGTACTTCACCATCTGGCCGAGCACCGTGTTGCGCCGCTGCAGCGCGCGCTCCGGGTTCAGCACCGGGTTGTAGTAGCTGTTGCCCTTCAGCATCCCGACGAGCGTCGCGCTGTCGAGCACGTCGAGCTCGTCTGCCGACTTGTCGAAATAGGTGCGCGCGGCCATCTCGACGCCGTACGCGTTGTACAGGAACGGCACCGTGTTCAGGTAGGTCTCGAGGATCTGGTCCTTGCTGTAGACGGCTTCGATCTTCAGCGCGGTGATCGCCTCCTTCACCTTGCGCGTGAGCGTCGGCGCGCGGCCGATCTCGTCCGGATACAGGTTGCGCGCGAGCTGCTGCGTGATCGTCGAGCCGCCCTGGCGGCTGCCCGAGAACGTATGGAGCGCGGCCGACGCGGTGCGTTTCCAGTCGAGGCCGTGATGCTCGTAGAAGCGATGATCCTCGGTCGCGATCAGCGCGTCGACCATATGCGGCGAGATCTGCTTGAGCGGCACCCACTCGCGGTTCGACGGCTTGAATTCGGCCAGCAGCTTGCCGTCGGCGGACAGCACCTGTGCGGGCTGGTCGACGCGTGCCTTGCGGATGTCGCCGATGCCCGGCGTGAACGGGATCAGCACGACCACGTACAGCACGAACAGCGCCGGCACGGCGGCGGCCGTGAGCAGCGCGCCGCGGCGCGTCGGATGACGGAGATGCTGCCACGCGGCGGCGGCGAGAGGCTTGACCCTCGCGACGGCGGCAGCCGCGACGGGTTGGGCGCGCGCGACCCAGCTGGCACAGAAGTCACGCACTGACGACACGTTTCGGCGATTCACGCGGGTGGAGCTCGGCTGAAAAGGGTGCATCGTACCAAAACTCGCGCGGCCCGCCGGCCGTGGCGGCCTTGGGCCTGCATGCTCGGCGCGGTGTCGCGACCGGCCGCACGCAAAAAAGGCGCGTGCCCCCGCAACGGGAGCGACGCGCCAGGCCTGGTACAACAACCGGGTGGCCGCGCGACGGCGGCCGATCGGCGCCGCTGCTCAGCGCACGAGAAAACCGTAGGTCAGCGGATCGCGTTCGTCGACGATCCAGTTCGCGAAACCGCAGATATGCGCGCTGCCTTCCACTTCCGGGATCACGGCCGGAATGTCGCCGACCGTCGTCTCGCGCAGCACGCGCCCCTTGAAGATCGTGCCGACGATCGATTCGTTGACGAGCGTGTCGCCGGCCGCAAGCAGCCCGCGCTGGTACAGCTGCGCGACGCGCCCGCCGGTGCCGGAGCCGGTCGGCGAGCGGTCGACCTCGCGATCCGCGAACACGCAGCAGTTCGCCTGCGTCGAGCCCGGATGGCGCGGCGCGTTCGCGATGATCGTGCCGTAGATATGGTTGATTTCCGGAATCTCCGGATGCACGACCGGGTACTTCGCGTTCGCGGCGGCCTTCACTTCCGCGCCGAAGCGGATCAGCTTTTCCACCGCCGCCTCGCGCACCGGCAGGTCGAACGGTGCGCCGTCGACATAGAAGTAGAACGCGCCGCCATACGCGATGTCGCCGGTCACGGTGCCGAACGACGGCGTGTCGACCGACACGTCGCGCCGCCAGATGAACGACGGCACGTTGACGAAGCGCACGGGCCCCGCATGCTCGCCGTCCCACTTGACGAAGGCCTCGATGAAGCCGCACGGCGCGTCGATGCCGACCCGCGTTTCCGGCACCGTGCGCTGCACCCAGCCGAGTTCGACCGCGGCGGTCGACAGCGCGATCACGCCGTGCCCGCAATGGTCGCTGTAGCCTTCGTTGTGCACGAAGATCACGCCGAAATCGGCGTTCGGCGACACGGGCTCGGTCAGGTAGCCGCCGTACATGTCGGCGTGGCCGCGCGGCTCGAACATCAGCGCACGGCGAATCTCGTCGGCGTTCTCCTTGAGCCATGCGCGGCGCTGGACGATCGTGTCGCCAGGCAGGCGCGGCAGCCCGCTCGTGACGATGCGGAACGCTTCGCCGCCCGTATGGACTTCGACGGTGGAAAGGGATCGGGAAATTTTCATGGTCTATCGAACGCGTTGAAACGAAGAACGGCGGTCAGGCCGCCGTCCGATGGCAGGCTGGCCGTTACTTCGCGTACGGCTCGGGCAGGCCGTTGCGGATCACGTAGACGGACGTCGGCGCGCCCTTCAGGTCGCCATTCGCGTCGAACGAATAGGTGCCCGCGACACCCGCATAGTTCGACTTCGCGAGCTGCGCGATCAGCTTCGCCTTGTCGGTGGTCGTGCCGGCCTTGACCATCGCGTCGGCGAGCAGCTTCACGCCGTCGTAGTAGTTGACGCCGTAGACCTGCGTATCCGTGTGATAGGCGTCGTGGTACTTCTTCAGGAATTCGCGCCCAGCCGGCGTCTTCTCGAGCGCGACGCCGCCCTGCGCGCAGTAGACGATCGATGCCGCATCGCCCGCCACCTTGCCCATGTCGGCCGAGCAGATGCCGTCGCCGCCGAGCAGCTTCGCGCGCAGCCCGCGCTGCTTCATCTGCTTGGCCATCGGCGCGCCCTGCGCCGCATAACCGCCGAAGAAGATCACGTCGGGGTTGCCGGCCTTGATCTTGGTGAGAATGCCGAGGAAATCGGTGGCCGACGAACTCGTGTATTCCTGGTCGACGATCTTGATCCCGTTCGCCTTCGCGACGTTCATGAACTGCTCGGCGACGCCCTGCCCGTACGCGGTGCGATCGTCGACGACGGCCGCGGTTTTCGCGTTCAGCGTCTTCGCGGCGAACGTGGCCATCGTGCCGCCGAGCTGCTCGTCGCTCGCGCCGATCCGGAAGATGTTCTTGAAGCCCTGCTTCGTGAGCGCCGGATTCGACGCAACCGGCAGGATCGGCACGCCTGCGTTCGAATACACGCGCGATGCCGGGATCGCGACGCCCGAGTTGTACGGCCCGAGCACCGCGACGACACCCTTGTCGACGAGGTTCTGCGCGACCTGCACGCCGGCCTTCGGGTCGGCCTGGTCGTCGTCGGACAGCAGCTTGAACGTGACGGTCTTGCCGGCCACCTTCACTCCGGCCTTGTTGAGTTCGTCGACGGCAAGGCGCGCGCCGTTTTCATTGTCCTTGCCGTTCGCGGCCTGCGGGCCCGTCAGCGGCGCCGAATGGCCGATCATCACGACTTCCTGCGCGTGAGCGGAAGTCAGCGCGCCGGCGGCAACAGCCACCGAGAGCGCGGTAACGAGGTATCGCATGATGTCTCCTGATTGGTTTTGTGTGAAACCAATGTAGGACACGCGTGGTCACATCGCAAGCAATTTCAAAATAATTTTCGCGATTCTGGTCATATTTCAGACCAGAGCGAAGCCATGCGCGTCACTTCGGCGCGATGTCACGCCGCACGCGGCGGATATGCTGCTCGACATAGAACGCGGCCGCATCGGCATCGCCCGACACGATCGCCTCGTAGATCAGCCGGTGTTCGGACACGTAGAGCCGGATCCGGCCCGCGTCGTAGATGCCGTCGTCCTTCAGCCGCTTCCAGAGCGGCTGGTCCATCGTCTTCGCGACCTCGTCCGCGATCTTCACGATCAGCGGGTCGCCGGTCATCAGCGCGAGTTGCCGGTGGAACAGCCGGTCGCTCTCGTTCCACAGCGCGCGCTGATGCGGATCGTCGACGTCGGTGATGGTTTCCATCTGCGCGAGATAGCGCTCGGCGCCCGGGTCGGCGCGGCCGTGCGAGGCTGCGAGGCGCGCGATCGCCGGCTCCAGGATCAGCCGCACGTCGAGCGTCGACGTCGGGCTGAAGTCGGCTTCGGATGCCGCTCGCATGTCGCCGCGTTCCGCGAGCACGTCGAGCGGCGACGCGACGACGTAGGTGCCCGAATTGCGCTTCGTGAACACCAGCCCTTCGTTCTGCAGCGCGCCGAGCGCCTCGCGCACGGCCGGCCGGCCGACCTGGAACAGCACCGCAAGCTCGCGCTCGGACGGTAGCCGCGAATCGGCTGCGTAGCGCCCCGCGCGAATCTCGTCGCGGATCTTCTCGGCGACCTGCTCGTAGATCTGCAGCGGCCTGAAACCGCCTTCGAATGACTCGGGACGCGCGGACATCATCGTATGGCTCCTGCCCGGTCGCGGGCGTGGACTTGGAATGGGTTCGCACTATACCGGAGCGGCGCATGCATCGAGACCACGACGCCCCTTCTGGACAGATATTAGAACCAAAATCGGCGCCGCGTTTGATTTTCCGGGTTGCGCGTGCGGTTGAAATTGGTATAGATTCGATCCACGCTGCCCTGTATCACGGTATCCGGCAGCCTCGCGGCGGGTGCGTCATGCGCCCGTCGTCCACGCTCACCGACGCCCACGACGTATACGATGACCGCCCATTCCCGGATTCCCGTTTTCGATGCGGCCGACACGGCCGCGCTGCTCGACTACCCGGCGCTGCTCGCCACGCTCAGGCAGGCCGTCGCCGAATACGCGGCAGGCGAGATCGTCAGCCCCGAACGCCTGGTCGTGCCGCTGCAGGCCGGCGGCGTGATGCTGTCGATGCCGTCGAGCGCGCGCGACCTCGCGACCCACAAGCTCGTGAACGTGTGCCCCGGCAACGGCGCGCGCGGGCTGCCGACGATCCTCGGCCAGGTGACCGCGTACGACGCGACCACCGGCGAGATGCGCTTCGCGCTCGACGGCCCGACCGTCACCGGCCGCCGCACGGCGGCCGTCACCGCGCTCGGCATCGACGCGCTGCATGGCGCCGCGCCGCGCAACATCCTGCTGATCGGCACCGGCAAGCAGGCGGCCAATCACGCGGAAGCGCTCGCGGCGATCTTTCCCGATGCGCGCCTTCACGTGCGCGGCACCAGCGCCGCCAGCGCGGCCGCCTTCTGCGCCGCGCACCGCGCGCAAGCGCCGCGGCTCGCACCGCTCGACGGCGACGCGATTCCCGATGCGATCGACGTCGTCGTCACGCTGACGACGAGCCGCACGCCCGTCTACCGCGAAGCCGCGCGCGAAGGCCGGCTCGTGGTCGGCGTCGGCGCGTTTACCGCGGATGCGGCCGAGATCGATGCGAACACGGTGCACGGCAGCCGGCTCGTCGTCGACGATCCGGCCGGCGCGCGCCACGAGGCCGGCGACCTGATCGTCGCGCAGGTCGACTGGCAGCACGTCGCGTCGCTCGCCGACGTGCTGGGCGGCGCGTTCGCCGTCGGCGGACCGCTGCTGTTCAAGAGCGTCGGCTGCGCCGCGTGGGATCTCGCCGCGTGCCGCACCGCACGCGATGCGCTGGACGCGCGCCGGGCCGGCTGACCCGGCAGCGAAGCCCGCCGGAGCGGCATCGCAACATCCAGTGCGCTCCGGCGCTTTCCCGTACGCGTTGTAGGAAACGCCCTACAACGCGTCGAAGCGGCCTACATCAACTTCCAATTCGGCCGATTTCATTTTCGGCGGCGCAACACGATACTGCCGGCATGAATGCCAGCCTGTCACCCGCCGCGCTCAGGGTGTTTCTCGTCGATCACGCCGTCGCCGTCCGGCAGCGCATCGCGCTGCTCGTCGGCGCGATCCGCGGCGTCGCCGTCGTGGGCGAAGCGGAAGACGGCCAGGACGCGTGGACGCATATCCGCAGCAGCCGGGCGGATGTCGTGATCGTGGACCTGCGGCTCGCGGACGGCAGCGGCCTCGACCTGATCGGGATGCTGGCGAAGGCCGCGCCGCGCATCGTCACGATCGTGCTGACGAATCATTCGGCGCCGGCGTTCAGAGAGGCATGCGCCGCGGCCGGAGCCGATTACTTCTTCGACAAGACCGTCGAATTCGACGCCGCGTGTCGTGTCATCGAATCCCTGGTGCACGCTCGCGTGCACCGTCCCTGACAAGCCGGAGCGACCCATGTCCACCGCCACCGCCTGCGCCGCCGACCTACCCGTCGCGCCCCGGCCGACGACTCCGCTGCGTGCGGTCGCGCGCGCCGACGCCGCCAAACATCCGGCCGCGCGCTGCTCGGCCTGCGCGATGCGTTCGATGTGCCTGCCGCCGCAACTGACGGCCGCCGAATACGGCCGGCTCGACGCGATCATCTGCGCGACCCGGCAGGTTCGCCAGGGCGACGCGCTGTTCCGCACCGACGATCCGTTCCAGAGCATCTATGCGGTGCGCGCGGGTTCGGTCAAGACGGTGATGATGCATCGCGACGGCCGCGAACACGTGACGGGCTTCCAGATCGCCGGCGACACGCTCGGGATGGACGGCATCGGCAGCGGCCAGCATTGCTGCGACGCGATCGCGCTCGAGGACAGCGTGGTGTGCATCATCCCGTTCGGTGCGCTCGAAGCGGCGTGCCGCGAGATCAAGCCGATGCAGCACTTCCTCTACCAGATGATGAGCAGCGAGATCGTGCGCGAATCGAGCCAGATGCTGCTGCTCGGCACGATGTCGGCCGAACAGCGCGTCGCGCATTTCCTGCTGAACCTGTCGTCGCGCTTCGAGGCGCGCGGTTACTCGGCGACGGAATTCAACCTGCGGATGACGCGCGAGGAAATCGGCTGTTATCTCGGGATGAAGCTCGAAACGGTCAGCCGGATGTTCTCGCGGTTCCATCGCGAGGCACTGGTCGAAACGCGCGGCAAGCGCGTGCGCATCATCGACGCGCAAGCACTCGCGCAGGTCTGAATCGGGTCTGAGGTACGCACCGGCATCATCAGCGCGGCGGCGCGCGCCATGCGTCACCGAGCCGCCGTGCCGTCGGTCGCCGCGTCGCGCGGCATCACCCTTCCACGGCCCGCCTGGCACGCGATCAGCGCCTGTTCGGCCTGAGCGAACGCGCGGCGCAGCGCGTCGTCCACGTTGTCGCCGGTGCACGGCGGCAGCGGCCTGAGCACCGAGCCGTGAAACACCAGGTCGAGCCGCACGTCGTATGTGCGCGCGCCGTCGGCCGCCACGCGCGATTCGATTGCGAGGTGACAGCCGTCGATCAGCGCGCGAAACCGCTCGAGCCGCACCAGTTGCGCGCCGGCTTCGGCTTCGACCGCTGCCGAACCCGTGAATCCGAGGCAGGCGATCTGCATGCCCACGCCCATGTCGTTTCTCCTGACGGGGCCGCCCGCTCGTCGACCGCCTTGCATGCACCGCGCGCGCCGAAACGCGGCGGTGTGTGTTTCCCGTGGCATGGCGCGGATTCTTCGATCGCCGGCCTGCCGATGTGGTGTGCCCGCGCCCCTGCCGGCACGGCACCGTTCATACGTTGAAAACCTGCGACGTCTTCATTTCGATCCAGGTCATTCCGGCCCGCAGCCCTTCGATCATCGCCTCGCGCTCGGTCGGATACGCGTGGCTATGCTCGAACGTATGGTGAAAGCGCGCGGCGCCGCTGCCGTGCTCGACCGACACGCGACAGCGGAATTCGCCCGATTCGCACGGGCGCGTCTCGACCTCGACCGACCAGTCGCGTTCGTGTATGTTGCCCTGCAGTGTCATGCGCCCTCCTGCGGTGTCAGTCGCCGAGCCGGAAGTGGCCGCTGTGCAGCAACACCGGCCGGCCGCCGATTTCCTCGAGCATCCGCCGTGCCATGGCCTCGATCGCCGGCCGGTGCGCGTCGAACGCGCCCAGCAGGTCGCGTTCGAGCAGCGACGGTGCGCCGAAATGGTCTTCCAGTGCCTCGGCCGTGACCGCGCACTGCACGCAACGCCCGTCGACCAGCGCCGAAAACGCGACGACCAGGTCGCGCGCGCAATATTCGGCCGGCTCGGGCGGGAAGGTAATCTGCATCTGTCCGCCAGTCATTGTCGTGATGGCTCCATGAAGAGAGCATAGCGGCGCGCGCAGCCGCCCGCTTGACCCACGTCAACCGGTTCGCTGCACCGCACGATCGCGGTGCGGTATCGTGCCGCCGATTCAGCCCGCGTCGGGCTCGATCGCCGCGCCGCGCTCCGCGAGCAGCTCGCGCAGCACGCTGCGGTGGCAGTGGCGCTCATCGTCGCAATAACAGCCGATCGAGAACGCGGTGGTCGCCGACAGCGCCGCCAGCAGGTCCAGCACCTTCGCCGGATCGCCGTGCGCCATTTCCGCGCGGAAGTGGCGCTTGAACGCGTTCCATTCCGCATCGGTTTCGGCGGCCTGCGCCTGCGCGACGAGCTCCGGGCTCGGCGACAGCGTCGGCAACCATACATCATAGTAGTTGCGCGACGCGAATTCCGCCTTCGGCACGCCGCGCGGCGGCCGCCGCACCGTGCCGATCCGCAGGCCCTCGCCGGCCGCGCGCGGCGTGCCGAGCTGGATGATCCGGATGCCCATGTCGCTCCTCTGTCCTGTGTCCGATTCCGTGATCGTACCGCCGCGCCTGCGCGCGCGTCAGCCGGCCGGCCGCGCAACAAAAAACCGGCTGCCTCCGCGACGGGAGACAGCCGGTTCGGCCAGCAGCGTTGCGCGCCGGGCGCGCGACGATCAGACGCCGCTCTTCAGCACCTTGCCGATTGCGTCGGCAACGATGCCGACGTTCGAATCGTTCAGGCCCGCCACGCACATCCGGCCCGAACGCAGGATGTACACGCCGTGCACTTCGCGCAGCGCGTCGACCTGCGATTCGGTCAGGCCCGTGTACGTGAACATCCCGCGCTGCTTCACGTAGCGCGTGAGCGCTTCGCCGCTGACGTGGTCGCGCAGCCCGTCGTGGATCGACTGGCGCATCCGCGCGATGCGACGGCACATCGCCGACAGCTCTTCTTCCCACTGCTTGCGCAGCGCGGGCGTGTTGAGCACGGCCGCGACGACTTTCGCGCCGTAGGTTTGCGGGTTGCTGTAGTTCGAGCGCACGGCGCCGGCCAGTTGCCCGAGCACGCGCTCGGCCGCGGCCGCATCCTCGCAGACGACGCTCAGGCCGCCCACGCGCTCGCCGTACAGCGAGAAGTTCTTCGAGAACGAGTTCGCGACCAGCGCCGGCACGCCGCGGCGGGCCAGCTCGCGCACCGCGAACGCGTCCGCATCGAGACCCGCGCCGAAGCCCTGGTATGCCATGTCGACGAACGGCAGCAGGCCGCGCGCCTCGATCGCGTCGATCAGCTTTTCCCACTGGCCTTCGTCGAGGTCGACGCCGGTCGGGTTATGGCAGCACGCGTGCAGCAGCACGATGCTGCGCGCCGGCAGCGCGTCGATCGCCGCGAGCATCGCGTCGAACTTCAGGCCGCCCGTCGCCTCGTCGTAGTACGGATACGTGTTCACCGTGAAGCCGGCGCGCTCGAAGATGAAGCGGTGGTTTTCCCAGCTCGGATCGCTGAGCCATACCTGCGCGTCCGGGAAGTAGCGCTTCAGGAAATCGGCGCCCACCTTCAGCGCGCCCGAGCCGCCAAGCGTCTGCAGGGTCGCGATGCGGCCGGCCGCGCGGGCCGGGTGATCGGCGCCGAACACCAGCGCCTGCACGGCGTCGCGATATGCGGCCAGGCCGACCATCGGCAGGTACGGCTTCGGGCCGCTCTCGCGCTGCAGCGCGGTTTCGGCTTCGCGCACGGCGCCCATCACCGGAATCCGCCCTTCGGCATCGAAATAGATGCCGATGCTCAGGTTGACCTTCTGGTCGCGCGGATCTTTCTGGAAGTTCTCGTTGAGCGTCAGGATCGGGTCGCCCGGGTACGCGTCGATGTGTTCGAACATGGCTTGAGTCGGTCTCGTTTGGAAGAATGGTCGGTGGTGGCCTGCGTCAGCCTGCGGACACGCCGTCGCGCACCGCATAGCCTGCATTCTTCTGACGGAAGCGATACCCGATCGCGAGCACCGCGAGCCATACCGGGATCAGGTACACCGACAGGCGGAGATCCGGCGTCAGGTACATCACGACGAGAATGCCGGCCATGAATGCCAGGCACAGGTAATTCGTGAAAGGATAGCCCAGACTGCGGAAGGAAGTCTTCTCCCCGGCTGCGCGCTTGGCCTGGCGGAACTTCAGGTGGATCAGGCTGATCATCGCCCAGTTGATGATCAGCGCCGACACGACGAGGCCCATCAGCACCTCGAACGCCTTGCCCGGCATGAAGTAGTTGACCAGCACGCACGCGCCGGTGGCGAGCGCCGACGCGCCGAGCGCGGCGAGCGGAATGCCGCGCTTGTTCACCGAGCACAGCACCTTCGGCGCATTGCCCTGCTGCGCGAGGCCGAACAGCATCCGGCTGTTGCAGTACACGCCGCTGTTGTAGACCGACAGCGCGGCCGTCAGCACGACCACGTTCAGCACGTTCGCGACCAGGTTGCTGCTCAGCGCGTGGAAGATCAGCACGAACGGGCTGCCGCCGCTGACGACCTTCTCCCACGGATACAGCGACAGCAGCACCGCGAGCGCGCCGATGTAGAAAATCAGGATGCGGTAGATGACCTGGTTGGTCGCGCGCGGGATGCTGTGCTTCGGATCGTCGGCCTCGGCCGCCGTGATGCCGACGAGCTCGAGCCCGCCGAACGAGAACATGATCGCGGCCATCGACATCACGAGCCCCGACACGCCGTTCGGGAAGAAGCCGCCGTGCTGCCACAGGTTCCTGACGCTGGCCTCCGGCCCGGCATTGCCGCTCGCGAGCAGCCAGCCGCCGAAGCCGATCATCCCGACGATCGCCGCGACCTTGATGATCGAGAACCAGAATTCCGTCTCGCCGTACGACTTCACGCTGGTCAGGTTGATCAGGTTGATGACGACGAAGAACACGAGCGCCGACACCCAGGTCGGCACGCCCGGCCACCAGTACTGCACGTAGATCCCGACGGCCGACAGTTCGGCCATGCTGACGAGGATGTACAGCACCCAGTAGTTCCAGCCGGACAGGAAGCCCGTGAAGTGGCCGAAATACTTGTTGGCGAAGTAGCTGAACGAACCGGCGACGGGCTCGTCGACGACCATCTCGCCGAGCTGGCGCATGATGAAGAACGCAACGATGCCGGCCACCGCATAGCCGAGCAGCACGGACGGTCCGGCCATCCTGATCGTCTGCGCGATGCCGAGGAACAGCCCCGTGCCCAGCGCGCCGCCGAGCGCAATCAGCTGGATGTGCCGGTTCTTCAGCCCGCGCTTCAGGCCGTCGCTCTCGTTTCCAGAAACCATGTCTTCTCCACTCTGTCCGCCTCCGCCTGAAGCGGTGCGGCGCGCCTCGGTGTGCCGGGCGCTGTTTTTGCTGTGCCGGCGGCCGTTCGTGGAGCCGCCGGGTTGGGGACTGCAATCTTCGCGTGGCGGCGCCCGATTCGCGTCGGCGTGCCCGCCAGATCGGCCGCCGATTTGTCTCCGCGCCCGCATTGCTGCGGCCACACACGAAAATCCGGCGTCAGTTTAGCGTCGCGACGGCGAAATCGGGTTTCGTAACCCGTTCATGCAAACCCTACATTATGAGATAAGATTGCATCCAGGAGACAAATGAGGAAATAAAAATGCCTGAACCGGATCTCGACCGCATCGATCGCCACTTGCTTTCGATCCTGCAGGAGAACGGCCGTGCGTCGAACCTCGATCTGGCGAAGGCCGTCGGCCTGTCGCCCGCGCAGACATTGCGGCGCCACCGGCGGCTGGAAGAGATCGGCGCGATCCGCCGCTACGAAACCCGGCTCTGCCCCGACACGCTCGGCTTCGGCGTCACCGCGTTCGTGCACGTGACGATGGAGCGCGGGCATATCCGCGACCTCTCGAAGTTCCAGAAACTGGTGTCCGATCTCGCGCAGATCCAGGAATGTTTCTCGGTCACGGGCGACATCGACTATGTGCTGAAGGTCGTCGCACACGACCTGAAGGGGCTGTCGCAATTCCTGCTCGAAACGCTGATGCGGATTCCCGGCGTGAGCGGCGTGCATTCGAGCGTGTGCCTCGACGAGATCAAGTGCACGAGCGCGATGCCGGTGGAAAGCTGATTTACCAGGGCGAACGCCTTGCACGTTCGGCAGCCGCCTTCACCGCACCGCCTCGAACGCACTGATCAGCAACGCCCCCGCCGCAATCACCGCACATCCCGCAGCACGGCGCGGCGTCAGCCGCTCGCCGAGATACACGCGCGCGATCAGCGCCGCGAACACCACGCTCGTTTCGCGCAGCGCCGACACCGGACCCATCGGCGCGCGATCCATCGCCCAGATCACGATGCCGTACGCGAGCGCCGCGAACACGCCGCCGCATGCAGCCTTCGCCGTCTCGCCGACATCCTGCGTCAGCCGCAGCGGACCCGCGCGCAGCCGGTAGTACGCGGCCATCATCATGCCCGTCAGTACGAACATCCACGCGGTATAGCCGACCGTGCTGCCGCTTTCCCGCACACCGACCCCGTCGACCACGCTATAGGCCGCGATCGACACGCCGGTCGCGAACGCGGTCGGCAGCACCTGCGTCATCCGGTGCTTCGCGCCACGCCCGCCCTCCAGCCCGATCGCCATGATGCCCGCGCAGATCAGCACGAGCCCGCCTTGCGCGCCGGTGTTCAGGTGCTCGCCCGCGAACGCCGCCGCGCCGAGCGTGACGAGCAGCGGCGCGGTGCCGCGCGCGACCGGGTAGGCGACGGTCAGGTCGCCGTGCTCGTATGCGCGCACCAGCAGCAGCGTATAGACGACGTGGATCACGGCCGATGCGACGACGCAGAGCCAGCTCACCGGCGTGATCGGCGCAGCGGCAGGCAGGAACAGCAGCGCGAACAGCCCGATCGCGATCTGCAGAACCGTGGCCGACCGCAGCCGGTCGCCGCTGCTGCGGACGAGCGCATTCCATGACGCATGCAGGAACGCCGCACACAGGACGGCAAACAGAACGGGGATCGGCACGCTGAATTCTCGGTAACGGTCGGCAACATGAAATCGTCGTCGCGGGGCGTTCATCGTATGAATACGTCACACGATTGTCAAAAACGCGGTAACCACGGCATTACGCGCGAACCGGCCGACGGCACCCTCTCGCCCGCCTCGCGCGGCATTCACGGCAACGGCCCCGCGCGCCGCGAAATGTGTCGTCGAGGTTGCACGTGGCCCACCCCTTTCCGTTCTCTTTCGTAACGCGTCGCGCCGTAATGAAATCGATACCGCAGCGCAACCGTCGCGAAACCACTCCGCCCCCATATCTTCATACGCGACTGTTCCAATGCGCGTGCTCTCTCGCGAGCTCCGCGCCGAACCGACACGACGACGGGGCCGCTCTCCACCATCGAAGGCCTTACCTGGAGTTTCCCGATGTTCCGTCAAGCCTTGCTCGTCACCGCCTGCGCAGCCGCGGCGCTTGCGCTGTTCGCCTGCGGCGGCAGCGACGATCCGACGTCGACGCCCGCGGTGTCGTCGCAGGATGCGCTGCAGACCGCCACGCCGATCAAGCACGTCGTCGTGATCTACGGTGAAAACATCTCGTTCGACCACTACTTCGGCACGTATCCGAACGCGACGAACCCGTCGGGCGAGCCGGCGTTCACCGCGAAGGCCGGCACGCCGACGCCCAACGGCTTGACGGGCACGCTGCTCACCGCGAACCCGAACTTCACGAACACGGCCAACGGGACCGACGCGGCGAACCCGTTCCGCCTCGACCGCACGCAGGCCGCGACCGCCGACCAGAACCACGCGTACACGGCCGAGCAGCTGGCCGAGGACAACGGCCTCGCCGACCTGTTCCCGAAATACACCGGCAAGGGCTCGTCCGGCGGCGCCGGCGCGTTCGGCACGAAGGGCCAGGTGATGGGCTACTTCGACGGCAACACCGTGACCGCGCTGTGGAACTACGCGCAGCGCTTCGCGATGAGCGACAACGCATACACGACGGTCTACGGCCCGTCGACGCCGGGCGCGCTGAACGTCGTGTCGGGTCAGACCAACGGGATGCAGATCGTCAAGACGTCGAAGCAGCCCTCGACGCTCGCAGCCACCTCGTACTACATCAACGACGGCCAGGGCGGCTTCACGATGATCAACGACGTCGACCCGGGCTTCGACGTGTGCTCGAGCACGACCGACCAGGCGATGATGACCGGCAAGAACATCGGCGACCTGCTGAACGGCGCGAAGATCACGTGGGGCGGCTTCATGGGCGGCTTCAACCTGTCGACGACCAACGGCAACGGCACGACGGGCTGCAGCCGCAGCACGGTCGCCACCGCCGTGAACGCCGCGACGGCCGACTACATCCCGCACCACAACTGGTTCCAGTACTACGCGTCGACGTCGAACCCGCAGCACACGCGCCCGAGCTCGATCGCGGCGGTCGGTTCGAGCGTCCAGACCGATGGCAAGACGGCGGAACCCGCGAACCACCAGTACGACAGCGACGATTTCTTCGCCGCGGTGAAGGCCGGCAACTTCCCGTCGGTCAGCTTCCTGAAGGCGCCGGCCGCGCAGGATGCGCACGCGGGCTATTCGGATCCGCTCGACGAGCAGGCGTTCGTGACGAAGGTCGTCAACTTCCTGCAGCAGCAGCCGGACTGGCAGAACACGGCCGTGATCGTCACCTATGACGACTCGGACGGCTGGTATGACCACGTGTACACGGCGCCGACCCATTCGTCGTCCGACGCCGTCGACCAGGTCAACGGCAACGGCAAGTGCGGCACGGGCGGCACCACGGGCGTGAACGGCGGCACCGTGAACGGCCGCTGCGGCCCGGGCGTGCGCATTCCGCTGATCGTGATCTCGCCGTATGCGAAGCAGAACTATGTCGACCACACGATGATCGACCAGGCATCGGTCGTGCGCTTCATCGAGGACAACTGGCTCGGCGGCCAGCGCATCGGCGGCGGCTCGTTCGATGCGACGGCGGGCGACCTGCGCGGGCTGTTCGACTTCACGTCGAAACCGAACACGACGCCGCTGTACCTCGACCCGACGCTCGGCACGGCACTGAGCGCGGCACCGTCGATCTGACCGGCGCCCGTTGACCGCAGGCCGGCGCATCACGCGCCGGCCGTTTCCATTTGACGCGCCGCTTCGTGCGGCGTCCGATTTCCGACCGACAGCATGACAGCTCGCCCCGCGTTCCCGTCTCCCGACGCCTCCGGCACCCCCGCGCCGCGTTCCCCCTCCCGCCTGCCGCGCCGCGCGGCGTTCGTGCTCGGCGCGGCCGTGCTCGGCTATGGCGCGTTCGCGATCGCGTTCCCCGCGCGGGTGCCTGCCGCAATCGGCACCGTCGTCGCCGGCTGGACGGGCGCGAATCCGCATCCGGTGGTGCTGCAGCGGCCCGCCGCGCAGCCGCTGTCGGCGGTCGCGCAGCTCGGGCGCGCGCTGTTCGTCGATCCGTCGCTGTCCGCGTCGGGCAAGCAATCGTGCGCGTCGTGCCACAGCCCCGATCATGCATACGGCCCGCCGAACGCGCTCGACGTGCAGCCGGGCGGCCTCGCGATGACGCAGCGCGGGTATCGCCCGCCGCCGTCGCTGATGTACCTGTACCGCCAGCCGAACTTCAGCATCGGACCCGATGCCGGTGAAAACGACGCCGCACCGAGTGTCGCGCAGCAGGCCGCGTCGGCCGCCGGCGTCGTCAAGGCGCAGAAGGTGGCCGGCACGTCGGCCGCGCCGCAGCTCGTGCCGCAGGGCGGGATGTTCTGGGACGGCCGCGCCGATACGCTGCAGCAGCAGGCGTTCGGCCCGCTGCTGAATCCGGTCGAGATGGCGAACGCGAGCATCGACGACGTCGCGCACAAGCTCGCGCATTCGTCGCACCGCGCGCAGTTCGAGCAGCTGTTCGGGGTGCGCGTGTTCGACAGCCCGCAGCTCGCGGTGTCGGAGGCGATGTTCGCGATCGCGCGGTATCAGGTCGAGGATCCGTCGTTCCATCCGTACAACAGCAAGTACGATCGCTGGCTCGAAGGCCGTGCGCGCCTGTCGCAGGCCGAACTGCGCGGGCTGCGCCTGTTCAACGATCCGGACAAGGCGAATTGCGCGGGCTGCCACCTGTCGAAGCCCGGCAAGGACGGGCTGCCGCCGATGTTTACCGACTACCAGTACGAGGCGCTCGGCGTGCCGCGCAACCAGCAGCTTGCGCAGAACCGCAACGCGGCGTTCTACGATCTCGGCGTGTGCGGGCCGTTCCGCGACGACCTGAAAGACCAGACGCAGTATTGCGGGATGTTCCTCACGCCGACGCTGCGCAATTCGGCGACGCGCCAGGTGTTCTTCCACAACGGCGTGTTCCACACGCTCGACCAGGTGATGGCGTTCTACAACGAGCGCAGCATCTCGCCGCAGAAGTTTTATTCGCGTGGCGCGGACGGCAAGGTCGACGAGTACGACGACATCCCGCCGAAATATCGCGCGAACGTCGACGTGACCGATGCGCCGTTCGATCGCAAGCCCGGCGACAAACCCGCGATGACGGCGCAGGATATCAAGGATATCGAAGCGTTCCTCGGCACGCTGAACGACGAGCCGGTGCGGCACTGAGCGCCGGTTGACCGCCGCGCCGCGTCAGCGGCGCGCGCGGATGCAAAGGAACGCCGGCGCCAGCGACAGCTCCGCATGGAGCCGTTCGGATGCGGCCTTCATCTCCGGCAGCGGCTTCGGTTCGACGAACCGGTCGAGCCGCCAGCCGCTGTCGGCTACCGCGTTCAGGATGTCGCCGAGCGGCCGCCGCCAGGCCTCGACATACGGCTTCGGCTCGCCGACGCCCGACCAATGAAAGCCGAACCGGGACGTGTCGAAATACGTGCCCTCGCCGCGCGTGCGTTCGTCCATCCAGTCGCGCATCGGATGCGCCATCGAGAACACGAGCGTCGCTCCCGGCCGCGCGATGCGCCGGAATTCGCGCAATGGCGCTTCGAGATCGTGCACGTAGTCGAACGCCAGCGAACACAGCACCTTGTCGAAGCGGCCGTCGGGCAGCCAGTCAAGCGGCACCGACAGGTCGCCTTCGGCCACCTCGACCGCAAGACCCGCGCAACGCGTGCGGGCGAGCGCAACCATCTCCGGCGTGACGTCGAATGCGTGCACGGTCGCGCCGTGACGCGCGAGGTGCTCGCTGCAGATGCCGGGCCCGCAGCCGGAGTCGAGCACCGTCAGGCCGTCGACGTCGCCGAGCAGCGCCATCGTTGCAGGACGCTCGTAGAGTGCGTTGTGCGCCTTGGTCGGCGCGATGTCCGCATAGCGTTGCGCGAAGCTCGCGTACGCGCGGCGGCCGGGTGGTTCGTTCGGATCGGTCATGCGGCATCCGTCGGCGGAAACTCGGAGTGTCGATTCTGCCCGATCGGACGGCGGATGACGACCCGCGTCCGCGCCCCGTCAGGAAAGGCTGTCGAGCAGACGATACCAGGCCACTCCGGCCGCGATATAGAAGCGCTGCAGCCCGTGAAACGGAATCGGCCGGATCGGCGTGGCCCGGAACGGCAGCGGCAGTTGCGCATCGCCCGACAGGTGCGCGGCCAGATGCTTGCCGAGCGTCGTCGCCATCGCGATGCCGCGGCCGTTGTAGCCGAGCGCGATCGTCACGCCCGGCGCGGGCTCGTGCACGTGCGGCATGAAATCCGCGGTGATCGCGACGCGCCCCGCCCAGCGGTATTCGAACCGGACGCCCTTCAGTTGCGGATACAGCAGCGTCGTCGCGCGCTCGAGATGGCGCCAGTCGCTCGTCGCGCGCGGCTCCGCGAACGGGCCGCGGCCGCCCATCAGCAGGCGGCCGGCCGCGTCGCGGCGGAAGTACAGCAGCAGGCGCCGCGCATCCGATGCGACCTCGCCGCCGGCAAGAATGTCGCGACCGAGATCCGGCGCGAGCGGCTGCGTCGCGACGATGAAACTGTTCGCGGCGATCACCGACTGGCGCAAGCCGGGCCACAGCCCGTCCGTGTAGCCGTTGGTCGCGATCACGACGCGATCCGCCGACAGCGTCGCACCGCCGGCCGTCGCGATCCGCCAGCGGCCGTCGGCACGCGTCAGCCCGACGGCGCGAGTCAGCCCGTGCACGACCGCCCCGCTCACCTGCGCCGCGCGCACGAGCCCGCGCGCATAGCTGAGCGGCTGCACGCTGCCTGCGCGGCGATCGATCCAGCCGCCCGCGTAAGCGTGCGTGCCGAGACGTCGCGCGACGTCGTCGCGACCGAGCACTTCGACCGGTGCGCCGCGCGCGGCCCACTGCTGCGCGCGACGCGCGACCGTATCGAGCATCGCGGCGGTCGGCGCCGGCTGGATCCAGCCGTTGCGACGCGCATCGCAGTCGATCGCGTGCCGCGCGATCAGGTCGAACACCGTGTCGGCCGCGCCGCCGACTACACCGGCAAGCTGCTCGCCGGCCTCGTCGCCGAACCGGCGAATCAGTTCGTCGGGATCGTATTTCAACCCTGGGATCACTTGCCCGCCGTTGCGGCCCGACGCACCCCAGCCCGGCTGCGCGCCGTCGATCACGCGCACGTTCGCACCGCGTTCGGCCAGGTGGAGCGCGGTCGACAGACCCGTGAAGCCGGCGCCGACGATCGCCACGTCGCACGACGCGGACGCATCGAGCGCGGGGGTGTCAGGCGCCCGCGCGGCCGTCGCCGCCCACAGCGAATCCGGCCACTGTGAGTCGGGCCATGCGGGTGCCGATTTCCTTTCGCTCATGTTCGATCCGGGTTGGCGGCGCCGTCCGACGCCAGCAGGCGACGCAGGAATTCCTGCGTGCGGGGATGCGTCGGCTGCGTGAGCACGTCGCGCGCGGGCCCGCTTTCGCAGATGGTCCCGTCGTGCAGGAAGCACACGCGATCGGCCACCTCGCGCGCGAACCCCATCTCGTGCGTGACGACCACCATGGTCATCCCGTCGCGCGCGAGCCCGCGCATCACGCCGAGCACTTCGCCGACGAGTTCGGGGTCGAGCGCCGACGTCGGCTCGTCGAACAGGATCGCCTGCGGTTCCATCGCGAGCGCGCGTGCGATCGCGACGCGCTGCTGCTGGCCGCCCGACAGCTCGGACGGGTACGCATTCATCCGGTGCGCGAGCCCGACCTTGTCGAGCAGCGCGCGGGCCTGCTCGCGCGCTTGCGCGGCCGGCACGCGCCGCACGTGCACGGGGCCTTCCATCACGTTCTCGAGCGCCGTGCGGTGCGAGAACAGGTTGAAGCGCTGGAACACCATGCCGACCCGCATCCGCAGCTCGTGGATACGCTTCGAATGCGCATCGACCTTCACGCCGTCGATCGTGATCGAGCCTTCGTCGTAGGTCTCGAAGCCGTTGATACAGCGCAGCACGGTCGATTTGCCCGAGCCGGACGGCCCGATCAGGCACACGACCTCGCCCTGCCGCACGTCGAGACTCACGCCCTTCAGCACCGCGTGCTGCTGGAAGCGCTTATGTATCGAATCGATCCGGATCATGCGCCTCTCCTCAGCGCGAGCCGCTTGCCGAGCCGGTTCACGCCGAACATCAGCGGCAGGCCGAGCGCGAGATAAAGCAGCGCGACGAGCGTATAGACGCTCATGTTCTGGAATGTCGACGACGCGATCAACTGGCCGGCCCGCGTGATCTCCGCGACCGTGATCGTCGACGCGACCGATGAATCCTTCAGCAGCATCACGAGCGTGTTGCCGTACGGCGGCAGCGCGATGCGGAACGCCTGCGGCAGCACCACACGCCGCATGATCATCGGCCCGCGCATGCCGATCGCGTGCGCGGCCTCGATCTGGCCGCGGTCGATCGCCTCGATGCCGGCGCGGAAGTTTTCCGCCTGGTAGGCCGAGTACGCGATGCCGAGGCCGAGCACGCCGGCCTGGAACGCCGACAGCTGCACACCGAGATCGGGCAGCACGAAGTACATGTAGAACAGCTGCACGATGATCGGCAGCCCGCGGATCACGTTGACGATCGTGCTGCCGGCCGTCGACACGGCGCGGTTGCGCGACACCTTCAGCAACGCGAGGACCAGCCCGAGCACCGAGCTGAGCACGAACGCGCATGCCGTGATCTCGATCGTGACCACCGCCCCCTTCAACAGGATCGGCAGGAAATCGATCGCATTCTGAAAAAACATGAGGTCTCCTATGCGACAGCCTAGCGAGCCGCCGCAGCGGGTGCCCGCAAGGCGCGGGCGATACCGGCGTCGAACCGGGGGCCGGCGCTCAGCTCATGTGCCACTTCTGCAGGATCTGCTGCAGCGTGCCGTCGCCCTTCATCTTGCGGATCGCGCCGTTGAGCTGCTCGAGCGTCGCGGTATCGCCCTTGCGCACGATGAAGCAGACCTGCCCCTTCACGACGCTCTGGTATTCGGGCACGAGCCGCACCTGGCGGTTGACGCCGTGCTCGATCTGGTACGCGACGATCGGCTGGTCGGCGAAGCCGGCCTTGATGCGCCCGAGCGCGACGTCGCGCATGATGTCGGCGATCGAATCGTAGGTCCGGACTTCCTTGAAGATGCCCTTCTTGTTGAGCGCATCGACGAACGCCGTGCCGACCTGCGCACCGACCACCTGCCCCTTGAAATCGTCCATCGACGTATAGCGGCCCGGGTCGTCTGCCTTCACGATCAGGCCTTCGCCGAACGAATAGACCGTGTCGGAGAAATCGACGACCTGCTGGCGCGCCGGCGTCTTCAGCATCGCGGCCGAGATGATGTCGATCTTCTGCGTGGTGAGCGACGGGATGAGCGCCGAGAACACGGTCTGCTGCACGTCGACGCGAAAACCGGCCGATTTCCCGGCCGCGGTGATCGCGTCGACCATCATCCCCTGGATCGAATTGCTCTTGACGTCGAGAAACGTGAACGGCACGCCGGTGGCCGTTGCGCCGACCTTCAGTGTCGGCTCGGCCGCGACGGCGCCTGCCGATGCCGTGGAAATGGCGATACAGGTGGCGAAACCGGCGGCCAGTGCGCCGAACTGCTTGATGAACGAAACCATGGTGTCCCCTTCTCGAATAATCCGGTGCGCCGCCAGTCGCCGATCGACGTTGCGACGATGACTCGATCTTAAAACGAATCAAAAACATCGCAAATAGATTTTTGCGTATCGATATTCGATACGCTATGATTCAGTATCGAATCGATCAAGTCCCTTCCCCATGGAAACCGTGCCAGATCAGTCAAACGACCTGCTGTTCAACCAGTCGCTGGAGAAAGGGCTGAACGTGCTGCGCGCGTTCAGCGCGAAGCGACGCACGATGACGCTTGCGGAAGTGGCCGACGCGGCGGGAATGACGAAGAGCTCGGCGCAGCGGATGGTCTATACGCTCGAGAAACTCGGCTATATCCGCAAGCATCCGGTCACGCGGCGTTACCAGCTCACGCCGCACGTGATGCGGATCGGCTTCAACTACCTCGCGGCCGATACGCTGATCGACGTCGCGAATCCGTTCCTGTCCGAGCTCACGAACCTGACCGGCGAAACCACCAACCTCACCGAGCCGGACGAGGACGAGATGGTATACGTCGCGCGTTTCGTGTCGACGAAGTTCGTGCCGATCCACATGCCGATCGGCAGCCGCATCCCGATGTATTGCACCGGCTCCGGCCGCGCGTTCCTGAGCGCGCTGCCGCCCGACGACGCGCGCGCGCGGCTCGACGGCATGGCGCGCACGCCGCACACGCCGCGCACGGTCACGGCGCTCGACGCACTCGTCGCGCTGCTCGACAGCGCGCGGCACGAAGGCTACGCCACCAACCAGGAAGAACTGTTCATCGGCGACATGTCGATCGCGGCGCCTGTGCTCGGCAGCCAGGGGCAGCCCGTCGCGGCCGTGCATGTGGTCGCGCCGACGAGCCGCTGGACGTTCGACGACGCGCGCCGCAAGCTCGCGCCGGCCGTGATCGACTGTGCGCGCGGCATCAGCAATTCGATCCGGACGCTCGAATAGCGTCCGCGATAGGGAAACGGCACACCGCTGCATTGCGCAGCGGCGTTCGATCACTGCTACGGCTTCCGCGGGTTCTCGGTCCGATAGGTGCTGTTCGGGCGCAAGACGAGTTGCGTCGCCGCCGAGTGTTCTCCCACCATCGCACTCGTCTTCGCCCGCCGCTCGGCCAGCCCCTGCGCAAACCGGTACGCAACAAGCGACCCAGCCACCGCAAGCAGCATCGGCACGAGGCTGTCGTGATTCGCGCGCGTGAATTCGAGCAGCAGCACGACCGCCGTGATCGGCATCTGCATCGACGCCGCAAGAAACGCGGTTGCGCCGACGAGCGCACACCCGCCGATCGATGCGCCCGGCCAGACAAGGCTCCACAGCCCGCCGAGCACGATGCCGAGCAGCGCGCCGTTCGCGAGGCCCGGCGTCAGCAGGCCGCCCTCCGCGCCCGCGCAGAGGCTACCCGCCTCGATCAGCACCTTCAGTACGAGCAGCGCCGCCGCGAGGCCAATCGTCAGCGCGCCGTCGAAGCCGAGCGACGCCGGCCCCTTGCCGTTGCCGAGCAGTTGCGGAAACCGCATCGCGAGCGCGCCGATCACCGCGAAGTTGACGAGGGCGAGCACAGGCAGCCGCCAGTCTTTCGGCGCGTTCGCCCGCGCTCGGGTCGTGAGCCGCACGAAGCCGTACGCGGCGAAACCGAACAGCGGCCCGCAGACGATCGACCATGCGACGAGCGGCGTGCTCAGCGCGAACGCCGGCACCGTGTACTGGTGTTCGTTGCCGAGGCCGAGCCACGCGACGGCCGCCGCGATCGCCGACGTCACGACCGCGACGATCAGCGCGCGCAGTTCGAACGTGCCGAGCAGCACCTCGAGCACGAAGATCGCGCCGCCGAGCGGCACGTTGTAGACAGCCGCGAGGCCGGCGCCGGCACCGCACGCAACCATCAGCCGGCAGTCGTCGGGCGTGAGCCTCGCGCGATGCGCGAGCTGCCCGGCGAGCAGCGAACCGATTTCGCGCGGCGCGACTTCTCGGCCGAGCGGCGAACCGAGCGCGACGGTGACGATCTGCAGCAGCGCGTGGATCGTCGTGCTGACGAACGGCATCCGCGGATCGGCCGCGCGCACCGCGCGGCGAATGCTGACGAGCGGCCGGCCGTATCGGTAAAGCGCCCACCAGCCGCCGCCGGCGACGATTCCGCAAACGATCAGCACCACAACGCGGCGCAACGGATCGGCGCCGGTCACGCCGGTGAGGAAGCTTTCGGTGCCGATCACATGCGCGATGCTGTAGCCGTACGCAACGTGCTGGATCGCATGCAGCAGCAGCGCGAGCAGCATGCCGCCGAGCCCCGCGCCGACGCCGGTCAGGATCGTGACGACGGCCACGCGCGCGAACGGGCTGGCGGGCGGCGAAGAGGATGCGGGAGCGGACGGGAGATCGAGGCGCATGAGGTCGGCGAACGGGGATCGAAAAGACGGCGCGCAACACGCGCGCCGTCGTCAGGACCGCATCGTAGGCCTGCGCCTCTCATGAGACAAACGTATTTTTCGAATCGACTCATGCATTTCATGAATGCAAGAGTGCGGACGGCCCGTAACCGCCGTCCGCATCAACCCCATCCATCCGGATAGGTGACGTGCTCCGGTTCGCGCCGCGTATCCGGATGAAAAAGCGCGCACGCACCGCGCATCAGGACCAGCCTTCGAACGTCAGGCCGGTTTCGGCAACGGCCTGCTCGGGCGTCACGTCGCGCACGTGCTGGCCGAACGTCCACACGTGCTGCTCCAGATCGCGCGCGCGATAGGTGCGGTCGCCATAGAACTGGTCGGCCGGTTCCTGCAGGATTTCCGCGCCGGCCTGCCGCGCGTGTTCGCAATGCGCGTCGAGGCCGTCGGCAAGCTGCACGTGCACGCTTTGCGTGTTCCTGCCGCCGATCTCTTGCGGGCTCGCGACGAAATCGGCCCAGTGTCCGCCGATCATCACGACGCCGCCGCGATGCGTGAGCTCGGCATGCGTGACCTGGCCGTCGGGCGTACGGACGACGATGCCGCGCGCGAAGCCGAACGCGCGCTCCAGCCATTCGAGCGCGGCGCTCGGATCGCGGTAGTACACGGCGGCGCTGATCGGCGGATGTCGGTCGGGCTGGGGCATCGTGTGTCTCCGGTCGTGGGCACGAGCGGCTCATTCTCCGCGCGTCGGCCGTGCGGATCAACCGCCGTGCTGCGTCCCGCGCATGTTGCAACGGCGCGACAGCCGGGTCGCGCCGGGCGAATGCCGCGTGCAGGCCATCGCGCAAAAAACGACCGGCCTCGGGTGCGCGCGGCGCGTCGTGTCAGTTTTGTGAAGGACTCTTGCAGGATTCGGAAAGGTGCGCTCGCGGCCCAGGCGGCCTTGCGCGCGCCGTGCATTCCTATACTTGCGCCGAACTTTCATTTCCAGTCCCACACGCAGGAGCTTCACCATGAAAAAAACCCTCATCGCCGGCGCTTGCGCGGCCGCGCTGTTCGCCCCGCTCGCCCACGCGCAAAGCTCGGTCACGCTGTACGGCCTGATCGACGCCGGCATCGCCTATACCAACAACGCCGGCGGCGCATCGCTGTGGCGCTTGACCACCGGCACGATCAACGGCAGCCGCTTCGGCCTGCGCGGCACCGAAGATCTCGGCGGCGGCGTGAAGGCGCTGTTCGTGCTGGAAAACGGCTTCAACGCGAACAACGGCGCGCTCGGCCAGGACGGCAAGCTGTTCGGCCGCCATGCGTATGTCGGCCTGAGCGGTAACGGCTACGGCACGCTGACGCTCGGCCGCCAGTACGACACGATGGTCGACTTCGTCGCGCCGCTGTCCGCGACGGCCGGCGACTTCGGCGATGCGGGCTTTGCGCATCCGTTCGACAACGACAACCTGAACCACTCGCTGCGCATCAACAACGCGGTCAAGTACACGAGCGATACGGTCGCGGGCTTCAAGGTCGGCGCGATGTACGCGTTCTCCAACTCGACGAACTTCAGCGCCAACCGCGCGTACAGCGTCGCGGCGAGCTACACGAACGGCCCGCTGAAGCTGGCCGGCGCATACCTGCAGATGAACGGCACGAAGGGCTCGACGAGCGCCAGCCCCGGCGCGACCGATTCGGCCGAAGCGAAGAGCGTGAACCAGGGCGGCTGGTCGATCGGCTCGGACCGCATGCGCTCGTATGGCGGCGGCGTCAGCTACGTGTTCGGCCCGGCGACCGTCGGCTTCGTCTATACGCGCTCGCAGTACGACAACACGGGCTCGTTCGGCTCCACCGGCCAGGTCGCGTTCAACAACTACGACGTGAACGTGCGTTATGCGGTGACGCCGGCCGTCAGCCTCGGCGCGGCTTACGTGTACACGGACGCCAGCGTGTCGAACCCCGACAGCAAGCACGGCACCGATCCGAAGTGGCACCAGGTCGACCTGCAGGCCGTGTACAAGCTGTCGCGCCGCACCGACCTGTACGCGGAAGCGATGTACCAGCACGCGTCCGGCCGCGGCTACCAGGCTTTCATCAACGGTTCGGGCGGCGCGTCGAGCACGCCGAACCAGATCGTCGGCGCGATCGGCATGCGCACCCGCTTCTGACCGGTGCGATGCAACGTCGCCCGCCGGCCGGCCACGAACCCGCGTTCGCACGCGGGTTCGTGCGACGCGGGCGACGCGCCCAAATGTTGTGCCATCTGGAAGGCAGCCTGCCTGGAATCGGGGTTTTTGCGCGCGCAAGCGCTGCGTAGACTCGTATCGAAGGTCCGGGGCGCGCATCGCGCGTCGAACCGGCCGTCTACCCCGTACCCAGGAGAACCTCGTGAAATCGCTCGTCGTTACCGCCGCCGCTGCCGTCCTGCTTGCCGCACCGGCCCTGTCGTTCGCCCAGTCGGCCAAGTCGCCCGTCACGCGCGCGCAGGTGCTGCAGGAACTGGTCGATCTCGAGTCGGTCGGCTACAACCCGGCGCGCGGTGAGGCCGGCAACTATCCGGAAGACATCATGGCGGCGCAGGAGCGACTGCAGGCGAAGCGTCTCGCGGAACGGAAGGCTGCGCAGGCCGCATACGGCCCGGCCGGCGAGCCCGCAACCGAATCGGGCACGGCGGCGAAGCCCGCGCTGTGACGACGTGACGATGCGCATCGCCCGCATGAATCGTGTGCTGCGGGCGATGCGCTTGTCGCGTGTGCATGAAGAAGCCTGTCGCGCGATCACCGGCCATCGCAATGTAACGACGTGCCGGTGCGCGCCCCGCCCTCAGGCGGCCTGCGGTTCGCGGCCGAGCGCGTTCAGCATCTCGACGTCGCGCGCGATCATCCCCGGCACCTGCGCGCGCAGCATCTCGACCCAGGTTCGCACCTTCGCGTCGACGAAGCGGCGCGACGGATACAGCGCATACACGTTCATCTTCTGCAGGATATGCGCGGGCAGCACGCGCACGAGCGTGCCGTCGTGCAGCGCGTCGATCGCCGAGTACAGCGGCAGCATGCCGAGCCCGATGCCGTCGCGAATCGCGAGAGCGAGCGATTCGGCCGTATTGGTCTGCACCGGTCCGGCAACGTGGATCTGCTCGACGCCTTCGGGCCCTTCGAGCACCCATTCGTGCGTCGGGAATGCCGGCGTGCACAGCGTCAGGCACGCGTGCGCGGCGAGATCCTGCGGACGGGCGGGCACGCCGTGCCGTTTCACATAGTCGGGCGACGCGCACAGGATGCTGAACGTCGAACCGAGCAGGTGCGACACGAGTTCCGAATCAGGCAGCGACGACGCGGTCACGACGGCCATGTCGCTCGTGCCGTCGAACAGGTCGGGCATGCGCTGGGACAGCGACAGTTCGATCGACACGTCCGGGAACTGCGCGTGATAGCGCGTCAGCGTGGGCAATACATAGTGATGACCGACACTCGCGAAGCTGTGCATGCGCAGCACGCCGGCCGGCCGTTCGTGTGCGCAACTCGCCTCTTCTTCCGCGCGGTCGACGTCGGCGAGGATCTGGCGGCAGCGCCGCAGATAGCTTTCGCCGGCCGACGTCAGCGCAAGGCGGCGGGTCGAGCGATTCATCAGGCGGGTACGCAGGCGCGCCTCGAGCTCCGACACCGCGCGCGACATCGCGCCCGTCGTCGAATTCAGCGATTGCGCGGCGGCCGTGAAGCTGCCGGTCTCGACGACGCGCGAAAACACCCGCATGTTTTGTAGGGTATCCATTCCTGTGAGCAACCTGTAGCGGAGCCGCTATTTTCCTCCACTGGATGCGACAGATTGTTACTCCGGCTGCAACTATCGTTTCCCGGCAGCTGCGTTAATGCGCGGGCGCCGCACTCCTACAATCGGCGCCTCTCCAGTCGAACGGACCCGTTCGGATGCGCCGCGGCACCGTGCCCGGCCCTGCACGGGCCCCCTCTTTTCATGAAGCCACAACCTGCGATCGAGCGAACTTCCATCGAACCGGCACGATGGCGATCATGGCTCGATCCGCTCGGCGACGCGGCACGCGACTGGGCCGTCAGCGACGGGCTGATCTGGCTGCACCTCGCGAAGACCGTGTTCGCGGCGCTCCTTGCGATGGGCATCGCGATGCGCCTGGAGATGTCGCAGCCGCGCACGGCGATGACGACCGTGTTCGTGCTGATGCAGCCGCTGTCGGGGATGGTGTTCGCAAAGAGTTTCTACCGCATGCTCGGCACGGCGGCCGGCCTCGTCGCCGCGCTTGCGCTCGGCGGGCTGTTCGCGCAGCAGCCCGAGCTGTACATGGCCGGCATCACGCTGTGGATCGGCGGCTGCATCGCGCTGGCGGTGCGCAATCGCCACTTCCGCTGGTACGGCTTCGTGCTCGCCGGCTACACGGCCGCGCTGATCGGCCTGCCGGCGGTGATGACGCCGCAGACGCTGTTCCAGTCCGCGCTCACGCGCGCCGCGGAAGTCGCGCTCGGCATCGCATGCTCGGGCGCGGTCAGCGCGTTGATCCTGCCGCTCAGCTCCGCGAAAGCGCTGATGCGCTCGCTGAGCACACGCCACGCGACGTTCGCGGCCTTCACGGCCGGCGCGCTCGCGGGCGACGTCGCGCGCGGCGATTTCGAGCGGCGCTTCGCCGATTTCGTCGACGACATCGTCGGCTTCGAAGCGAACCGCGCATTCGCGTCGTTCGAGGATCCGCACATTCGCGCGCGCAGCCGCCGGCTCGCACGGCTGAACAGCGAGTTCATGAACGCATGCACGCGGCTGCATGCGCTGCACCAGCTCGTCAAGCGCCTGCGCGCGAACGGCTCGGATGCGGTACTCGACGCGCTGGCGCCGCACGTCGATGCGCTCGCGCAGCGGTTCGCCGCATTGCGCGACGAGCGGCAACACGGCATCGCGCCGGCCACCGGTGCGATGCTCGAACTGCGCCGCTTCCACGGCGCGTTGCCGAAGGCCGCGCGCGCGTCGCGGCGGACCATCGAGGAGCATGCGGCCGGCGGCGTGCTCGACTTCGATACCGCGATCGAGCTGCTGTACCGCTTCATCGGCGAATATCTCGGCTACGCAGACACCTACGCGTCGCTCGACCAGGACGATCACGCATTCGAGCGCTCGGTCACGCATTACGCGGTGAAGACCAATTCGTTCTTCGTCGGCTTCGCGTTCCTGCGCACGATCATCGCCGTCGGCGCGATGAGCGCGTTCTGGATCGCGTCGGAATGGCCGAGCGGCTCGCTCGCGGTGATCGCCACCGCGATCGCGTGCGCGCTCAGCTCGACGTCGCCGCGCGCACCGAAGTTCGTCGCGCAGATGGGCGTCGGCGCGGCGTTCGCGACCGCCGTCGGTTACCTGTTCCTGTGCTACGTGTATCCGAACATTGACGGCTTCCCGCTGCTGTGCGCGACGCTCGCGCCGGTGCTCGGCCTCGGTGCATTTCTCGCGATGCGGCCGGGGCTGTCCGGCTACGGGATCGGCTTCGCGGTGTTCTTCTGCCTGCTCGCGGGCCCCGACAACGCGATCGCGTATACGCCCGAGGTACTGATCAACAATGGGCTGGCCGTCGTCGTCGCGATGCTCGCGTGCTCGCTCGTGTTCGCGGTCGTGTTCCCCACCCACATGCCCTGGCTCACGGGCCGCATCGCGCACGACCTGCGCCGCCAGGTCACGCTGGCATGCGAAGGCGCACCGGACGGCCTTGCGCAGCGCTTCCAGTCGAGCACGCACGACCTGATGGCGCAGTTGCGCACGCTGCTCGTGCGACGCACGCGGCAGCATCGCGACGCGCTGCGCTGGATGCTGTCGACGCTCGAGGTCGGCCATGCGGTGATCGACCTGCGCGACGAACTGCACGCGTTCTGCGAAGCGAAACCGCCGCAGACGCTGCGCTGGACCGGTTCGATCGACGCGGTGCTGCACGAGCTGCCGCGCTTCTTCGACGATCCGACGCCCGGCCACCATGCGCGCACGCTGAAATCGGTGAACCTCGCGATCCGCGCCGCGCAGCACACGCTGCAGGCGTGGTACGCGGTGCCCGACGCGCGCCGCCGCATGCAGCGGATCGTCGGCTGCCTGCACTTCATGCGCAGCGCGCTGCTCGACAAGGACGCACCGTTCAACCGGCGCCGCCATTGAACGTCGATGCGCACGCAACGGGATCCTTGTTCCGATAGGAAATATGCTCTACAGCCGCGGTGATTAATCTTTAAGCAGTGCGAGCCTATAGTTTCCTCACTGCCAGCGAGACTGGCACTCACCCAGGAGAAACAAAATGAAGCCGCTGCACCTCGCCCTCGTTGCCCTGTCGCTCACCGCTGCTGTCGCCCACGCACAGCCGGCGCCGGCCGACGCCGCACAGCAACAGGCGAACCGCACCGAGGCCGTCAAGGCCGCAGGCCGCGTCGATCGTTCGCAATCGAAGCAGGAAGACCCGAACGCCTGTGTCGGCCCCGTCAGCTTCTGCAACATCTACTTCGGCAGCTGAGCATGACGCCGCGTCGTCACGGCCAGGCCCGCATCGCCCGCACCGAATCCGCGGGCGGGCGGCGCACCGGCCGATCGCCGCACCGCCGCCCCGCTCCACGCCGCTTCGATTGAAGCGGCGCCTGCCGTTTCAGGCGCCGCGCCCCGGCCGCCAGCCCACTTCGCGCAACGCATCCAGCAAGCGCGCCTGCCCGAGCCCCTCGACCCGCGCACCGCGCGACTCGACGTCGCCACCCGCGACGAGCGCATTCACGATCGCTTCCTCCACCGCCTCCGCCGCCGCGACGAACAGCGCGGAAATATGGTCGTTGTTGACCATCTTCACGCCGGTGGTCGGCGCGCCCTTGCTGCCGTAGTTCGCCGCCGGCAGCCCGTCGTTGCCCGTTGCGAACGCAAGGAAGATGTCGCCGCTCGAATCCTCGGTGCCACCGCCGACGCGCGCGAGCCCGACACTCGCGCGCTGCGCGACGCGCGTGCATTGATGCGGCAGCAGCGGCGCGTCGGTCGCGATCGTGACGACGATCGAGCCCATGCCGGCCTCGCCTGTCGCGTCGGGCGCGCGGAACGGCGAATGCACGTGGCGCAGCACTTCGCCGACCGGATAGCCGGCCACGCGCAGCATCTCGCGCACGCCGTAGTTCGCCTGCACGAGCGCGCCGACGGTCCAGCCGCCCGCATCGGCCGCGAGCACGCGCGACGCGGTGCCGATGCCGCCCTTGAACTCGTGGCAGATCATCCCCGTGCCGCCGCCCACGCCGCCTTCGGCAACCGGCCCCGACTGCGCGGCGGCCAGCGCGCGCAGTACGTGCGCGGCGCTCACGTGCTGCCCCCAGATGTCGTTCAGCAGTCCGTCATAGGTTTCCATCACGACCGGCATGCACCAGTACACGCGGCCGGCCGCCGCTTCCCGCTCGTTCGCGACGAGCGCGTCGCGCACCGCGCCGACGCTGTGCGTGTTCGTATAGGCGATCGGCGTCGTCAGCAGGCCGGCCTCGCGGATCCATTCGAGCCCCGTCGCATCGCCGTTGCCGTTCAGCACGTGCACGCCCGCGAAGCACGGCGAATCGTGCGCGGCGCCCGTGCGCGGCTCGATGACGGTGACGCCGGTGCGGATCGATGCGTCGCCGTTCTCGACGTTCAGCGTGCAATGTCCGACCCGCACGCCCGGAACGTCCGTGATCGCGTTGAAGCGGCCCGGCGTGCCGAGCCCGATGCGGATGCCGAGATCCCTCGTGCGCATGATGCAATTCCTCCAGTCTTTCAATGGTTCGGTGTTTCGGTGCTACATCGTGACGATCCGGCGTTCAGAGCGCGCGGAATGCTTCGCTGTGGCGCGCCCAGACGACGTACATCACGAGTGCGGCAACCAGCAGCCCTGCGATGATGATCAGGTCGGTCGGCTTCGTCGCCGTCACGAGCGTCGTGTAGAGCGTGTACGCAGCGCCCGCCACCGCGACGAGCGGCGTCACGGGCCACAGCGGCATCCGGTAGTGATGCTCGACGTCGCGGCGCACGAACCGGCTCGCGAGCGCGGCGAGCCCGACGACCAGGTAGATCAGCAGCAGCAGGTCGACCGTGAACGCGGTCAGCTCGTCGAGGCTCGACACGAACACGAGCCCCGCCGACGGCACCGCGAGCGCGATCGTCGCGAGCCACGGCGATTCCAGGCGCGGATGGATCGTCGAGAATGCACGGTTGCAGGTGCGCGACCAGAGCGCGTGCCGGCCGCTGCTGTACAGCAGGCGGCCCATCGTGATCACGATCGCGATGATCGCGTTGAACACCGACAGGAAGATCCCGGCACTCACCACGCGCGACACGGCCGGGTTGCTCAGCGAACGCACGACATAACCGATCGGGTCGGCGCTTTTGGTGAGCTCGGTCAGCGACGGCGCGCCGAGCACGATCGCGGTGAGCGGAACCAGTTCGACGACGAGGATCACGAGCAGCGAGTAGATCACCGCCTTCGCGACGTTGCGGTTGCCGCCGCGCAGGTCTTCGGCGAGGTATGCAGCGGAGCCGAAGCCGTTGTAGCAGAAGATCGCCGTGCCGATCGCGGGCACGATGGCGGCGAGCGTCGCCGGCACGAGCGCGTTGCCGCTCGCGACGACCGGCGCGACCAGCACGTCGGCGCCGCGATGCAGCGAGCCGAAACCGAGCCCCGCGATCAGCATCAGCACGCCGATCTCGACGACGAGGAACGCGCCGGTGATCCACGCATTCGTCTTGATGTTGAGCATGCCGAGCAGATAGCTGAGCAGCACGATCGTCAGCGCGACCGACTGGTTGCCGAAGTGCGTGCCGAGCGCGTTGTTCAGGTACGGCGCGGCGCCGCTCGCGAGCACGGCCGGGATGAACACGCTGACGGACAGCACCGTGATGAAGGTCAGGTAGCCGGGCAGCGTGCCGAACACGCGCTTGGCCATCACGTATTCGCCGCCCGCGCTGCGGTGCGCGGCGCTGAGCTCCGCATAACAGAGCGCGAATGCGAGCGCGAGCACGCCGCCGAGCAGAAACGACAGCACCGCGCCGCTGCCGGCCTGCTGGATCGCGAACGGCGCGATCACGAAGATCGAGCTTGCGGGGGTCACGCCCGACACGGTGATCATCACCGCGTCGCGCACGCTGAGCGTCTGCGACAGCGCGCGCGGCGCACCTTCCGTTGCAGGCGCCGCTTGCAGCGTGCCCGTCGATTCCGACATCATCGCCATCTCGTTCTCCTGTGCTGCGCTTTTTTGAACGCCCATACTCGGGCCCGATTGATTGCGTTGCAGTCTAGGAAGCCAATTTCAGGACCGCTATTCCCCCTTCGTGTTACGCCCTTCCGGTGGTGGTATGGATCGTCTCTTTTCCGAAATCGCGATGCACCAGGCGCTCGGCCGCGCAATCGATCATCTCGGCCAGCCGCGCTTCTGGCGGTTCCTGGTGCTGCTGCTCAATGAAATGGCGCCGTTCGACAACGCGCTCGCGACCGCGATCGGCCGCGACGGCGTGCCGCTCGTGCTCGACGAATACGACACCGGCGGCACCGACATCGCGTCGCCGGTGCCGCTTTACCTGAATGGGTTATATCTGCTCGACCCGTTCCTGCAGGCCGCGCACGACGGGCTCGCCGACGGCTGCTACCGGCTCGAGGAAGTCGCGCCCGACCTGTTCCGGCAAAGCGAGTATTTCCTGAGCTATTTCCGCGATGCGGTCGGCGACGACGAGATCCAGATCCTGGTGCGGCCGAATGCCGACACGCTGCTGTCGCTGTCGCTCGGCGCGGCCGCGCGCTTCGACGTCGAGCCGCTCGGCAAGCTGACGGCCGCGATGCCGTGGGTGCTCGCGACGATCCGGCAGCACTGGCGGCTGGTCGGCGACGCCGCGCGCACGACGCCCGACGCCGATCTCGGCGCGCGCGTCGAGCAGGCGCTCGCGCGCTTCGGCGCGGGCGTGCTGACCGATCGCGAGATGTCGATCGCGAGGATGGTGCTGCGCGGCAATTCGTCGAAGGCGATCGCCGAGCGGCTGGCGATTTCGCCGGAAACGGTGAAGGTGCATCGGCGCCATCTGTACGCGAAGCTCGGGATTTCGTCGCAGCCCGAGCTGTTTTCGCGGTTCATCCAGGCGCTGGGAGAAGATGCGGCCGGATGAGCGCACCGATCAACACCGATGGCAACGGGTGCGGAATCGTGCAATATCCGTGAATCGCCGCAATCCGTGATCATCCGGTGAAGCCCACGCGGATGTTCCGTTGACATCGAAGTTGCCCGGAAACAGGAATCCCGATCCATGTCGCTCATTCCGCTCGTCGGACTCGGCTGGTTGCTTCTGTGTGCCATCAGCGCCGCATCGATCGTGCTCGTGCCGCCGCTGCTGCTGGTCACCTGCCTGATGGGGAAGGATGTCTGGTCGATCCTGACGCGCGGCCGGCTGCAGTTCGCGTTCCTGGCCTACCTCGGTTCCGCGCCGGTGCCGGCGGTCTTCACGTTCCTGCTGGAAGCCGGTGCCGCGGCCGGGAATGCGGGCGGCGTTGCACCCGACAGCCTGTACAGGTGGAATGAACGGTGTTTTTTCATTTTCCTGGGCGCGGCTGCGCTGAGCGGCCTGCTGTTGCTGCTGCGGCCGAAAGACAGGCAAGCAGCAAACGTCGAGCCGTCACAGTCTGCGCAATAGCCGGCACGCGAACGCCGCCCCATGCCGCCCGCCCGGTTTTCGGGCAGGAGCAGGGGCACGAGCATGCGCAGCGTCCTGCTACTTCCACTTCGCGCCGAGTTGCGCGAGCCCGGCGTTCTGGAGATCGTCCGGCAGCATCACCACGCGGAACTCGCAGTCTGCATTCAACATCAGGAACCACGGCTCCGCGAGCGCCGGGATCTGCGACGGGTCATCCAGATTGACGATCACGACCGCCCCGCGCCCACCGCTCTGCTCCGTGAAATACACGGCCTCCGGCCTGACCGCTTCGAGTATTCGCGAGATCACGTCGCCGACGCTGCCGTCGCGCACCAGCGTGTTGAACGGCTCGTGAGGGATTCGTACGTTGAGAAGCATGCGCATGACCATCCTCCTTGGGCTCCGCCCGGCCTGGGCCCTTCAAGCATAGGCGCTACGCGACGCCGCGCCAGTGGCGCCGCAAGCAGTTGCCGGCACGCATTCACATTCCGACGATTCGATGACACCGCGTCGCGCAAACGGCAATCTCCCGCGCGATGCAGGCCGGGTCGAATCGACCGCTAATGCCCCCATCAAGCTGAAACCGTATCGGCCGTCAGCCCCGTCGGTTCGATCGCCAGACGCAACGCCCGCTCCGGCCGCAGTGTCACGTTCAACACCGCGCGCGGCGGCGTCATGCCGGGCGGCACCGACAACACAAAACGCTGCAGAATCATCGCGGCCACCACCGTCATCTCCGTCATCGCCAGATGCTGCCCGAGGCATACGCGCGGGCCGGTGCCGAACGGCATGTACGCGCCGCGCGGCAGTGCGGGCGCATCGTCGGCGAAGCGCTCGGGCCGGAACGCATGCGGCTCCGGAAACCATCGTTCGTCGAGATGCATCAGCTGCAGCGGCAGCATGAACAGCGTGCGCGCGGGAAACTGCCATGCGCCCAGCGCGACCGGCCGCGATGCACGGCGGCTGATCAGGATCGGCGCGGACGGATACAGGCGCAGCGTTTCGTCGAGCGTCTGCGTCAGGTAACGCAACGACGATCGCGTCTCGGCGGACGGTGCGCGACCGCCCAGCACGCGGGAAACCTCGTCGCGCGCGGCGGCTTGCACGGCCGGATTCGTGGCCATGCACCATGCCCACCAGGTCAGCGCCCCGGCCGTCGTCTCGTGGCCGGCCAGGAATGCCGTCATGCATTCGTCGTGCACGGCCTGCAGCAGCCATTTCCGTGCATCCGCCCGATGCAGCCGCAACAGGCGCGACAGCAGATCGTCGGGCCACGTACGCTCCGGCCTGTCGAGGCGCGCATGCAGTTGCCGGTCGATCAGCCGGTTCAGCACAGCCATCGCCTGCACCTTGCCGCGTTTCCACGGCACCCAGTCCGGCGTGCTCGCCGGCAGGTAGAACTCCGAGTCGGCCGCAGCGCTCACCACGCGCACCGCCTCCTCGGCCGCGCGTGCATCGTCGCCGATCGTATCGGAGAACATCGTGCGCATGATCACGTCCATCGCCAACGACGTCAGCGCGCTTTCGATCGGCCAGTCCGGATCGCGCGCGGGCCACCGCGCGAGTGCATGATCGGCCGTCGCCGCGATCGCCGGAACGAACGCCTGAACCGGCTTCGGCAGGAAGTTCGGTTGCAG
This sequence comes from Burkholderia sp. BKH01, assembly GCF_025685725.1. Lineage (NCBI taxonomy): Bacteria > Pseudomonadati > Pseudomonadota > Betaproteobacteria > Burkholderiales > Burkholderiaceae > Burkholderia > Burkholderia sp. BKH01. The sequence continues at coordinate 64,313 of NZ_JAOTQT010000013.1, read as the reverse complement.
CGCATGCCGCTTGTCGCGCCACGCATCGCCTTCGGCGACCAGTACGCTATGGCCGTGGACCTGCGCGAACACGCGGATGGCGCGCTCCCAGCGCCCGAACGCATCGTGATGCGTGACCAGCAGCTCGCGCACGAGCGCCGGATCGGTCACGACCACGGCGTGCTCGGGCCGCACGCGCAAGTGCACGACGTCGCCGTACGCGCGCTGCCAGCCGGCCAGCGTGCCGATCAGGTCGCGCGACATCGCGCGCAGCAGCCCCCACCCCGTCAGGCCGGCACGCGGCCCCGGCGGCCATACGCCGGGCGGGTGAAGCACGGGCGCCGGCGCAGCGGTGCCCGCATGGAATGGACATTGGGAAGAGGATCGTGTGTTCATGCGCCGGATTGTCCGCATCGGCGAGCGGGCGGTCTTGAACGCAAACGACATCGACACGCTTGCGGCCGGTCCCTATACTCCGGCGTCATGTTCTCCGGACCGCCATCGATCCCGCCGTCATGCCCCGATCCGCTTGCGCGCGCGCCCCGTGTGCAACGCGGCGGACAGTCGCCGCATGCGCGGCTGCATCCCGCGCCGGCCGCGCTGCAGGGCGCGGTGGTCGCGATCGTCCTGTCCGACACGCGCGGCCTCGCGTTGGGCGACGCGCAGCGACTCTCGCACTTTCCGGCCACACCGCTCGTCTGCGTGTCGTGGTATCGGGATCTCGACGTCGGCTTCATCGAACCCACGGCCGACGGCCCGCGATGGCGCGCCTTCGGCGCGGCCGCGACGCTGTCGGGCAGCCACTCGACCCCCACCGTCGCGTGGGCGCCGACGGGCGGGCTGGTCGGCATGATCTGTTTCACTGCCGACGCGGCGCGGACGCTGTTCGACATCGCGCTGCCGGACATCCACGACCGCGTGCTCGACGCGCATGCCTGCCTCGGCCGCGACTGGCACCCGCTGCTCGATGCACTGATCGGCGCGGATCGCGACGCCGACGCGCTAGCGGCGATCGATCGCCATCTCGCGCCGCGCTGGCAGGCGCTTCGGCCTGCGACGCCGCTGGCGTCGCTCCGCAACGCGGGGCGCAGCTGGGTCGAGCGCCTCGCTCTGCAAGCGCGCGAGTGGCGAGGCACGCACAGCCCGCGCCAGGTCGAAAGGCGCATCAAGTCGTACAGCGGCCGATCGCTGCGCGAATGGCAGGCGCTCGTCAGGACGGAAAGCGCGTTCTTCGCGGCGCGCGACCGGTTCGAAGCCGGCGCCGCGTTCAACTGGGCCACGCTGGCGCTGGAAGAAGGATTCGCCGACCAGGCGCACCTGAGCCGCGAGGTCAAGCGCATCACGGGATTCTCGCCGAGCGAATTCACGCAACGCTTCATCGACGACGAATCGTTCTGGATGTATCGGCTCTGGGTGTGACGCGGGGGCGGCCGATCCCGCCTGGTCATCCGTTTCGCGATGAACGGCCCGCTCGCGTCTTCCACTCAAGCGTGCGGTTCGACGAAGCCGCCTTCGGGCGCATCGTGCGGCACGTTCCAGCCGAAATACACTTCCGCGTCGACGATCTGCCCGCCCCGGACGCTCAACCGCTCCGCATTCCGGAACCGTCTGCCGTCGGCCGTTTCCGCCTCATACACGACGAACACATACTCGCCGTGAACGGCGACGTCGACGAAATCGAAGCGCGCCAGCGTCACGCTGTTCGGCCAGCAGCGCCGGAAATACGCGTCGCGGTCGAGCCGGTTGTCTAGCGGGCTCGTGAAATGGAAATTCGGCGCGATCAGCGCTTCGATCGCGTCGCGGTCCTTGTCGGCATACGCGCGGTAGCTTGCGCGCGCAACGTCGCCCGGGTTCTGAAGCATCGTCGTGACCTCCTCGAAGAATCGTCGTGAGCCTCGCTCGCACCGGTGCAGGTGTTTCGGCGGAACGCGTCCGTTGCCATCCGCGCGAACCCGCATCGGCCAGCAGCCCGCGCTTTCCATCCTAAGCCGGCAATGTCGCGGTTGCCCGATTCGGCGGGCACGGGCATGATGTCCGCGAACTCGCCGGCCGCTTTTTCCCGCTGATTCTCGCCGACCTCGCCGCACCTGTGCGGGGTGTCGCGCGAACGCTGCCGCCGTCATGCGAGCAATCCGCATGCCGGCCCGTCGCCCACGTCACTTCGTCCATGTCACTACGCGCATTCAGAACGCTGGTCGCCATCGCCCGATACCGGACCTTCGCACGCGCCGGCGAAGCCATCGGCCTCACGCAGTCGGCGGTGAGCCTGCAGATCAAGACGCTCGAAAACGAATACAACGTGCAGTTGTTCGACCGTTCGCGCCGGCAGCCGGTGCTCACCGAAGCCGGCAACATCCTGCTCGCGCAGGCCGAGCAGGTGCTCGCGATGGTCGACCGGATTCCCGATGCGCTCAGCGACGAGAAGAAGCTCGTCGGCCGCCTGCGGATCGGCGCGATCCAGACCGCGCTGTCCGGCCCGCTGCCCGACGCGCTGCTCGCGCTGCGCAACTCACATCCGTCGCTGCGCGTGCATGTGTCGGCCGGCATGTCGGCCGAACTGGCGAACCGCGTCGCGGCCGGCGAACTCGATGCGGCGATCACGACACGCCCCGTGCGCCCGCATCCGGCGGAACTGACGTGGACCACGCTGTACGAGGATCGCTTCTGGCTGCTCGCGCCGCCGGACCATGCGGAACGCGACGCGGGCACGCTGCTCGAAGCGCTGCCGTTCATTCGCTTCGACGCGCAGGCCTGGGCCGGCCGCATGATCGCCGCCGAACTGCGCCGCATCGGCGTGCGCGTGCGTGAAGAGATGGTGCTGGACAGCGCGGAAACGATCGCACGGATGGTGGCGCGCGGGCTCGGCGCGGCGATCGTCGCGCTCCCCGATGCGACGCTCGCGCGCCTGCCGCCCGTCACGCGCTTGCCGTTCGGCCAGCCCCAGATGGGGCGCGCGGTCGTGCTGCTCGAGCACCAGTCGCGGCCGGCCGAGCGTTTCGCGCGTGCGCTGGCCGCCGAAGTCACAGCGTCATCGATGAGAATTTCTCATTGAACACCCGATAATTAACAATTATTCCTGTTGCTTGCGCGTGTTAACTTGGCGGCATCGTCATTCTTTCGATTGCGAGTCGTCATGTTGCCCGCCGGATGGATTCCCGCGTCGTTCCGCCGCTCCGCCTGCCAGCGGCTGGCCGCAACCTGCGTGAAGGCGCGCCGATGATCAGCGCGATCCTGCTCGCGTTGGCGCCGGTCGCGCTGCTGGTCGCGTTCGGCCATGGCCTGCGTCGCACGGGCTTCATCGCCGAAGCGTTCTGGCCGCAGGCCGAACGGCTTTGCTACTACGTGCTGCTGCCCGCGCTGTTCGCGGACGGCCTCGCGAACGCGCGACTGCAAGCGCTGCCCGTTTTGCCGCTGGCGGCAGCGCTGGTCGGATCAACCGCCGTCGCCGCGGCGCTCCTTCTGCTGATCCGTCGGTTCGTCCGAGTCGACGGCGCCGGCTTCACGTCCGTGTTCCAGGGCGCGGTGCGCTTCAACAACTATGTCGGCACCGCACTCGCCGCCGGGCTGTTCGGCGCAAAAGGCATCGCACTCGCGGCCGTCTGCGTCGCGGCGATCGTCCCGACCGTCAACCTGATGTGCGTGCTGGTCTTCGCGCGGTATGGCGACACGCGGCTCGGCGCGGGCGCACTCGCGCGGCAGATCCTGTCGAATCCGCTCGTCGTCGCGTGCGCGCTCGGGATCTCGATGCAGGCCGGCGGCGTCGCATTCCCCGCTGCCGTCGAGCCGGCCGTGCGCGCGCTCGGCGCCGCGTCGATGCCGCTCGGCCTGCTGTGCGTGGGTGCGGCACTGAAATTCGATGCGGCGCGTGCGTGGCTGCAGCCGGTGTGCGTTGCGTCGGCGTTCAAGTTCATGGCGATGCCGCTGATCACGCTCGCGGGCGGCCGCCTGTTCGGGCTCGGCGATGCGGCGCTGACCGTCGCGTTGCTGTTCCAGGCGCTGCCGACGTCGTCGGCGTCGTACATCATGGCGCGCCAGCTCGGCGGCGACGCGCCGCTGATGGCCGGCATCACCGCGTTCCAGACGATCGCCGCGGCGCTCGCGATGCCGGTCGTGCTGACGGCGCTCGCGTCGGCACCGGTATTTCGCTGACGGCGCGGCACCCGGCCCGAGACCCGGCCCCGGCCCCGGCCGATACCCGCTGAATCTGCCCGATACCCGCTGAATCGGCCTGCAGGCCAGTCGTCGCACGGTTCGACATCGTCGGCCGAGCGCGGTCATGCACGCATCGCATCGCCCCATTCGACAAGCCACGACACATGAACGCTCCCGCCCCGCCCGCCGGCATCGTCGCCACCCGGCCGAATGCGGCCATCTACGTGAAGCTCACGCTCGTCGCGCTGTTCTGGGGCGGCACGTTCATCGCGGGCCGGATCCTGGCCGCGTCGATGTCCGCGACTTCCGCGGGCACCGGCCGCTTCGCGATCGCCGCGCTGCTGCTGGTCGCGCTGACGTGGAAGTTCGAAGGCGGTCTGCCGAAGCTGAGCGGCCGCCAGATCGTGACGACCTTCGCGCTCGGCGCGACCGGCATCTTCCTGTACAACGTGTGCTTTTTTGCGGCGCTCGCGCGGATGCCGGCCGGCCGCACCGCGCTGTTCGTCGCGCTGAATCCGGTCGCGACCGCCGTGCTGTTGTCGGTCGTCGCGCGGGAGCGCCTGTCGCTGTCGCGCTGGGCCGGCATCGCCATCGCGCTGTGCGGCGCGCTGGTCGTGATCAGCCGCGGCGAATTGCTGCGCGTGCTGACCGACCTCGGCAACACGTTCGGCGCCGGCGAACGCTACATGCTGTGCGCGGTGCTGAGCTGGGCCGCCTACACGGTAATCGGCCGGCGCGCGCTCGACGGGCTGTCGCCGCTCGCGGCGACGACGTACGCGACGCTGTGGGGCCTCGCGCTGCTGGTCGTCGCGCATCTGTTCGGCCCGAGCACGAGCGGCGGCACGCCGCTGACGTGGCAGACCGTCGTGTCGATGATCTATCTCGGCGCGATCGGCACCGTGGTCGCATTCGTCTGGTATTCGCAGGGCATCCGCGAACTCGGGCCGGCCCGTGCGGCCGTGTTCACCAATCTGGTGCCGGTGTTCGGCGTGCTGCTGTCGGTCGCGCTGCTCGGCGAGCCTCTGTCGCCGTCGATGCTGGCCGGCGGCGCGCTCGTGATCGCGGGCGTCGCGCTGACCAATCGCGCACGGCGCTGACGTATCGGCGCACACGCCACGCAGGCGCGGGGACGGATACCGAATACCCGATCGCGACGGCGCGCGCCGCACCGTTGTGTAACGCCTACGCGCCGCCAATACGCGCCCGGACTTTCTCGCAGCCCCGCCAAAAACCTCCTATCGTGAATGAAGCGCCCCGTTCGTCGCCATCCGACCCTGTGTCGCTCGCACCGGCGGCAACGGCACCGCGTTCCGGCACCATTCATCGCGATCGTCGCGCCCGCTCGCCCGTGCGCACGATCGCGGCCGCCCACCGGATTACAGGAGGCATTCATGAAAGCCGCGCTGCTCGTCAGTTCCGCCCTGCTCGCCATTGCATCCGCTTCGGCCTTGGCCCAAGGCTCGATCACGAAAGTCGAAAACGGCGCGCTCGTCGCCGCGAACGGGATGACCGTCTACACCTTCGACAAGGACAAGTCCAACGCCGGCACCAGCGCGTGCACGGGCCAGTGCGAAACCTTCTGGCCGCCGTACAAGGCCAGCGCGACCGACGTTCCGGTCGGGCCCTACACGATCGTCAAGCGCGAAGACGGCAGCCCGCAATGGGCGTACAGGGGCAAGCCGCTGTACTTCTTCTCGAAGGACATGAAACAAGGCGACCGCAACGGCGACAACTTCAAGGACATGTGGCACGTGGTCGCGCCGTAAGCGTTGTTCCGCCGCCGTCCGCGCAATTGGCGCGGACGTAAAAAAGCCCGCCCGGATCGTGGTCGATCGGGGCGGGCCTTCACATCTTCACGTTGGCCGCCTTGCATCGCCAACCGACAGGCCGGCGACGCATGCAGCCGGAATGCGCGTCAGCGGTTCGACGGGAAGCTGAACACCGTCCCTTCGCGCACGCCGGCCGACGGCCAGCGCTGCGTGATCGTCTTGCGCTTCGTATAGAACCGCACGGCGTCCGGGCCGTAAGCGTGCAGGTCGCCGAACAGCGAACGCTTCCAGCCGCCGAACGAGTGGTACGCGACGGGCACCGGCAGCGGCACGTTGATGCCGACCATGCCGATCTGGATGTTGTCGCTGAAGTAGCGCGCGGCTTCGCCGTCGCGCGTGAACAGGCACGTGCCGTTGCCGTATTCGTGCGCGTCGATCAGCGCCATCGCCTCGTCGAGCGACTTCAGGCGGATCACGCCGAGCACCGGCCCGAAGATCTCGTGCTGGTAGATCGGCATGCCGGGCTTCACGTTGTCGAACAGGCACGGGCCGAGGTAGTAGCCGCCATCGTGGCCGTCGACCTTCACGCCGCGGCCGTCGACGACGAGCGTCGCGCCCGCTGCCACGCCCGCTTCGACGAAGCCCGTCACCTTCTCGAAATGCTGCTGCGTGACGAGCGGGCCCATGTCGACGCCCGCGCCGTTGCCCGGGCCGACCTTCATCTTGTCGATTTCGGCCTTCAGGCCCGCGACGACCTGGTCGCCCGTGTCGTCGCCGATCGCGACGACCAGCGGAATCGCCATGCAGCGCTCGCCGCACGAGCCGTACGCGGCGCCCATCAGCGCGTTCACCGCGTTGCCGATGTCGGCGTCGGGCATCACGACCGCGAAGTTCTTCGCGCCGCCGAGCGCCTGCACGCGCTTGCCGTGCGCGCAGCCGGTCGAGTAGATGTATTCGGCGATCGGCGTCGAGCCGACGAAGCTCACGGCCTTCACGCGCGGATCGGTCAGGATCGTGTCGACCGCTTCCTTGTCGCCGTTCACGACGTTCAGCACGCCCGGCGGCAGGCCGGCCTCGAGCGCGAGCTCGGCCATGCGCAGCGTCGACGACGGCGTGCGTTCGGACGGCTTCAGCACGAACGTGTTGCCGCATGCGACAGCCATCGGCCACATCCACAGCGGCACCATCACAGGGAAGTTGAACGGCGTGATGCCGGCCGCCACGCCAAGCGCCTGGAACTCGCTCCACGAATCGATCGCGGGGCCGACGTTCTTGCTGTGCTCGCCCTTCAGCAGCTCGGGCACGTAGGTCGCGTATTCGACGTTCTCGATCCCGCGCTGCAGTTCGCCCATCGCGTCGGCCAGCACCTTGCCGTGCTCGGCCGTGATCAGCGCGCACAGCTCGTCGGCATGCTCCTCGAGCAGCGTCTTGAAGCGGCTCATCACGCGGGCGCGCTTCAGCGGCGGCGTGTTGCGCCACGCCGGGAACGCGGCCTGCGCGGACGCGATCGCGGCTTCGACGGTCAGCTTGTCGGCGAGCGCGACGCTCTTGTGCGATTCGCCGGTGGCCGGGTCGAACACCGGCTGGACGCGGCTGCCGCCGTCGACGCGCTTGCCGTCGATCAGGTGGCCGAGGGTGGAAGTCACATTGCTGTCGTGTTTCATCTGTCTGGCTCTTTCGTGAATTCGGTTGTCGCCTGGGGGCGGACCGCGGCTCAGTCCACTTCGTTCAGCGCGTCGGACAGCGCGTTGACCAGGTTGTCGATCTCGCGCTTCTCGGAGATGAACGGCGGCGCGAGCTGGATCGTGTCGCCGCCGTAGCGCACGTAGAAGCCCTTCGCCCAGCAGCGCATCGCGATCTCGTACGGGCGCCGTGCCGGTTCGCCCGGCAGCGCCGCGATCGTCAGGCCGGCCGCGAGGCCGTAGTTGCGGATGTCCGCGATGTGGCGCTGGCCCTTCAGACCATGCACGGCCGCCTCGAAATGCGGCGCGAGATCGCGCACGCGGGCCACCGCGTCTTCCTTCACGAGCAGGTCGAGCGCCGCGACGCCGGCCGCGCACGCGACCGGATGCGCCGAATACGTGTAGCCGTGCGGGAACTCGAGCATGTACTCGGGGCCGCCTGCCGCCATGAACGTGTCGTAGATTTCCTTCGTCGCGACCACGCCGCCGAGCGGTTGAACGCCGTTCGTCACCTGCTTCGCGAAGTTCAGGATGTCCGGCGTCACACCGAACGCGTCGGCGCCCGTCATCGCGCCGGCACGGCCGAAGCCCGTGATGACCTCGTCGAAAATCAGCAGGATGTCGTGCGCGGTACAGATGTCGCGCAGCCGCTTCAAATAGCCCTTCGGCGGCACGACCACGCCCGCCGAACCGGAGAACGGCTCGACGATCACGGCCGCGATGTTCGATGCGTCGTGCAGCGCGATCAGGTCGAGCAAGCGGTCGGCCAGCTCCGCGCCGTGTTCGGGCATCCCGCGCGAGAACTTGTTCTCGGCGAGTTGCGTGTGCGGCAGGAAATCGGCGTCGAGGCCCTGGCCGAACAGCTTGCGGTTCGGCCCGATCCCGCCGACCGAGATACCGCCGAAGTTCACGCCGTGGTAGCCCTTCTCGCGGCCGATCAGGCGCGTCTTCGTGCCCTTGCCCTTCGCCCGCCAGTACGCGCGGGCCAGCTTCAGCGACGTGTCGGCCGCTTCCGAGCCCGAACCCGTGAAGAACACGTAGTCGAGGCCGGCCGGCGTCAGGTCCTTGATCTTGTTCGCAAGCTCGAACGACTTCGGGTGGCCGAACTGGAACGCCGGCGCGTAGTCGAGCTGCGCGACCTGGCGGCTCACGGCCTCGACGATTTCCGTGCGGCCGTGACCGAGGCCCGTGCACCACAGACCCGACAGGCCGTCGAAGATCTTGCGGCCTTCGGCATCCGTGTAATACGCGCCCTGGCCCGACACGATCATGCGCGGATCGGCCTTGAACTGGCGGTTGGCGGTGAACGGCATCCAGTGCGCGTCGAGCCACGCGGCGTCGGTGCGGATGGTCGTTTCGTCCTGCTGCGCGGTGGTGATGTCGGTCATGTCGGTCGGCGCGGCGCGCCCCTCCTTCTTGTGATGATGTTGCGCATTGTCGGGAGGCCAATTAGTCTCTTCAATATCGCAATATCAATGTTCACTTGCGCAACTATGCAAGCAAAGAAACCGAAGAGCCGCGCGCTGCTCGGGCAGCTCAGCGACATGGATCTCCGCCTGCTGCGGGTCTTCAAGGGCGTCGTGCAGTGCGGCGGGATGGCGGCGGCCGAACTGGAACTGAATATCGGCATCTCGACGATCAGCCGGCACGTGAAGGATCTGGAAACGCGCGTCGGCCTCGTACTGTGTCGGCGCGGCCGCGCGGGCTTCACGCTGACGCCCGAGGGACAGACCGTGTACGAGGAGACGCTGCGGCTGCTCGCGTCGATGGAGGCCTTTCGCAGCAGGATAGACGGTATTCACGAGCGGATGGGCGGAGAACTGCACGTCGCCGTGTTCGACAAGACGGCCACCAACGCAAACGCGCGGCTCGGCGACGCGATCCGCCAGTTCACGGACGAGGCCCCCGACGTCGCGCTGAACCTGCATGTCGCGTCGATCAACGAGGTCGAGCGCGGGATCATCGACGGCAGCTACCAGGTCGGGATCATTCCCGCGCACCGCAATTCGGGCAGCCTCGTGTATTCGGAGCTGTTCGACGAACGGATGCTGCTCTATTGCGGCCGCCAGCATCCGCTTTACGATGCGCCGCACGGCAAGCTCACGTGGACGACGATCCGCAACCATGCATTCGCAGGGCTCGGCTTCCATTCGCCGAACATGGAACTGAGCCATCGCGCGAAGCTCACGCGCAGCGCGACCGCGTCGGACCAGGAATCGATCGCGACGCTGATCCTGTCCGGCCGTTATCTCGGCTTCCTGCCCGACCATTACGCGGAAAGCTTCGAAAACAAGGGGCTGATGCAGCCGATCGCGCCGCACCGGTTCAACTATCGGTGCCGGTTCGTGAGCCTGCTGCGGCGCTCGCCGCGGCCGTCGCGGGCCGCGCTGCTGTTCCAGTCGTGCCTGGAAGCCGCGCATGCGGCGGCCCGTCCGGCGGCGTAGGCGGCTCATTCGGGGAATCTGGTTCCCGGCGGCGCGCCGTGCAGCATCGCGCGAGCGAAATGCTCGACAGGATGATCGGCCGGCCTGCACGCGCGCCTGATATGCGACGGGCTGGCGCAGCCGCGCCTTCGTCTCCGCCCTGTCACGTCACGCGCCGTCGCCCTGATCGACCGCTCCGCCCGCGCGAAGCTTGTCCCGGTTGCGCCGCACGAAATGCGTCGCGACGAGCGCTGCCGCGAAACCGGACGCGGCACCGACGCCGAGCGCCCAGCGCGGGCCGAGATGGTTCGCGACCCAGCCCGCCACCGGCGCGCCGATCGGCGTGCCGCCGAGCGCGACCGCGAGGCGCAGCGCCATCACGCGGCCGCGCATCGCCGGCTCGGTGGACAGTTGCATCAGGCTGTTGGTCGAGTTCATAAAGGTGATCGCGGCGATCCCGGTCAGCACGAGCGCGGCCCCAAACAGCCAGTAACCCGGCGCCAGCGCGGCGAGCGTGCAGCCGAGCCCGAACAGCGCCGCGCCGAACCACAGATGCCGGAAGTGCGGCCGTTCGCGGCGTGCCGCAAGCAGCGCGCCGGAAACCGTGCCGACTGCCATCAACGACGACAGCACGCCGAAGCCGCGAGCGTCGACGTGGAACACGCTGGCCGCCATCGTCGAAATGAACAGCTGGAAATTGAGCCCGAACGTGCCGATCAGGAACAGCATCACGAGGATCGCCTTCAGGTCGTCGCGCTGCCACACGTAGCGGAACCCGTCGAGCAGGCCGCTGCGCGAGCGGCTCGCCCGCACATTCGTGCGCAATTCGCCTTCCCGGAGCAGCGACAGCGACGCCAGCACCGCGAAGAAGCTGAGCCCGTTGGCGAGAAACGCCCAGCCCGTGCCGATCGACGCGATCAGGAACCCGGCCGCTGCCGGGCCGATCATCCGCGCCGCATTGAACGACGTCGAATTGAGCGCAACCGCGTTCGCCAGCTCGCCGTCGCCGACCAGTTCCGCGACGAAGGTCTGCCGCACGGGCGCGTCGAACGCCGACGCGCAGCCGAACAGGAACGCGAACACGTACACATGCTCGAGCCGCGCGACGCCCGTGACGGTCAGCGCGCCGAGCGCCAGCGCCAGCACGCCCATCAGCCCCTGCGTCACCATCAGCAGCTTGCGCTGGTCGAAGCGATCGGCCGCGTAGCCGGTCCACGGCAACAGCAGGAGCTGCGGCCCGAACTGCAGCGCCATCACCGTGCCGACCGCCGACGCGTCGTGATGCGTGAGCTGCGTGAGGACGAGCCAGTCCTGCGCGGTGCGCTGGATCCACGTGCCGATGTTCGACACCAGCGCGCCGATCGCCCACACGCGATAGTTGAAACTGCGAAGCGAGCGGAACACCCCTGCCGCCGGCACGCTCATGGCCGCTCCCGGTCAGGCTCGTTGCCGCCGTGCAGCGCGCCGAAGTGCCGCGCGAGAAACAGGCCGAGCGCGAGGATGCCGAGGCCGAAAGCGGCCGCGTCGGCCGTGACCTTCAGGTCGAAAGCACCGACCCGGACGACCAGCGCATAGCCGATCGCGAGATTCACGACGCCCCACACGACATTCACGGTGGACGACGACAGCCCGCGGCCCGGCGGATTCGCGAACGGCGTCTGGAACGGCTCGCCGCGCAGCCCGCTGACGAGATGGGGCACGGCGTTCGCGAGAAACGCGCCGCCGAAGAAGTACGACACGAGATGAAGCATGTTCATGTTCGGGCTGTCCTTTCGGCGGGCGGGTCGATGCGGTTCACGGGCGCGCCGGGTCCTGGAATTCGGCGAGCCGCTGCAGCAGCTTCACGGCCGCGGCGAGTTCGGCCTGCTCCGGTTCCGACAACTTCGCGTGCAGCGCGCGAAACAGCCAATCGTCCTTGGCCGCGCGGTTGGCCTGCAGCACCTTGCGGAAACCGGGCGTGAGCGCGATCAGCGTCTGCCGGCCGTCGGTCGGATCGGGAGCGCCGCTGACGGCGCCCAACGCCTCGAGCGTCGCGACCGTCACGCGCATCGACTGCGGTCGCACGCTTTCGGCACGCGCGAGCGCCGACACGGTCGCGGGGCCGTCGCGGTCGAGCCGCAGCAATACCGATTTCTGGGATGACGTGAGGTCGTTCGGGTGGGTCTGCTCCCGCATGCGCCGCATCAGCTTGCCGACCGAGATGCGGAGTTCGCCGGCGAGACCGGCCAGTGGGAGCGCTTCGGCGGGTGACGGTGGCGTGTTCATGAAATCCACGATAGCACATATGCAGAAAAACTGTACAGTTTAACTGTATATATAGACGCACGACGGCTACACGCCTGCGGAGGCGCGCGAATCGGAAACGAACGCGAACCGCCGCCGTTCAGCCGCGCGATCCGGCTCTGCGATAATGCGGGCTGCCCATTTCCGCTCCGCCTCCCGCCATGACGCAGCCGTCCGCCCCGCTTTCCACCGACCTGCCGCCGATCTCATGCCTGCCCGGCGACGCGCTGCCGTGGCTGCCGATGAGCGCCGACCTGCCGGGGTTGGCGATCAAGTACCTGCACATCAATGCGGCCGAGGACACGCTGACCGCGCTGCTGAAGATGCCGGCCGGTGGCACGCTGCCGCGCCATCGCCACGACGGCGAGGTGTTCGTCCATACGCTGCAGGGCGCGTGGCGCTACCTGGAGTACGACTGGATCGCGCAGGCCGGCTCGACGGTGCTCGAACCGGCCGGCTCGGTGCACACGCCGGAAACGCTCGGCGCGCCGGGCGAGGATGTGATCACGCTCAACGTGATGCGCGGCGATCTCGTGCTGCTCGACGACGACGGCCGCGAGACCGCGCGCGAGAATTGCCGCGTCGCGCTGCTGCGCCAGCGCAAGCATGCACGGACGGCGCCAGACGACGCGGTGGCGTTCGTCACGCGCTGACGTCGGGCGAGGTCGGATTCGGCGATTGGGCCATGCACGCTCGGCTCGGCATCAAAATGTCGGGGCGGCGCCGCATCGCCGGACGGGCTCAGTCAGCGGACCGTCGGATCAACTGGCGCAGCGACAGTGCGTGCAGCAGGATCGAGGTCGGCACCACGAACGCCGGGGTCAACACATCCGGATAAACACCGGCACCGATGCTTGGCACATTCGGCACGATCAGCTGGAACCGGCCGGGCGACGTGATCATTCCCAACGTGATCGCGATAGCGAAATCCGCGAGGCCGAAGAGGTTCCACATGATCGCCGCCTTCCGCCCCTCGGCCGTGCCGGTCGCGACGGCAATTGCCGCCGGTACGGCGAACACGCCGGTCAGCACGTCGCCGATTCCCGCCGGCAACGCGAACACGCCGGGCAACCCTCCATGCAGCCACGCGGCAAGCGCCCAACCGCCGAATACGCGATAAAGCTGAATCGCGACGAGCCACGTCGCCGGCATTGCATCGAGCACCTGCCCGACCCGCCTCGACAACAGCAACAGTGGCGCCCCGATCAGCACCGGAAGAACAATCGCCAACGGCAGCAAAGGCGGCGAGTCTGGCGAGCCCGCGCGGAACGTGCCATCGATGGCCGCGCTCCACGCGACAGCGAACCAGAGCGTGTACGGAATCATGACTGCAAGCCAGGTCGTGCTGCGTTGGCCCGGCTTCAGGCCGGTGCGTTCGAGGCCGAGCCATAAACCGATCGCGACGACCGCATGGACCGCCAGTTGGTGAGCGGTGACTGCAACGCCGCTCGCCGGGATGGCCGGCTGCCAGTAGATCAGGCCGATCCACAAGGCCGTCAACGGTACGATCCAGAGCAGGCCGCGCCAGGCGGCACGCGACGGGACGATACCGGCAGGAAAAGGAGCGGCTGTCATCAGCGGGCCTCCATGCGGTTCCGGGTATTCGTCGCATCGGCCTCGAACACCGCAGTGAGAATGCCGACCCGGCCTTCGACGAGATTGCGTCCCAGGTTCGCGAACAGTTGCGCGAAGTCCGGCCCCAGCACGATGCCGAGATTCGGCGACGGCGGCGGCCCGGACGTGCGCCGTTCGGCGGTCCACGCTTTTGCCGCCTCCGTGTCGTCTTGCCAAGTCAGCGTGCGGAAACCTGCTGCCTCGATTGCCTCGCGTGTTGCATCGGCCGTCATCAGGAAGCTCGTGGCCGGGGTTCGCGCCCACGGCACAGGATAGTGCAGTTCGCTGCCGTTTGCGACGACGTCGTACGTCGCGAATTTGCCGTCCGGCTTCAGCACGCGCCGGATCTCCCGGTAAAGCCGTGCGCGATCGGCGATGTTCATCGCCACATGCTGCAGCAACACGACATCGAAACAGCCGTCGTCGAACGGAAGGTCCAGCGCGCTGGCGGTACGAAACGACACCTGCCCGCTCTGCCCGGTGCGCTGCGCGAGATAGCGCGCGGCATCCACGAACGGCTCGCTGAGGTCGATGCCCGTCACCCGGCAGCCGCGGGTTGCAGCCAGAACGCGAGCCGGCCCGCCGATGCCCGAACCGACGTCCAGCACCGCCATGTCGGCGGTGATCCCGGCCAATTCGGCAAGCTCGTCGGTGGCAGCCAGCCCGCGGGTGTGAAACTGGTCGAGGGCGTCCAGGTGCCGCGGCGCGAACGGTTGATCTTCCGGTCCAAGCGCCGCGAGTGCGGCTTTCAGCCGCTCGGTCAGGCCGGTCGCGCGATAGTGCTCGCGCACGCCATCAAGCGCATCGTTCATGGTGAGGTTTCTCCACGGTTTCGAGCAGACCGTTCCGGGCTTGCGTACCGAAATCGGCGCGACGCCTCGTCTGCATGCGTAGGTGTACCATGGCCGCTGGCGAGCGACTATTCATCACAATGTTGATGGGCCATGAAGCAAAACTTCACAGTCAGGCAAGGCGCACTCGACGGTGTGGAAGCGTTCCTCAGCGTTGCCCAGCATCGCAGTTTTCGCCGCGCCGCCGCCGAACTCGGCGTCACGCCGTCGGCCGTCAGCCAGGCAGTGCGAGTGCTTGAAGAACGCATTGGCGCCGCACTCTTCATCCGCACCACGCGCAGTGTCGGCCTGACGGAAGCCGGCGAACGGTTTCTGTCGCGTGCAAAGCCGGCGTTCGAAGAGCTCGTCGCCGCCAGCGAGGTAGCCCGCGATCTCGGCCAGCGGCCCGCCGGACTGTTGCGCCTTTCGGTGCCGCGCGCGGTGGTGCCGATCCTGCTGGAACCGCTGATTGCATCCTTCTGCCGCGCGTATCCCGAGATCGAAGTCGAAATTGCCGCGAACGAGGCGCTGGTCGATCTCGCGGCGGAAGGGTTCGACGCCGGCATCCGCCTGGGCCAGTTCGTCGATGCCGACATGGTTGCGGTGCCGCTCACGCCCCCGTTCCGTCTCGTCATCGTCGGCAGTCCGACCTACTTCGCAGGCCGCAGCCGTCCCGAACGCGTGGACGATCTGCGCGAACATGCGTGCTTGCGGTGGCGGAGATCCAACGGTGCGCTCGCGCCGTGGTCATTCAACGACAACGACCACGAGATCGAGGTCGCCGTATCGGGCCCGTTTATCGCGCATGATTTTCCCACCCTGCTGGGTGCGGCCGTCGAAGGTCTGGGCCTCGCGCAGCTACCTGAGCCCCTGGTCGCGGAAGCGCTGAAAGCGGGCACCCTGGTGCACGTGCTGGAGCCGTTCGCGCCGGTCAGGCCGGGCGTGTTTCTCTACTATCCAGGCCGCCGGCAGATCATGCCGAAGCTGCGCGCATTCATCGATCACGTGAAGAACCACCCGCCAGGTCCCGGCAAAGTTTCGGCGCATCATGCGTCGGGGCGTGCAGGACCGACGAAAAAAGGATGATGTTTTCTTTCGTGTCGCCGACTAGCGAATCGGATGGTCGGGATTGACCGTGTTGATGCGCGACGGTCATCGCGTCGTTCGCTCAAGCCCCTTCTTGCGCAACACCGCGGTCGCATCGGCGGATGTCAGAAAGCGGATTTCTCGGTCGCATCGGGCGATGCGATCGTGCTGCAGGTCCACTTCCCGCGCGAGCGACTCTGCGGGCTGGTGATTGCAAGGCCATTCGCTGCGGCTCCCGATCCGGACCAGGCGATCGGCGCGGCTCCGCCGACCGCCCGCGTGCTGACCGGATCGCTGAACCTGCGGCGCACGTTGCTTCGCACCGGGCGTTTCGTGACGGTCATGCCGCACTCGCTGCCGCGCTTCGGCCCCGATCAGGAATGGGTCAAGGTGCTGCCGATCGACCTGCCGACCTGGACTGTCCCGACGATGCTGATCACGCTGAGGAACCGGACACTGAGCCCCGTTGCCGAGCGGCTCGCCGAGCACACGCGCGTGCTGGCCAGATCGCTCGCTGCGGGTTGATCGATGTCATTGCCTCAGGCGGTGTCGATGCGCTGTATCGGCGATTGCGCGGCGTCGGATGGGTCGTTGTTTCGGGGCCTGATATTCGCGCAACGCTCGGGGAATTTCGTCCGGCGGATTGCGGCCCGGAGCTGCCATAGATAGTAGTGAGCCGGCGACGGCCGCTTTCAATGCACGACACGCCGTTCAATTGCTACTGCGAAACCAGTGGCCCGAACCAATAGGAAGCGGTAACGCCTCCATCCATCAGGAAGTCACTGCCGGTTATGAAACCGCCGTCCGGCCCCATGAGCATCGCCGCGACATTGCCGACTTCGTCGGGTGTGCCGGCGCGCTTTGCCGAGCAGCCGTCAATCATGCGGCGATACCCTTCTCCGCGCGGGCCGGACAATTCATCTTTCGCAAGCGGCGTAATGATGATCCCGGGGCTGATCGTGTTGACGCGCGCACCCCTCTTGCCCCAACGAACGGCCTCGTACATCACGCGCAGCGCGTTGCCGCGCTTCGACAGTTGGTAGGCGTGCAGCGAATCTTTGACCTGATCGAGCTGAAGCAAAGGCAGCTTTAGCAAGTCCTCGACGGGCGTTGTCGCCAGCGCCTTGTTATCGTCGGTCGATAGCGGCGGCAGCCGGTGTCCTGACTGTGATGCAATGACAACCCCGGAACCGCCCTCGGCGATCACCTTACCGAACTCTTCAAGAATGACCGCGGTGCCGTAGAGATCGACCTTCAGAATCGTTTCGACTGAGGCTTGCGACGGCGAGACGCCCGCCGCATGGATAAGGCCGTGAACTTCTCCGAGCGACGTTGCTTTTGAAACGAGGGTTTCGATGGACGCGCGCGATGAGATATCGACGGATGTCGTGGTTACCTCGAACCCGGCTTCGCTCAATGTCTTTGCCGCCGCTTCCGCGTTTTCCTGTCGCAGATCAGCGAGCAGAAGATGCTTGCCGGCACCGACCCGGCGCGCGATCGCTTGCCCAATTGATCCAGGCCCGATTACAACGATGACTTTCTGCATGATGTCCTTCTTTCTGTTTAGCGATCGCTGACGCCGATGCTGTTGCGAATGTAGAGGCAGGGCGTGGTCGCGATCTTTACGATCAACCCTGACAGGCTGTCGAGCGAAATAGCGTGACCCCGGAACGGCTCACCCTTGTGCGTGATGGTGTACGGCCCTTGCGGCTCTCGGGTGAACCAGCCTGGCCGAAAGATCGTATAGTCGAGATCGGATACCTCGATCAACGCAGCCGAATCCCGGTAAGGGTCGAGAATGCTGCGATATCGAAGAACGTCACGCCGCGTTCAAACGCGGTGCGGATCAGCTTGCTTGCTTCAGTCTTGGACGACGGGACCATAGCGATAGCTAAGACCCAAGCAGCTGGGACCGATAGCGGACGCTTCGAGCATGCTCTTTTCAACAGTGCGTGTCCTCATCATTCAAGCGCATCATTTGTCCAGCGTGGCCGGGCCAACCTGGTATTGCTTGTCGGTGACCTTCTCCATCCACGTGACGGGACCGCCGTTCTGCGATTCAGCGATGGCGATGTGCGTCATGGCCGTCGTCGCCGTCGCACCGTGCCAGTGCTTTTCACCTGGGGCGATCCAGACGATGTCACCCGGTCGGATCGTTTCGACGGGACCGCCGTCGCGCTGCACCCAGCCAAGGCCGGCAATTACGATCAGCGTCTGACCCAGCGGATGCGTATGCCATGCAGTCCGTGCGCCTGGCTCGAAGGTGACGGTCGCCCCGCCGATTCGGGCCGGCTCCTCGCCTGAAAACGGCGTATCGATCCTGACCGTTCCTGTGAAGTATTCAGCCGGCCCCTTCGCGGACGGCTGCGATCCGCATTTCCTGATCTGCACGAGCGTTCCTTTGCGGTAATTGCCTTGGCTTTCAATGTAGCAGCGCGGCTTCATGCTATTAAGAGCTAAAATCCGCATGAAGCTAGAAGGTAGGCTTATAAATGACGCGCTCTAATCTTTCCGATATCACCGCATTCCTGGCTGTCGCACGTGAGGGCAGCTTCACGAAAGCAGCCGCAAAGCTCTGCGTCTCGCAGTCGGCGCTCAGTCAGACTGTGCGCAATCTGGAGTCGCGGCTCGGCCTGCGGCTTTTAACCAGGACCACTCGCAAGATCTCGCCGACGCAAGCTGGCGAACGGCTGATACAGTCGGTCGGTCCCCACCTGGACGAGATCGAGGCCGAACTGAGCGCGCTCACCGCTTTGCGTGATACGCCTGCGGGCGTCGTCCGCATCGCCGCGGGAGAGCATGCAGCGGAACTGCTTTTGTGGCCGGTGATCTTGCGGCTGTTGCCTAACTACCCGGACATCACGATAGAAATCGTCATCGACAATGGACTCACCGACATCGTCGAGGAGAGGCTCGATGCAGGTGTACGCCTTGGTGAACAGGTTGCCAAAGATATGGTCGCCGTTCGCATCGGGCCCGATGTGCGAATGGCGGTGGTCGGTACGCCGGAGTATTTCGCAACGCACATGAAGCCCAAGACGCCGCAGGACTTGACCGCGCACAACTGCATCAACATCCGGCTACCGACGGCCGGTGGAATATATGCGTGGGAGTTCAGAAAAGGCGGACGCGAACTGAACGTGCGCGTCGAAGGGCAACTCGTGTTCAACACGGCAACGATGGCAGTGAAAGCCGCGCTCGCAGGCGTCGGTCTTGCCTTCGTTCCGGAGCAACGTGTGTTATCGCAACTCGAAAACGGACAGCTTCTACGGGTGCTGTCTGACTGGTGCCCATCATTTTCGGGCTTCCATCTGTACTATCCGAGCCGCCGACAACCCACTCCGGCTTTCGTCGTCGTTGCGAATGCGCTTCGTCAAGGCGCGACGGACCCCGGCATGAAATGAAACATATAGGCTGTCGTCGCTGACTGCTTGGCAGTCCGCTATCGGTGGTCGAGCTGCCTCTCGGATGTCTTGTCGTTGTTGTACGCTGACGGCGGCTAATGGCCGCAAGCGACCGCTCGTCGGCCTACGCACCATCGAACTTCGGGCTGCTCCGCCATCTCAGCGATAGCCTTCAATAAGTATCTTGATAAGGCGATGAGGCACATCGGCAAAACGTACT
The DNA here is from genome assembly GCF_025685725.1 of Burkholderia sp. BKH01. Classification (NCBI taxonomy): domain Bacteria; kingdom Pseudomonadati; phylum Pseudomonadota; class Betaproteobacteria; order Burkholderiales; family Burkholderiaceae; genus Burkholderia; species Burkholderia sp. BKH01. The sequence continues at coordinate 44,871 of NZ_JAOTQT010000013.1, read as the reverse complement.
GAACAGGTACGCTTAACGGATTCCGCCTGCATCTCAATTGTGCAGCAGTGCGGGGCGTGAGGGTTGTCCACGTCCGGCACGGCATGGTGAGCACCTATGCAAACCGATCCTCGTTCTGTTTAGGCCACGGCTGAGTGTAATCGAAGGGGTGCGGCAAACCGCAGGGGGGTCCTGGCGACTGACAGCCATTGGCTGCGGATTCAACCGTCAACAGCCCTCGCCCCCACCCAAGCCAAGCCCATTCGCCCACCCACCCCTACCCGCGCCGACCACCGCCCTACCGACCTCCCCGATCATCCGCGCGCATCGCGCCGCATCGCCTGCGGCGGCACACCAAACCCGCGCACGAACGCCTCGCGCATGTGTCGGCGATCGCGAAACCCATTCTCCTTCGCGATCACGTCGAGCGGATGCCGGCTCTGTTCGATCATCAGCCGCGCGGCTTCGAGCCGCAGCCGCTCGATCGCCTTCGCGGGCGACTGCCCCGTTTCGAGCGTAAACACGCGGCTGAACTGCCGAGGGCTCAGGTGGACGGCATCGGCCAGATCCTCGACGGTCAGCGCGCGGCCGAGGTTCTGCCGCGCGTAGTTCAGCGCGTTCTGGATCCGGTCGGATTTCGGCGCGAGATCCAGCATTTCCGAATGCTGCGACTGCCCGCCGGCCCGGCGCTGGTGCATCACGAGCTTGTGCGCGACCGAGCGCGCGGCATCGGCGCCGAGATCCTTTTCCACCATCGCGAGCGCGAGGTCGAGGCCGGCCGTCATCCCGGCCGACGTCCAGATCGGACCGTCGACGATGTAGATCCGGTCTTCCTCGACACGAATCTCCGGGTAGTGCCGCTGCATGTCGCGGCCGAACGCCCAGTGCGTCGTCGCGCGGCGCTGCGCGAGCAGCCCGGCCTCCGCCAGCACGAACGCGCCCGTGCAGATGCCGGCGATCCGCCGTGCGCGCGCGTTCGTGCGGCGCAGGAACGCAACCACGCCGGCCGGCGCCGGCGCAGCGAGCGGATCGTTGACGCCCGCGACGATCCACGTATCGACGGCGATCCGCCCGCGCAGCGCGCGCGTGGCGACCGACAGCCCGAGCGACGAGCGCACGTCGCCGCCATCGACCGAATAGTTGTCCATCACGTAGAACGGCTCGCCCGCGCCCATGTTCGCGTACTCGAACACCGACTGCGCGGCGAGCGCCATGATCTGAAAACCGTCGCTGATCAGAAAGCCGATTCGGTGCATGCGTGCTCTCCAGTCCGGGCGGGCGTGTGGCCCGATGTCCTGAATCATACCCATCTACGTCATTTGTGTCGCAGCGATTCGAAGCCAGAATGCATTCACGCCATTCGGCCAACTTCATCGACACGGAGCGACATCATGACTCAAGCACATCGCGGTACCGCCCTCATTACCGGCGCGTCGTCGGGCATCGGCGCGATCTACGCGGACCGGCTCGCGCGCCGCGGCTACGACCTGATCCTGGTCGCGCGCAATCGCGACCGGCTGGCCGCCCTCGCCGAGCGCATCACGAATGACACGCGGCGCAGCGTCGAGATCGTCGACGCGGACCTCAACGACCGCGCGGCGCTCGCCGCCGTCGAAACGAAGCTGAAGCAGGACGCGAGCATCACGCTGCTCGTGAACAACGCGGGTGTCGGCACGCACGCCCCGCTGCTCGACAGCGACGCCGACGCGATGACGCGGATGATCGACCTGAACGTGACCGCGCTCACGCGCCTCACCTATGCAGCCGTGCCCGGCTTCGTCGCCCGTGGCCGCGGCGCGGTGATCAACATTTCGTCGATCGTCGCGATCTCGCCGGAAACACTGAACGGCGTGTACGGCGGCAGCAAGGCATTCGTGCTCGCGTTCAGCCAGTCGCTGCACCACGAGCTCGCCGGCAAGGGCGTGCAGGTGCAGGCCGTGCTGCCCGGCGCGACGGCCACCGATTTCTGGCAGACGGGCGGCCTGCCGCTCGAGCACCTGCCGAAGGAAATCGTGATGCCGGCGCCCGACATGGTCGACGCGGCGTTGGTCGGCTTCGATCGCGGCGAACTCGTGACGATTCCGTCGCTGCACGCGGCCGACGAATGGGATGCGTACGAGGCCGCGCGCCAGACGATGGCGCCGCACCTGTCGACCGATACGCCGGCGCCGCGCTACGCGGCGCGCTGATTCCTGTTTTCGCTTCTCCCCGATCCGATCAGACAAATGGAGCACCCATCATGAAACTCAGCGGCAATACCGTTTTCATCACCGGCGGCACCTCCGGCATCGGCCGCGCGCTCGCGATCGCGCTCGAGCGGCGCGGCAACCAGGTGATCGTCGCCGGCCGGCGCAAGGCGCTGCTCGACGAGATCGCGCGGCAGCACCCGAATATCGACACGGTCGAACTCGATGTCGGCGACGGCGCGCAGATTCGCGCGGTCGCCGCCCGGTTGATCGCCAGCTATCCGGCGCTGAACGTCGTGATCAACAACGCGGGCATCATGCCGTTCGACGATGCGAGCGGCCCGCTCGACGACGCACAAGCCGTTCGCCTCGTCGATACCAACCTGCTTGGCCCGGTGCGCGTCAGCGCGGCGTTCGTCGAGCACCTGAAGCGGCAACCCGATGCGACGATCATCAACAACAGCTCGGTGCTCGCGTATGTGCCGCTCGCGGCGACGGCGCTCTATTCGGCAACGAAGGCCGCGATTCACTCCTACACGCTGTCGCAGCGCTTCGCGCTGCGCGACACCAGCGTGCGCGTGCTCGAAATCGCGCCGCCGTGGGTCGACACCGATCTCGTGCACAAGAGCGGCGACCCGCGCGCGATGCCGGTCGACGCGTTCGTCGCCGAAACGCTGGTGCTGCTCGAAACCGCGACGACGGAAGTCGTCGTCGACGCGGCCAGGCCGTTGCGCGACAACGCCGGGCCGAACGAGCACGCATTCGTCGAACAATTCAACCAATTCATCGTGGACAACCCGATTCCGGTCGAATGACGTCGCCCGGGAAACCCGTCATCGGAGCACACATCATGACGACCGCACTGGAAGAGAAAAACACGGCCTTCGTCCTCGAAGCGCTGGATACGCTGTTCAACCGGAAAGACTACGAGCGCGCCGCGCAATTCTGGGCCAACGATTACGTGCAGCACAGCCGGCTCGTTCCGGCCGGCCGCGACGGGCTGTTCGGCCTCGTCGATTCGATGCCCGACCTGCGTTTCGAATTCGACAGGGTCGCCGCCAACGGCGACTTCGTGTGGGTGCACAGCCGGTACACGAACTCGGCAAGCCCCGTCGCGCTGATCGCAATCGATATCCTGCGGATCGAGGGCGGCAAGCTGGTCGAGCACTGGGACGTGCTGCAGAACGAGGCGACGCGCGCCGAATCGGCCGGCGGCCATCCGATGTTCGGCGACGCATTTCCGGACGCGGATTGATGCGATCGTTCGTCTGACGAAAAGCCCGGCGCCGGCGCGCCGGGATGCCGCCGGGGATTCTTTCCCCAGCGGCGTAAATAGGTGACATGGAACGCCGATTCCCGCCCGCTTGCCTTGGATTTTGCTCAACAGTAAGCTCTACCGCTGCAGTTTCCGAAGCAGCGCCATATCGGGCGCAATCCGTCCGATCATCCGGGCAATCGACCGTTGCGGAATTCGACCATGCGGTTTCGTATGTTCACCACCGAGACCGGCAGCATGCCCGTCTCCCCGCCTGTTTCCCCGCGCATATCGGCCGACCATCCGCCGGATCTTCCGCCGCTCCCCGAACTCGAAACCGTATGCCGCGTGGCGCGCGCGCATTTCGGCACGGCCGGCGCGTTCGTCGCACGCGCGCAAGCCGGCGCGCAATGCTTGCTGGCGTCCGATGGGACGCTCCCCGAAACGCTTCCGCCGGATACCTTCGCGCCAAGCGTCGAGCGAGATTCGCCTGCCGGTGGACGACTCGTCGTGCCCGACGTGGGCAACGGCCCGTTTCACACGCCGCAGGTCGTCGCAGCCTGCGAACTGGCCGCGCCCGACGGCACCGCGCCAGGCTCGCTGTGCCTCGCCGCCTACACCGGCCTGGCACTCGACGCCAACCAACGCGCATTCCTGCACGACCTCGCGTCGCTCGCGGAACGCGCGTTCGCCCGCGCCATCGCGGAAGCCGCGTTGCGCGAACGGCTCGGCATCGTCGAGGAACACAGCACGCTGACGACGCTCGCGCTGACCGAAAGCGGCACCGGCGTGTGGGATCGCAACGTGGAAACGGGCGAGATCCATTACTCGCCGACCTGGAAGGCGATGCTCGGCTACGCGCCGCATGAGCTGAGCTGCCGGATCGAGGATGCGTACGAACGGCTGCATCCGGACGATACCGACGACGTGAAGGCGGCCATGCTCGCGCACTTCGAGCGCCGGACCGACAGCTACGAGGTCGAGCACCGCATCCGCTGCAAGGACGGCACGTACAAATGGATCCGCAGCCGCGGCAAGGTGATCAGCCGCGACGGCAACGGCCGCGCGCTGCGCATGGTCGGCACGACCACCGACATCACGGCGCTGCGCGAACTCGCCGCGCGGCTGCGCGACTCGGCCGCGCTCGTCACGAATCTCACCGACCAGGTTCCCGGGCTCGTGTTCCAGCTACGGCAGGCGGCCGACGGGCGCCGCACCTTTACCTATGCGAGTGCGGGTATCCGCGACATCTACGAACTCACGCCCGAGCAGATCGCCCGCAACGCGGGGGCGGTCGAGATGCGGATCCATCCGGCCGACCTGATTGCGTATCGGCGATCGCTGCATGAATCGTCCGCGCGACTGACGCCGTGGCGCCTCGAATATCGCGTGCTGCTGCCCGGCCAGGGCCTGCGTTGGCGCGAAGGCGATGCGCGCCCGCAACGCATGGCCGACGGCGGCACCGTGTGGCACGGCTTCATCACCGATGCGACCGAGCGCAAGCGCATCGAGGCCGAACTGCAGCGGATGGCGACGACCGACCACCTGACGCAACTGTCGAACCGCCACGCGTTCATGCGGCAAAGCGAAGCCGCGCTGCGCGGCGTGCGCGCGACCGGCCGGGCCGCCGCGGTGCTGATGCTCGATCTCGATCACTTCAAGGCGCTGAACGACCGCTGGGGCCATCCGCTCGGCGACCGCGCGCTCCGGCATTTCGCGCGGCTGCTGCTCGCGGAAACCGGGCCGGACGGCATCGTCGGCCGGATCGGCGGCGAGGAATTCGCGATCGTGCTGCCGGGATCGGACCTCGATACGGCGATCGCGTTTGCGCGGCGCCTGCAGCAACGCGCGATGCTGGCGCGGCTCATGCATGAGAACCAACTGGTCGAATTGACCGTCAGCATCGGTATCGACGCGATGCGCGAGTCCGACTTCGGCGCGTACCAGTCGCTGTCGCGCGCCGACAAGGCGCTCTATCTCGCGAAGGATCGCGGCCGCAACCGGATCGAGGTGTATCGGGCGTAGCCGAAGCGGTGCTGACCACCCGCGCCGAACCGGACGGCGACAACACCAGCCACCCGATCGCCCGACCTCACGATCAATGTTGCGCTTCCGCTCGTACGAGCGCGTCGCCGCCCTTCACGCCGAGCATCAGCGCGATGCCGCTGGCGACCAGCAGCGCGGCCAGCAGGTACACGGCGAGATCCATGCTGCCCGTGCGCGTGCGAATGATCCCGATCACCCACGGGCTGACGATACCGCTCGTGATCCCGATGCTGCTGATCAGCGCAATGCCGGCCGCGGCCGCGTTGCCCGACAGGTAGCGGGTCGGCACGGCCCAGAAGATCGGCAGCGCGGCGAAGATCAGCGTCGCCGCGATCGACAGGCACGCGAGCATCGCCGCAAAGCTGTGCAGGTGCAGCGTCAGCGCCGCGAGCGCGAGCCCGCCGCCGATCGTGCAGCACGCGAAGTGCTTGCGGCGCTCGCCGGTGCGGTCCGAGCGGCGCGCGATCAGGATCAGCCCGACCGCACCGACCGCATTCGGCACGACCGTGTAGAGGCTCACGGCGACGACGTCGGTCACGCCGAAGTCGCGGATCATCAGCGGCATCCAGAAGTTGAGCGTCAGCGATGCGCAGGTCAGCGAGAAATAGATGAACGCGAACAGGTACACGCGCGGGTTCGCGAGCGCGGCCGCCAGGCTGCGCCCGTCGTGCGCGCCGCCGTGCCCGCGGCCGTCCGCGCACAGCGCGGCGACGCGCGCCTTTTCATCGGACGTGAGCCATGCGGCGTCCTGCGGCCGGTCGACGAGGAACGTGAATGCGGCGAACGCGAGCAGGATCGCCGGCGCGCCTTCGATCGCGAACATCCATTGCCAGCCGTGCAGCCCGAGCACGCCGCTCATGTCGCGCATGATCCAGCCCGACATCAGGCCGCCGAGCACGCCGGCCACCGCGACGCCCGCGAAGAACACCGAGATCGCCGCAGCGCGCCGGTTCGCGGGGAACCACCAGGTCAGGTACAGCACGATGCCGGGGAAGAAGCCGGCTTCGAACACGCCGAGCAGGAAGCGCAGCACGTAGAAATGCGACGGCTGCGACACGAACATCATCCCCGTCGACGCGATGCCCCACAGCAGCATGATCCGCGTGAACGTGCGGCGCGCGCCGAAACGCGCGAGCAGCAGGTTGCTCGGCACTTCGCAGAACACGTAGCCGACGTAGAACACCGCGGCGCCGAGGCCGTACATCGCATCGCTGAAGCCGAGATCGTGCTTCATCTGCAACTGCGCGAAGCCGATGTTGATGCGGTCGAGGAACGACACGACGTAGCAGAGGAACAGGAACGGGACGATCCGCCACGCGATCTTGCGGAACAGCAGCGCGTCGCCGGATTCGGACGTCGATGAGGATACCGAAGCGCTCGTGTGCGCGAGCGTCGCTTCGGCGGGAAGCGATTGGGGCATGTCTCTCTCCAAACGGGCCGCGCGATTCGAGCGCGCAGCGGTCTCCGAGGGCGTGCATGCGCCCTGCTTTCTTGTGTGACCGGATACGGCGGCGGAAACCGCCGCCCTCAGGGAAACGGCGACGCGTTCATCCGAACGCCCCGCCGCCGTGTGCCGCTCAGTCCTGCAGCGCGGCCCACATTTCCTTGTCGCGCTGCGCAGTCCAGATGCGCGGATGCTTGATGCCGCTCGCCTCGTCGAACGCGCGCGACACGTCGAACGGCAAACAGTGCTCGTAGATGAACACGTGGCCGAACTTCGGATCCATCGCTTCGCGCGTGAGCGCCATCGACGCCTTCAGGTCGAGATTGCGCTCCACGGCCTTGCGACCCTGCGCGAGCAGCGTCGTGACGAAATCCTTCGTGTAGTCGAGGCCCTTGTTTACATCGGCCGGATTCAGCAGCGCGGGGCCGCGGCCCGGCACGAGCTTCTCGGCGCCGAGCGCGCGCAGCGCCTCGAGCGTGGCCGGCCACTGTTCGAGCTGCGCGTCGCCGCAGTAGCACGCGGCGTCGTATTCGACGAGGTCGCCCGAGAACAGCACCTTCTGCGACGGCAGCCAGACGATCGTGTCGCCCTTCGTATGGCCCGAACCGACATGCATGATCTTCACTTCGAGCTTGCCGAGGAACAGCGTGATCTCGCGCTCGAACACGAGCGTCGGCCAGGTCAGGCCGGGCACCGTCTCGACGCCGGCGAACAGGCGCGGGAAACGCTCGATCTCCGACTTCATGTCGGCCTCGCCGCGCTCGACGATCATCTCGTACGTGCCGCGGCTCGCGATCACGTGCTGCGCGCCTTCGTCGAAATACGCGGACGCGCCGAGCACGCGCACCGCGTGGTAGTGCGACAGCACCACGTGCTTGATCGGCTTGTCGGTCACGCTGCGGATCTTCGCGATCAGATCCTGCGCCATCGCGGGCGTCGCGGTCGTGTCGACGATCAGCACGCTGTCGTCGCCGACGATCACGCCCGAGTTCGGGTCGCCCTCGGCGGTGTACGCGTAAGCGTTCTCGGACAGCTTCGTCCAGGTGACTTTCTTCTCTTCCAGATCGGCTTGGGAGGCGAATGCTTTGGCCATGTTGCGTTCCGTGGCTGCGAGCCATGTGTTGAGGAGGGTGTGAACGGATCATCTTCCCGCATCGATTATTTGTCAATGACAAAGTCGCTTGCTATTGTTTAATGCGGGTAAACCTGCGGGCTGGCGCGATAAATGGCGTCGGATACCATGCGGGGTTTCGTCAACGGAAGATTCATCGCGTGCAGAACCACGAAGTCAGCGCAGACGACGCGCCGCCCAAGGCGCAGCGCGGGATCCAGAGTGTCGAGGTCGGCGGCCGGCTGCTCGACGCGCTCGCGCGCCGGCGCAAGCCGCTCGGCCTGTCGGAGCTGGCCGCGGCAGCCGACCTGTCGACCGCGCAGGCGCATACCTATCTCGTCAGCCTGACGCGGCTCGCGCTCGTGAAGCGCGACGCGATCACCGGCAACTACGAGCCGGGCCCGTTGTCGTTGCGGCTGGGGCTGATGTCGATCGAGCGCCAGCCGGCCTACCGCGCGGCGCTGCCGCACGCGGCGCGGCTCGCGGAAACGGTGGGCTTGAGCGTCGCGCTGTCGGTGCCGGGCGTGCTCGGCCCGACGATCGTGCGCATCGAGCACGGCGGCTATCCGCTGCACGTGAACCTGCACGTCGGCTCGGTGATGTCGCTCGACACGACGGCGACGGGCCGCGTGTTCCGCGCGTTCGGCGATCCCGCGCAACTCGACGCGATGGCGGCCAGCCAGGCCGGCGCGGGCGACACGCTCGCGGGTGCCGAAGGCACGCAGCCCGCGCAGGATGCCGGAGCGCAACTGGCCGAACTCGACACGATCCGCGCGCGCGGCATCGAACGCAGCGTCGACCGGCCGAGCCCCGGCGTCAGCGCGATGTCCGTGCCGGTACTCGACGCGCACGGGCGCCTGCAGCTCGCGTTGACGGTGATCGGTTCGAGCGGGTCGATCGATGTCGGCTGGGACGGCCCGATCGCGACCGCCCTGCGCGATGCGGCACGGCAGGCCACCGCATCGCTCGGCGCGGCAGTTTCGGAACCGCCGCCCGTCCCCTCGGCGGGCGCACCGCGCGTGCCGCCCGCGCTGGCCGACGACGCGAAAGCGCAGCGCGGGATCAACGCGCTCGACAGCACCGGCGAGCTGCTGCTCGCGCTGGTATCGGCAGGCCGCGCGCTGCCGCTGCGCGATCTCGCGGCGGCGGCCGGCATGCCGGCGGCAAAAGCGTTTCCGCATCTCGTCAGCCTGCAGAAGGTCGGCCTGCTGAGCCGCGACGACGCCGGCTGCTTCGACGGCGGCCCGCTCGGGCAGGCGCTCGGCCTGATCGCGATGCAGCGCGTGTCGCCGACGCGCGACGCGGAAGCCGAGATCGTCGCGCTGGCCGCCGCGACCGACATGAGCGTGGCCGCCGCGACGCTCGGCCCGCTCGGCCCGACCGTGATCCGCCTCGAGGAATCGGCGCGGCCGCAGCACGTGAGCCTGCAGGTCGGCACCGTGATGTCGCTCGTCAATACGGCGATCGGCCGGATCTTCGCGGCCGGCATGTCCGACGACGTGCTGGCCGACCTGCTCGCCAACGAGCCCGTGCGCCTCGCCGGCAGCGGCCCCGCGCAGGCCGACGACGCATTCCGCGCGCGGCTCGCGGCGATCCGCTCGGACGCGCTCGATTTCGCGTTCGACGCGCCGGTGCCGGGCATCGGAACGGTCGCCGCGCCCGTGTTCGATCACACCGGCAGCATCCGGCTCGTGATTGCGATCATCGGCTCGTCGCGCGGCTTCCCGCGCGGGCCGGACAGCGACCTCGCGCAGACGCTGCTCGCCGCGACGCGGCGGCTGTCGTGGCGGTTCGGGTGGATCGGCCGGTAATCGACGCCGCCTTCCTCTCCGTCGCTCGATTCCCCTCTCTTTCTCGTTGAAGGCCGTGTGCTTGCCACGGCCTTCTCGCGTCTGTCCGCTACCTGACGGACCACCCCAATCCATGTTGCAAAGCAGCAACACAAATTGTCAGTAATTCTCATATAACGAAATCGCATTTCACAAAGCGGTGGTGCTTCGCTATGATTAGGGTTATCCCTAACTCGCCACCTATATGGGGCTTCGTCATGCAAACGTCTAATGTCTCCGATCGTTCCACCCAATCCGCTGGCTGGCTCGCACGTGTTGGCGAGCTGCTTGCAGAAGCCTGGCAACTTCACCTCGAGAACTGCGAAGTCATCGCCGAAGCACACGCGCGCCTCCCGCGCTGAGCGGAACGACCGGCGCTGCACAGGTTTGAAATGAATGACGGTCCGTCGAGCGGACCGTCATTCGTAATCCGGCATGCTGTCCGCCGCGGCCTGCGCCGGTCTCCCGGCCAGGTTCCCGCGACGGGCCGGCGTCAGCCCTTCACCGCATGCTTCGCGGTCGTCGACCGCGCGTCGTCATCGTCGTCGTGCCGCCGCGTCGCCTGCTGCGTGTCGCCCGGCCGCACCGGGTACGCCTTCGCACCCATCAGCCCCTTCCACAGCACCTTGTTGTACGCGACCGCATCGAGCCGGTCCTCGACCGAGAAGTCCATCCCGCGCGTGACCGCTGCCCAGTAGCGCATCCCGTGCGTCGGCTTCAACGCGGCCGTCTTGATGTCGCCCGCCGGGATCGGCAACTGCGTATTCGCGAGCAGGCCCGACGCGACCGCCTTGTACGTCCACTTCGACTGACTCATGTCGAACACGTCGGTCATCGGCCCTTGCGTCGCGTCGAACAGCCCGAGGTGATCGAGATTCAGCACCTCCGTGATCGTGCGGATCATGTTGACCGTCGTGTAATGCGTGCTGACGACCGCGTTCTGCTTCACGTACGGCCCGATCACGAATGCCGTGCTGCGATGTGCGTCGACGTGGTCCGGTCCGTCCTGCGCATCGTCCTCGACGATGAAGATCAGCGTGTCCGACGCATACGGGCTGTTCGCCAGCGCCTGCGCGACGCGGCCGACCGCATAGTCGTTGTCGGCCATGTCGAGCTCCGGCGTGTTGACGCCGTCCAGCGACGACGCAAAGCTGCCGGTATGGTCATGCGGCAGGCGCAACAGCGTCAGCGCGGGCATCTGGCCGTTGCCGACGAACTGGTTGAATTCGCGCTCCCACTCCAGCTCGCGGTACAGGTCCGGATACGCGTTGTCATAACCGCGGAAATACGGATCGGTGCGATCGACGAGCGCGGGCGTCACGCTGTACCCCTGCACCTTGTTGTCGGCGAACGGCGCGCGATCCATCGGAATCGCGTTCGGGCCGCCGTTGCGCGAGATATCCATGAAGAAGCCGTAGTTGCGCACCGTCAGGCCCGCGCGCAACGCGGCGTTCCAGATATAGCCCTGCTGTACGGCGTCGGACGGGCCGTCCGGCGCCGACACGTCGGCCGTGCCGGGCAGCAGGTCGGGGTCGGCCGGCGTGAGCGGGTTCGCCGTCGTGCGTTGCGCGCCGGTCAGGCCCACGTCGACGTTTCGATTCTGGCCTTCCCAGTCGTAAGAGCCGCCGCGCGAGCCGCTGCGCACCGGGCTGCCGGCATAGTTGACGGGCAGCATCTTCGCGCCGGCGTCGGATTCGCGCGCGCCGGTCGACCACGGCCAGCCGTTGCCGCTCACGTCGCCGGAATCGTGGAAGTTGTCGAGCGTGACGAACGTCTTGGCGAGCGCGTGCATGCTCGGCGTCGTCGCGTCCGGGAACTCGGCCAGCGACGGATCGCCGTTCCCGCGGCCCAGATCGCCGAGGATCTGGTCATACGTGCGGTTCTCCTTGACGATATAGATCACGTGCTTGATCTTCTGTCGCAGCGCGTTCATCGTCGCGACGTCGGCGGTGGAGAGCGCGGCATTGAAGCTGTTGTTGTCGGCAACCTGCTTCGTCAGCAGACCGAGCGTCGCGCTATCCGGCGCGGGCATCCACATGAAGCCGCCCTTGCTCAACTGCTCGATGTACTGGTTCTCCACCAGGTGCACGGGCGAGTTCTTGACCGGGCACGGCACGGTCCGGCCGCTGTCCTTGCAGTTGCCCGGATTCGGCCCCGGCATGTTCTTCGTGTAGACCATGTAGAGCGCGTTGTTCGCGCCGACCGCGACATCGGACGGATACCATCCGGTCGGAATCAGTCCGGTCACTTTCGCCGTATCGCCGGACAGCGATACGACCGCGACGTCGTTGGTGCCGCGATTGGTCACGTACAGTGCGGTTTCGTCCGGCGACAGCGCGAGCCCGTTCGGCGACGCGCCGCGATACTGCATTTCCGTGACGAGCCCCGCAGGCGCAACCGTCGACACGCTCGACACGACCTTGTTCGATGCCGTATCGATCACCGACACGATGTCGGCGTTGTCTGACGCGACGTAGAGGCGCGTCTGCGCCCGGTTCAGCACCATCTTGTTCGGGTTGCCCTTGACCGGAATACGCGTGACGACCTGCGGCGCATTGGTCGAGATATCGACGACGACAACCTCCCGATCGCGTTCGCTCGACACGTAGGCCGTCTTGTTGCCGACGATGCGCACCGCGTTCGGATATTCGCCGCCCGGCGTGCCCGACGCACCACCGCTCTTGCCCGGGCGGAGATCGCGTTCGGCGAGCACGGCGCCCGCGGCGAGATCGACCAGCGTGACGCTGTCGTGATAGCGGTTCGCGACGACCGCGCGCTTGCCGTCCGCCGTCAAGTCGACGCCGGTCGCGAGCGGCGAGCTGGCGAGGCCGTTGCCGCCCTTGTGATTCAGCGCGATCGGCGCGCCGGCTTCGCCCCATACGCCCTGCGACAACGCGAACACGTGCAGGTTGTCGTCGCCGCCGCCGGTCACGTAGAAATGCTGGCCGTCCGCCGCGAAAGCAATGCCGACGTAGGTGTCCGCCACCGGCAGCGCCTGCTTCTTCACCGGCGTGCCGCCCGACACGTCGAACACGAACACATACTCGTTCGAATCGGCATTGATCAGCTTGCCGCCCGCGTCCAGCCTGTTGTTGTAGCCGCTCGTCAGCACCAGCAGCGTCTTGCGGTCCGGACTCAGCGCCTCCGACACCGGCTGGCCGGCGATCAGGTCCGGCACATCCTGCAGCCCCGGATTCAGCGCGACGAGCGTCGTGCCGGGCGCGGCCGCCGGCGTGATGCGCTGTCCGGTCGACAGTAGCGTCGACGTCGTGTCGCCAAGCGTCGCGGTCGTGTTCACGGAATCGCTGTTGCACGCGGTCAATGCCGCGGCAACCGCTCCGGCTAGGACGAGAATCTTGTACACGGATGCTCCTGTTCGTCGGATGAGAACGTTTTCACCGGCCCGCCGTAACGGGCAGTAATAATTCGTAACGAACAGCAGGATAATGACCGTGAATGAACCACCGGTGACGCGAACCTTGCCGAAGGCATTTCAAGTGCTTTCGTCGTGCTTTCCATTCCGGCTCGGTGCGAGCGCGGGCCCGTGCGCATCGCGCGTCGACGACGGGCGGGCACACCGATCGCGGGCGACCGACAACACGCGCAATACCGCGCGCGCAGCGCCCCACACCCCGAACGTTCACACCTGGATCGAAGGCACGTCCTTCATGCAGCGCAGCGCGAACATCGAGCGGCTGTGACGGATGCTCGAGATCCTGTACAGCTTTTCGCGCAGGAAACGCTCGTAGCCGGCCGTGCCGTCCACGGCAACCTTGATCCAGTAGTCATATTCGCCCGACACCAGATACGCCTCGAGCACTTCCGGCAGCGCCGCCAGTTCGGCGCCGAAACGCGCGAGCGCATCGTCTTCGTGGCGATCGAGCGTGACTTCGAGGATCACGATGTCCGCGTAGCCGAGCATGCGCTGGTTGACCAGCGCGACGTAACCGTCGATGTAGCCGTCGGCTTCGAGCTGCCGCGTGCGGTTCCAGCATGCGGTCGTCGACATGCCGATCTGTTCGGCCAGTTCGGCGTTCGACAGCCGCGCATTTTTCTGCAATGCACCAAGGATCTTGCGGTCCTGATTGTCGAGCGTTTTAGGCGTGCGTTCGCGGATAGTCATGGCAAAAAGAATCTTCTACTGAAAATTGGCATTCTATCTGAACAGGATTCCGGTTTCAGGCCCGTTTTACTGGAAAACAGGAAGCCTTTTAACCGGCTCGCTTGATACATTTTCACCATGCCTGTTGCCCGGCACGATCCCCGCGACAACCCCTTCGCACCGGGACGCACGGCCGCAATCACGAGTTGCGGTGCCGGACAAGCAGGCATGCGATTCCTCCGCCGCCCGCACGCCTATCCGACCGCGTGCGGAGCCGGTGCCTGTATCCCCGTTCTCGCACTTCCCGTCATGTCGTTCAGGCTTTATCTGTCGTTCCTCGCTGCTTCCGTCGTTCTCATCTACGCGCCCGGCCCCGTCAACCTGCTCACGATGAACCAGGCGCTGCGCGCCGGCTGGCGCCGCGCGCTGCCGTGCGTGTGGGGCGGCACGCTCGCCGTACTGCTGCAACTCGCGCTGACCGCGCTGTGCCTGAATTCGCTGGTCCACCTCGACGAACACGCGCTGACCGTGCTGCGCTGGGCCGGCGCCGCGTATCTCGTGTGGCTCGGCGGCAAGCAATGGCTCAGCCGCGCGCCGGCCAATGCGCCCGCCGCTTCGGCGAAAGCCGGCGCCGCGATCGTTCCGCGGGACACCGACACCGGACGCGCGCTGTTCTGGCGCGGCGTCGCGACGTCGGGCCTGAATCCGAAGACGCTACTGTTCTTTCCGTCGTTCTTTCCGCAGTTCATCAGCCCGAACGCCGACTGGAGCCTGAATCTTCAATTCCTGCTGCTCGCCGCGACGTTCGCGCTGCTGTTCGCGGGCGGCGTCGCGTCGATGGCGCTGTTCTCGCACCGGCTGAGCCGCGCGTTGCAACGGCCGGCGCGGATGCGCGCGATGAATCGCGTGACGGGCGGGCTGCTCGTCGGGATGGGCGCGATCATGGTCGGCTGGAACTGAGCAAGCAGCGCAACCTCGAACGGCTGCGCCTGCCGAAGCCCGATACGGTGTTTTCGCCGCAGCAGCTCGCGGGCGAACTGCTCGCGTGCGCGCTCATCGACGAACCCGTCGGCAAGTCGGTGATCTCGCATCTGCTGTTCGGGACCGCCGATGCCGCCTGCCCTAGTGAACCGCTGAGCCAGTGACCCATTGAGTCGCTAAACCGCTGAATCGTTGAATCGTTGAGCCGTCGAGCCGTCGAGCCGTCGAGCCGTCGAGCCGTTGAGCCATTGAGCCGTCGAGCCGCCGACAATGTGCCCCACGGCGGCCGGTGCTCGGCCGGTACAATCGCGCGATGTCCGAATTGCTCACTTACGGCGGCCTGTTCGCCGTGTCGATGGTCGCCGCGACGCTGTTGCCGCTCCAGTCCGAAGCCGTGCTCGCCGGCCTGCTGCTCGCCGGGCGCGAACCCGTGTGGGCGCTGGTGCTCGTCGCGAGCATCGGCAACGTCGCCGGCTCCGCGATCAACTGGGCGCTCGGGCGCGGCATCGAGCACTTCCGCGACCGCCGCTGGTTTCCGGTCAAGCCGTCCGCGCTCGCGCGCGCCGAGCGCTGGTATGCACGCTACGGCCGCTGGTCGCTGCTGCTGAGCTGGGCGCCGGTGATCGGCGATCCGCTGACGATGATCGCCGGCGTGCTGCGCGAGCCGCTGCCGAGCTTTCTCGCAATCGTCACGCTCGCGAAGGTCGGCCGCTACCTGGCCGTCGCGTGGCTCGTGACGTACTGACGGTACTGACGCGACCTTTCCTCCTCCGACGGCGCTTGCCCGCGCCGCCACCGGCCTCGCACCGCTAAAGAATCCGCCGAAGCTGCCGTATTCCTTACGGTGTGCGGTGACGCGTGCGTTCCGCTCCTCTCCCTCCCCACTCAGGATGCCGTATGAGATTGACCCAATTGGGCCGGGTGAGCGTCGGCGCGCGCCTTGCCGCGCTGGCGTGCACGCTCGTCGCACTGCTGTTCACCGTTTTCGCGTGGGCGCTCGCCCATTTCGCCAGCCAGCAACTCGCGGACGAGGCGCACGCGCGAATCGCCGACAAGGAGCAGTCGATCCGTGCGATGGTCGAGATGTTCGACAAGGCGCTGTCGGCCGAAGCCAGTCGCTCGATGTCGCTGTTCGCGAGTTTCCTGCCGGCCGATTTCTCGCTCGACCCGGCGCGCACCGTCGACATCGGCGGTGTCGCCGCGCCCACGCTTTCCGCGGGCGGCCAACCGCTCGACCTCGATTACTCGATTCCCGACCAATTCCTGAAGAAAAGCGGCGCGATCGCGACGATCTTCGCGCGCGACAGCGACGATTTCGTACGCATCACGACGTCGCTGAAGAAACAGGACGGGGCACGCGCGGTCGGCACGCGCCTCGATCGCGCGAGCCCCGCGTACGCGCCGCTCGTCGCCGGGCGCAGCTACACGGGCCTCGCCAAACTGTTCGGTCGGCAGTACATCACGCAGTACAAGCCGGTCACCGATGCAACCGGCCGTGTGATCGGCGCGCTGTTCGTCGGTCTCGACGTCGGCGCCGAACTGCAAGTCGTCCAGGACGGTATCCGTGCGTTGAAGGTCGGCGAGAACGGCTACTACTTCGTGCTCGACGCCTCTCAGGGTGCATCGCGCGGCACCTTCGTCGTCCATCCCGATGCAGCCGGCCAACGCGCCGACGACACGCGCGCGCCGTACACGCAGATGCTCGCGGCCGGCCACGGCCGGCTCGCGTATACGTCGGCCGACCCGGCCGCGCACGACGGCCAGCCAACCGCTAAATTCGTGTCGTTTACAACGATTCCGCAATGGCAGTGGCTGGTCGGCGGCATCGCAATCGACGATGAACTGCTGGCCGGCATGCGCGCCCTCCGCGACCGCTTCCTGATGATCGCCGGCGTGCTCGTCGCGGCGTTCGCGGCGCTGTTCGTCGTGGTCGTGAAGCGCGTCGTGAGCCGGCCGCTCGACGCGGCGGCACGCGCGTCCGAACGCTACGCGGCGGGCGACCTCAGCGTGCGGATCCGCGACGGCGAGGCGGCACGCGGCGCCACGCGCAACGACGAGATCGGCCGGCTCGTGCAGGCAGTCGACGGGATCGGCGACGGTCTGGCGCGGATCGTCGCGCAGGTGCGCAGCGGCTCGGCCGGCATCGCGCGCGGCATGGTCGGCATCGCGGCCGGCAGCGGCGACATCGCCGCGCGGATCGCGACGCAGGCGAGCAGCGTCGAGCAGACGGCGGCCAGCATGGAGCAGATCACGGCCGCCGTGCAGCAGAACGCCGAGCACGCGGCGCAAGCGAACACGCTGGTCGAGAACGCATCGGCCGCCGCGACCGACGGCGACGCGGCAGTGCAGCGCGTGGTCTCGACGATGGACGAAATCGGCCGCGCAACGCGCCGGATCGCCGAAATCACGGGCGCGATCGAAGGCATCGCGTTCCAGACCAACATCCTGGCGCTGAACGCAGCCGTCGAGGCCGCGCGCGCGGGCGAGCACGGCAAGGGCTTCGCGGTGGTCGCGGCCGAAGTGCGCGCGCTCGCGCAGCGCAGCGCGGCCGCGGTCAAGGAAATCGACGCGCTGAGCGCCGAATCGTCGACGACCGTCGAACAGGGTTACCGAATCGCGGACGCGGCGCGCGGCACGATGCGCGACATCGTCGCCCGCGTCGATCAGGTCCGTACGCTGATCGGCGAGATCAGCTCCGCATCGCGAGAGCAATCGGCCGGTATCGAGCAAGTGAACCAGGCCGTCACGCAGATCGGGGAGGCCACGCAGCAGAACGCGACGCTGATCTCGGATGCCGAACGCGCGGCCGTCGCACTGCGCGACCAGGCCGCGCAACTGTCCGAAGCCGTCAGCGTGTTCCGGCTCGAGCGCGACGCATGAGCGTCGACCGGCGGCGAGCGGTGGCCGCTCGCCGCCTACTTCTTGTCGCCCGCCAGGTCGATCGCCTTGTCCGATCCGACCGCATTGCGCAGCTGGAACTTCTGGATCTTGCCGGTCGACGTCTTCGGCAGCTCGCCGAAGCGCACGACCTTCGGCACCTTGAAGCCCGCGAGCAGTTGCCGGCAGTGCGCGACGATCTCCTCCTCGGTCGCACGCGCGCCTTCGCGCAGCTCGACGAACGCGCACGGCACCTCGCCCCATTTCGGGTCGGGCATCGCGACAACCGCCGCAACGGCGACGGCCGGATGCCGGTACAGCGCGTCCTCGACCTCGATGCTCGAGATGTTCTCGCCGCCCGAGATGATGATGTCCTTGCGGCGATCCTTGATGCGGATATAGCCGTCCGGAGTCAGCACGCCGAGATCGCCGGTATGGAACCAGCCGCCGTGGAACGCCTCGTCGGTCGCGTGCGGGTTCTTCAGGTAACCCTTCATGCAGATGTTGCCGCGGAACATGATCTCGCCGAGCGTCTCGCCGTCGGCCGGCACCGGCGCCATCGTATCGGGATCGAGCACCGTCGCGCCCGCTTCGAGGTGGTAGCGCACGCCCTGGCGCGCATTGAGCCGCGCGCGCTCTTCATCGGGCAGCGCTTCCCAGTGCGACTGCTTCGCGCACACGGTCGCGGGGCCGTAGACCTCGGTCAGCCCGTACACGTGCAGCAGGTCGAAACCGATCTCCTTCATCTTCGCGATCACCGCCGGCGCGGGTGCCGCGCCCGCGACCATCGCGTGCACCGTGTGGTCGATCCCTTCGCGGAATTCGGCCGGCGCATTCGCGATCGCGCTCTGCACGATCGGCGCGCCGCAATAGTGCGTGATGCGTTCGCGGCGAATCAGGTCGAACACGGTCTTCGCGTCGAACTTGCGCAGGCACACGTTCACGCCCGCGCGCGCCGCGACGGCCCACGGGAAGCACCAGCCGTTGCAGTGGAACATCGGCAGCGTCCACAGATACACCGCGTGCTTCGGCATGTCCCATTCGAGGATGTTGCTGATCGCCGCCAGATACGCGCCGCGATGGTGGTAGACCACGCCCTTCGGGTCGCCGGTCGTGCCGGACGTGTAGTTCAGCGCGATCGCATCCCATTCGTCGCCGGGCTGTGTCCATGCGTAGTCGGCGTCGCCGCCGGCGACGAACGCCTCATAGTCGGTCGCCCCCGCGAAACGCTCGGGATCGGCCGGCATCGCATCGGCGACGCTGACGATCTTCAGGCCCGGCACCTCGAGCGCCGCGCGCTGCGCGAGCTCCGCGTATTCGGTGTCGACGATCAGCACCTTCGCCTCGCCGTGACGCAGCATGAAGATCACCGACGGCACGTCGAGCCGCGTGTTGATCGTGTTCAGCACCGCGCCGGCCATCGGCACGCCGAAGTGCGCCTCGACCATCGCCGGGATGTTCGGCAGCAGCGCCGCGACGGTGTCGCCGCGCTCGACACCGGCCCGCGCGAGCGCGCTGGCCAGCTGCTTCGCACGCGTATAGGTCTCGCCCCACGTTTGCCGCACGTCGCCGTGCACGATCGCAAGGCGCTCGCCATAGACTTCGGCCGTCCGGACCAGGAAGTCGATCGGGGTGAGCGGCACGTAGTTGGCATCGCGGCGGCCGAGCCCGGCCTCGAACATCTGCGTCATGATCCTGTCTCCCGTTTACTGTCGACCGCGGTGCATGCACCCCGGATCGTTTTGATGTGGTTCAATTGCCGACAGCCTAACGGGCGTTATTGTGAGCCGTCTGTCATCGAAACGACAGAGTGCCTTTCGAGCGTTGCGCGTTATCCCTATCCTCGCAAACCCGCACCCATGCACGACCACCACGTTGCGCCGCCAGACGCGGCCGCCCACCCGGCCGACGCGCTTCCCGAACCGGGCCCGCTGCCGGCGCTGTCGACGCTGTTCGGCCAGTGCGCGTGGTTCCGCACGCTCGCGCCCGAGCACCAGGCGCTGGTGCTCGCGCAGTCGCATGTCGAGCAGTGCGAGGCCGGCGCCGTGATCGCGCACCGGCTCGCGCCGTCCGAATACTGGATCGGCGTGCATCGCGGGCTGCTGAAGCTCGCGATCTTCAATGCGTCGGGGCGCGGCTGCACGTTTTCCGGCGTGCCGTCGGGCGGCTGGTTCGGCGAAGGCAGCGTGATCAAGCGCGAGCTGCGCAAGTACGAGGTCGTCGCGATCCAGCGCTCGACCGTGCTGTTCGTGCCGGTCGATACGTTCCATGCGTTGCTCGACACGAGCCTGCCGTTCACGCGCTTCGTGATCCACCAGCTGAACAACCGGATGGGCGAATTCATCGCGTCGATCCAGAACAGCCGGCTGCTCGACGTCGATGCGCGCGTCGCGCAGGCGCTCGCGCAACTCTTCAACCCGGACCTGTACCCGGATACCGGCCCGTCGCTGTCGATCTCGCAGGAGGAACTGGGGATGCTCGTCGGCGTGTCGCGGCAGCGGATCAACCAGGCGCTGCAGCAGCTCGAGAAGCTCGGCGCGTTGCGGCTCGCGTACAACCAGATCGAGGTCGTCGATCTGGGCGCGCTCGCGCGCTTCGGGATGGAGCAGATCTGAGCGCGGCGCGATGAGCGAAACCGTCGCCGGCACGACGCGCGCATCCTGTGCAACAGCCGGTTTGCCGGTCGCGGCGTGCGCACGCATTTCGTCAGCAGAATCGGCCGACAGCCACCACGCCCCATCCTGACAATTCCGCCAGTTTCGCGACAGTAACCCGTTCCACACCGACGCCTATCATTCGGGTTCCCTTCACCGACGCCTGATCACCGCCTGTCCCGCTGCCTCCATGTGGATCGTCAATCTCGCGCTCAGGCGCCCCTACACGTTCATCGTCATGGCCATCATGATCGTGCTGGCCACGCCGCTTGCGCTGATGCGCACGCCGGTCGACGTGCTGCCCGCGATCAACATCCCCGTGATCAGCGTGATCTGGAATTACGGCGGCTTCTCCGCGACGGAGATGACGAACCGCATCACGGCCGTGCATGAACGGATCCTGACGACGACCGTCAACAACATCCAGCATGTCGAATCGACGTCGCTGCCCGGCATCGCGGTCGTGAAGGTGTTCCTGCAGCCCGGCGCGAACGTGCAGACGGCAATCGCGCAGACGGTCTCGTCCGCGCAGGCGATCGTGCGGCAGATGCCGCAGGGCGCGACGCCGCCGCTCGTGATCACCTATTCCGCGTCGAGCATCCCGGTGATCCAGCTCGGGCTGTCGAGCACGACGCTCAGCGAACAGTCGCTCGCGGACATCGCGCTGAACTTCCTGCGCCCGCAACTGATCACGATTCCCGGCGCGCAGGTGCCGTTCCCGTATGGCGGCCGCACGCGCGTGGTCGCGATCGATCTCGATCCGCAGGCACTGCTCGCGAAAGGCCTCACGCCGGCCGACATCGTCAACGCGGTCAATGCGCAGAACCTCGTGCTGCCGACCGGCACCGCGAAGATGGGCCAGACCGAATACCGGATCGACACGAACGCGTCGGCCGACACGGTCGCCGACATCAGCCGCCTGCCGATCCAGACCGTCAACGGCGCGACGACCTACCTGCGCGAGGTCGCGTCCGTGCGCGACGGCTTCGCGCCGCAGACCAACGTCGTGCGCCAGAACGGCCAGCGCGGCGTGCTCGTGTCGATCCTGAAAAGCGGCGACGCGTCGACGCTCAAGGTCGTGTCGGACCTGAAGGCGCTGCTGCCGAAGGTGATCCCGACGCTTCCCGAAGGGCTCACGATCACGCCGCTGTTCGACCAGTCGGTGTTCGTCAACGCGGCCGTGCAGGGCGTGATCCACGAGGCGCTGATCGCAGCCGTGCTGACCGCGATGATGATCCTGCTGTTCCTCGGCAACTGGCGCAGCACGCTGATCATCGCGATCTCGATTCCGCTGTCGATCTTCACGTCGCTGATCGCGCTATCCGCGCTCGGCGAGACCATCAACATCATGACGCTCGGCGGGCTCGCGCTCGCGGTCGGGATCCTGGTCGACGACGCGACCGTCACGATCGAGAACATCGAGCGGCACCTGCATCTCGGTACGAACCTGCACGAGGCGATCCTCGAAGGCGCCGGCGAGATCGCGGTGCCCGCGTTCGTGTCGACGCTGTGCATCTGCATCGTGTTCGTGCCGATGTTCTTCCTGACGGGCGTCGCACGCTTCCTGTTCGTGCCGCTCGCGGAAGCCGTCGTGTTCGCGATGCTCGCGTCGTACGTGCTGTCGCGCACGCTCGTGCCGACGCTCGCGATGCTGCTGTTCCGCCCGCAGCAGGCGAGCACCGGCCCCGATCATGCGACGTCGCGTTTCGCGCGCCTCCATCATGCGTTCAACAACGCGTTCGAGCGGCTGCGCGCATGGTACATCGTGCTGCTGAGCATGCTGCTCGTGCGCCGCCGCTTCTACGCGATGTGCTTCCTCGGCTTCTGCGTGCTGTCGACGGGCCTCGTGTTCGCGCTCGGCCGCGACTTCTTCCCGAACGCCGATTCCGGCAACATCCGGCTGCACATGCGCGCGCCGACCGGCTACCGGATCGAGGAAACCGCGCGCCTCGCCGACCGGGTCGAGCGCGTGATCCGCGAAGTCGTGCCGCCCGACGAACTCGGCGCGATCGTCGACAACCTCGGCCTGCCCGTCAGCGGCATCAACCTGTCGTACAGCAATGCCGGCACCATCGGCACGCTCGACGGCGAGCTGCTGATCGCGCTGAAGCCCGGCCACCGCGCGACCACGCACTACGTGCAGACGCTGCGCAAGCTGCTGCCCGAACGCTTCCCGGGCGTCGAATTCTTCTTCCAGCCGTCGGACATCATCACGCAGATCCTCAACTTCGGTCAGCCAGCCGCGATCGACGTGCAGGTGCTCGGCAACGATCTCGCGAGTAACATGACTATCGCGAGCAACCTGATGAAAAAGGTCAGGCAAATCCCCGGCGCCGTCGACGTGCACGTGCTGCAACGCAACGACGAGCCGACCCTGCTGGCCGACATGGATCGTACGCGCATGCAGCAGCTCAATCTCTCCGCGCAGAACGTCGCGCAGAACATGCTGATCTCGCTGTCCGGCAGTTCGCAGACGACGCCGTCGTTCTGGATCAACCCGCGAACCGGCGTCCAGTACCCGCTGCAGATCCAGACCCCGCAATACAGCATCTCGTCGGTCGACGACCTGCTCGGCACGCCGATTTCGGCCAGCGGCCGCACGGGCATGCCGCTGCAACTGCTCGGCAACCTCGTGCAGGTGCGCACCACCGCGAACCCGGCCGTGATCACGCACTACAACATTCGCCCGGCGATCGACCTGTACGTGAGCGTCGAGGGCCGCGACCTCGGCTCGGTCGCGGGCGAGATCGACCGCATCGTGTCCGACATGCGCGCGAGCCTGCCGCGCGGCACCGACCTTACGATGCGCGGCCAGATCGAGACGATGCGCACGTCGTATATCGGCCTCGGCGCGGGTGTCGCGATGGCGATCGTGCTCGTCTACCTGCTGATCGTCGTCAATTTCCAGTCGTGGCTCGACCCGCTGATCATCATCAGTGCGATGCCCGCCGCACTCGCCGGCATCGCGTGGATGCTGTTCATCACGGGCACGCACCTGAGCGTGCCCGCGCTGACGGGCGCGATCATGACGGTGGGCGTCGCGACCGCGAACAGCATTCTCGTGGTGTCGTTCGCGCGCCAGCGGCTCGCCGCCGGCGCGCCGCCGCTCACGGCCGCGCTGGAGGCCGGCGCGACGCGGATCCGGCCGGTGCTGATGACGGCGCTCGCGATGATTATCGGCATGGTGCCGATGGCGCTCGGCCTCGGCGAAGGCGCCGAGCAAAACGCGCCACTCGGCCGCGCGGTGATCGGCGGGCTGCTGTTCGCGACCGTTTCGACCTTGCTGTTCGTGCCGCTCGTGTTCGGCGGCGTGCATTCGCGGCTGGCCCGCCGGCGCGCGCGCCAGGCCGGACACTGACTTTCGCCTATAGACCCGGTCAATTCATGGAAGAGAAACATCACAGCTCCGTCGGCATCCAGGTGGATGAACACGGCATGCACCTGCCGACGCGCACGTCGGTGTCGCGGCGCGGGCGAATCGTACTGGTCGTGGTCGGCGTGCTGCTGGCCGCCGGCGCCGCGCGCACGATCGTCGTCAACGTGCTGAACCGCAACCGGCTCGACGCGATCGCCGAGCAGAACACGCGCCAGTACGTGAACGTCGTGCGCCCGGCCGACGCGGCCGCCGGCGGCAAGCTGACACTGCCCGGCACGCTGCGCGGCTTCGTCGAGGCGCCGATCTACGCGCGCGCGAGCGGCTATGTGCTGCGCTGGCAGGCCGACATCGGCGCGCACGTGAAGCAGGGGCAAGTGCTCGCCGAACTCGACACGCCCGAGCTGAACCAGGAGCTCGCGCAGGCCACCGCGCAGCGCCAGCAGGCGCAGGCGGCGCTCGCGCTCGCGAAGACGTCGTTCGACCGCGCGCAGCAGTTGCGCCAGCGCGATGCGGTGTCGCAGCAGGAACTCGACGATCGCCAGGGCGCGTTCAATCAGGGCACCGCGAACCTGGCCGCGGCCGACGCGAACATGCGCCGGCTCACCGAACTGAAGGGCTTCCAGCGGATCGTCGCGCCGATCGACGGGATCGTCACGCAGCGCAACGTCGACGTCGGCGATCTCGTCAGCTCCGGCAACGCGGGCCGCTCGCTGTTCACGGTCGTGCAGGCCGACCGGTTGCGCCTCTACGTACAGGTGCCGCAGGCCTACGCACAGCAGGTGAAGGTCGGCCAGCACGTGAGCGTCGCGCAGGCCGAGCTGCCGGGCCGGACCTTCGACGGCACGATCACGCGCACGTCCGAGTCGATCGATGTCGCGACGCGCTCGCTGCAGATCGAGATCACGCTGCCGAACCCGGATGCACGGCTGCGGCCCGGCGCGTACGTGCAGGCGACGCTGCCGATGACGCCGCTCGGCCGCCTGCAGATTCCGGCCAATACGCTGCTGTTCCGCGCCGAAGGCCCGACGGTCGCGACCGTCGACGCGAACGGCCAGGTGCGCCTGAAACCGGTGACGGTCGTGCGCACGATCGGGCAGACGCTCGAAGTCGACGGGCCGATCACGCCGAACGACCGCCTCGTCGCGAACCCGAGCGACGCGCTCGCGAACGGCGATCCGGTCGTCGTGTCGACGCCGGCCGCACAACCCGCATCGGCGGTCGCGGGAGCGAAGTCGTGATCGCGATGCACGCCCGCGTGCGGCCCGCGGCGCTCGCCGCCGTCATGGCAGCGGCCGCCCTCGCCGGCTGCACGGTCGGCCCCGACTACCGGCGCCCGGCCGTCGATACGCCGGCCGCGTGGCGGCTCGACCCGGCCGACGCGTACTGGCACCCGGCCGCGCCGGCCCGCGCGCCGCTCGATCCCGCGTGGTGGACCGCATTCGGCGATCCGCAACTCGACGCGCTCGAAACCGACGCGCTGCGCAACAACCAGAACCTGAAGGCCGTCGCCGCGCGCTACGACCAGGCGAAGGCAACGCTCGCATCGGTCGCGTCCGCGCAATATCCGGCCGTCGGCCTGAACGCGAGCGGCCAGCGCTTCAAGATCTCCGCCGACCGACCGCAGACCAACTATGCGACGCGCAGCATGTCGACCGTGCAGAACGAGATCCAGGTCGGCGCGAGCGTTAGCTACGAACTCGACCTGTTCGGCCGCGTGCGGCGCAGCGTCGAATCCGCGCAGGCGAGCACCGAGCAGGCGCACGACGATTTCGCGAACGCGCGCCTGGTGCTGACCGCCGATCTCGCGTCGAGCTATTTCGCACTGCGCGAGTTCGACAGCGAGATCGACGTCGTCAAGCGCTCGATCGACCTGCAGCAAAAGGCGCTCGACTACGTGAGCGCGCGCCACGAACTCGGCGCCGTGTCGGGCCTCGACCTGCTGCAGCAGCGCTCGCAGCTCGACGCGACGCGCACGCAGGCGCAGTTGCTGATCCAGCAGCGCGCGCAGGTCGAAACCGCGATCGCAACACTGGTCGGCACGCCGGCCCCCGAATTCTCGCTGCCGCCGCGCGTGGTGCCGATCAACGCGCCCGCGCTGCCGACCGGCATGCCGAGCGACCTGCTGCAGCGGCGCCCCGACGTCGCGTCGGCCGAACGCGCGATGGCGGCCGCGAACGCGCAGATCGGCGTCGCGCGCGCCGCGTATTTCCCGCGCATCACGCTGTCGCCGGACATCGGCTGGGATGCGACGCGCTTCGCAGGCCTGTTCACCGTGCCGGCGCTGCTGTGGTCGGTCGGCGCATCGGTCAGCCAGCCGCTGTTCGAAGGCGGCAAGCTGAAGGCCGGCGTCGATTTCGCGCAGGCCGGTTATGCCGCCGCGCAGGCAAGCTACCGGCAGACCGTGCTCACCGCGTTCCAGGAGGTGCAAAATGCGGTGACGGGCCTGTCGGTGCTGGCCGACGCCGCGCAGCAGGCGTCGGCGGCCGTCGACGACGCGCGCAAGCTCGTGTCGCTCGCGCAGGACCGCTACGCGGGCGGCCTGACGCCGTTCATCGACGTGCTGACGGCCCAGCAGCAACTGCTGACGAGCGAGCGCCAGGCCGTGCAGATCCAGGGCCAGCGTGCGGCGCTCGTCGTCTTTCTCGCGAAGGCGCTCGGCGGCGGCTGGGGCGGCGGCACGACGAGCGGCCCCGCGCCGTCCGACGTCGCGGCGGCCGGCCCGCAGCCCGCCGCAAGCGTCGGCCCCTAACCCGGTTACGCGGAACAACAACATGAAAGTGCTGATCGTCGAAGACGAACCGAAAGTCGTCGAATACCTGAAGAGCGGCCTGACCGAGGAAGGCTGGGTCGTCGACACCGCGCTCGACGGCGAGGACGGCGCGTGGAAGGCCGTCGAATTCGACTACGACGTGGTCGTGCTCGACGTGATGCTGCCGAAGCTCGACGGCTTCGGCGTGCTGCGCGCGTTGCGCGCGCAGAAGCAGACGCCCGTCATCATGCTGACCGCGCGCGATCGCGTGGACGATCGCGTGCGCGGGCTGCGCGGCGGCGCCGACGACTACCTGACCAAGCCCTTCTCGTTCCTCGAGCTGATCGAACGGCTGCGCGCGCTGACGCGCCGCGCGCGCGTGCAGGAATCGACGCTGATCTCGATCGGCGACCTGCGCGTGGACCTGATCGGCCGCCGCGCGACCCGCGACGGCACGCGGCTCGACCTGACCGCACAGGAATTCCAGCTGCTCGGCGTGCTCGCGCGGCGCAGCGGCGAGGTGCTGTCGAAGACGACGATCGCCGAACTCGTGTGGGACGTGAACTTCGACAGCAACGCGAACGTCGTCGAGACGGCGATCAAGCGCCTGCGCGCGAAACTCGACGGCCCGTTCGCGGACAAGCTGCTGCACACGATCCGCGGCATGGGCTACGTGCTCGAGGCGCGCGAGGACGGCGACACCGAGAGGCAGGCATGAAGCGCTCGATCGTCCTGCGGCTGTCGGCGATGTTCGGCATCGTGTCGCTGCTCGTGTTCACGCTGGTCGGCTGCGGGCTGTTCGTGTTGATGGAGCGCCAGCTCTTCGCGGAGCTGCGCGCGACGCTCGACACGCGCTCGAAGGTCGCCGAGATGATCGTGTCGCATGCAACGACGGCCGCGCGCGGGCGGCTCATGCAGGAAAAGCTCGCCGATCTCGTCCCGCCCGACGGCTCGACGCACTATCAGGTCGACAGCACGAACCCGGCATTCCGCTTCGGCACGCCGGTGAACGGCGTGCCCGTCGATCCGCCGGACGGCGCGTTCCAGCGCTATGCGCTGAACGACAGCAGCTACGACGTGATGACGAAGACCGTCACGGTGGCCGGCAGCGGCGAGCGCCCGACGCTGAAGCTGATCGTCGCCAGCTCGTGCGAGCGCACGCAGCGGATGCTGCGCCGCTTCGGCCTGACGCTCGCCGCGCTGATCGCCACCGCCACCGTCATCACGCTGCTGCTGAGCCGCGCGGTCGCGCGCTTCGGGCTCGCGCCGCTCGCCCGGCTGTCGCAGGATGCCGCGACCGTGAGCGCCACGAACCGCCGCCAGCGGCTGCAGACCGACGCGCTGCCGGCCGAGCTGCGCGACCTCGCCGCGTCGTTCAACGGCGCGCTCGAGCGCATCCAGCAGACCTACGCGCGGCTCGAGGCCTTCAACGCGGATGTCGCGCACGAGCTGCGCACGCCGGTCAGCATCCTGATCGGCCAGACCCAGGTGGCGCTGACGAGCCGCGACCGCTCGGTCGACCGGATGCGCCAGACGCTGCAGTCGAACCTCGAGGAATTCGAGCGGCTGCGCGTGATCATCAACGACATGCTGTTCCTGTCGCGCAGCGACCGCGGCGAACGCGCGACCGACCTGAAGGACGTGTCGCTCGCCGACGAGGTGCGGCGCATGCTCGATTTCCTCGAAATCCCGCTCGACGAAGCGCAACTGCGCGCCGAACTGCACGGCGATGCGCGCGCGACCGTCGATCCGTCGCTGTTCCGACGCGCGATGACGAACCTGCTGATCAACGCGATCCAGCATTCGGCGCCCGGCGCGACGCTGAACGTGACGATCGCGCGCCGCGACACGCTCGTCGAGATGGCCGTCGCGAATCCCGGCGAGCCGATCGACCCCGCCCAGCGTTCGCACGTGTTCGAACGTTTCTACCGGCTCGAGGAAGCACGCGCGAACAGCAAGGAAAACCACGGGCTCGGGCTGTCGATCGTCAAGGCCGTGGCCGAGATGCACGGCGGCAGCGTGTTCGTCGCATGCTCGGGCGGCGTCAATACGTTCGGCTTCTCGGTGTCGACGCAACCCTGCGCGGGCGGCCCACTGCGCCCGGCCGATGCAGGCGATGCCGCCGGCTCGGCCGATCCGCGCGACACGCGGCCGGCGCACGCGCCGCGCGCATTGCACTGACGGCGGCCACGCGCCGCCGAGGGTTGTTTTCTTCAATACGTACGGGTGCGGCTCCCGTAGTCTCGATGCGACTTTGAACATTTCGCATGGAGACATCCAATGAGCATGCTGGTTTCGATGGCCGCGTTCGCGCTCGCCTCGTCGATCACCCCCGGTCCCGTCAACATCGTCGCGCTCAGTGCCGGCGCGCGCCACGGCCTCGGCGCGAGCCTGCGTTATGCGGCCGGCGCGACGCTCGGCTTCGTCGCGCTGTTCCTGCTGATCGGCCTCGGCCTGCACGCGGCGCTCGCGCGCTGGCCCGTGCTGACGACCGCCACGCAGTGGTCGGGGATCGCGTTCCTGCTCTATATGGCGCTGCGGCTCGCGCTCGATGACGGCCGGCTGTCGACCGACCCGAACGTGGCCGGCCCGTCGGCGGCGGCCGGCGCGGCGATGCAGTGGCTGAATCCGAAGGCATGGCTCGCGTGCGTGGCCGCGATGGGTGCGTATGCGGCCGATGGCGACCGCACGCAGGTTTGGTTATTCGCCGCGCTGTATCTGGTGATCTGTTTCGCGTCGATCGCGTGCTGGGCTTATGCGGGCGCGTCGCTGCGGCACCGGCTCGCGAACGCGCGGCGCATGCGTTTGTTCAACCGGTTGATGGCGCTGTTGCTCGCGGGCAGCGCGCTCTTTCTGCTGGACGTATAGCCGGCCGGCTCGACGTCCAGCCAGCTTGCTCGCGGGTCGGGGGCTTCGGTGCATCGACGGCGGACGCGCATTTCGCCGCCCTGCCGCTCAGCTCATCGCGCTACGGTACTGCCCGGGCGTCGCGGCCGCGATCCGCCGGAACGCGCGCTGGAAATGCGCCTGGTCCGCGAAGCCGGCATCGAGCGCGACGTCGGCGATCGGCCGGCCGCGGCGCAGCTCCGTGCGGCCGTACTGCACGCGGCGATCGATCAGGAATGCATGCGGCGTAATGCCGTAGCGCGCGTTGAATGCACGGATCAGGTACGACGGCGACAGGTCGGCCGCCGCGCAGATCGCATCGAGCGTGACGCCCTCGCGGCAATGCGCGGCGATGTAGTCGGCCGCGCGCGCGAGCTTGGCGTTGTCGTCCGCGGGACGTATGCCGGGCAGCTCGCGATCGAGCGCTCCGTGCAGTTGCGTGAAGAATTCGACCGCCGCGCTCTCCTTGCCGAGCGGATCGATGCCGGGCGACACGAGCGTGCGGTAGAAGCCGCCAAATTGCGCGAACAGGTCGCGCCGCTCCGTCAATTTCGGCGAAAAGCCGTGAAAATCGCGGTTCGGATCGCGGCCCAGCGAATGCTGCAGCCGCGCGAGCCATGGAACGTCGACGTAGACCATCCGGTACGCCCATGCGTCGGGGCCGTACGGATTGCACGCGTGCACCTGTTCCGGATCGATGATCACGAGCACACCGCGCCCGACATGCGCGTTCGTCGCGCCGTTCACGTAGGTACTCGTGCCGCCGACGATCGCGCCCAGCGAAAACGTGTCGTGCGTGTGCTTCACGTAGCAGATCGCGCGCCCGTCGTCGACGGTGCGCGCCTCGATGAACGGCAGCGCGGCATCGCGCCAGAACGGCGACGGTACGGCGGATCGGTTGGCGGTACGGCTCACGCTGCGGGCTCCTGGTTCGGGCGGCGAACGCTCACCGTACAAGACTGTGCGGGCCGATGCAACCGGCGCTTTGCAGCTTCGCTGCCGGATCGCGCCGTTTCGCCTAAGCTTTGAATTCCGTCCGTCGCGGCACGCGCGGCGGTTCCCGTTCACCCCTCTCCCGTCACGCTCATGCACATCGATCTGAAAGGCAAGACCGCGGTCGTCACCGCCTCCACCGCCGGCATCGGGCTCGCGATCGCCGAAGGGCTCGCGCGCGCCGGTGCGCGCGTCGTCGTCAACGGCCGCAGCGACGCATCGGTGCAGTCCGCGCTAGCGCAACTGCGCGCCGCCGTGCCCGAAGCGAGCTTCGATGGCGTCGCCGCCGACCTGTCCGACGCGGCCGGCGTCGCGCGCATCACGCAGCACACGCCCGATGCGGACATCCTCGTCAACAACGCGGGCATCTACGGCCTGAAGGCGTTCTTCGACATCGACGACGCCGAATGGGAACATTACTTCCAGATGAACGTGATGTCCGGCGTGCGGCTCGCGCGGCATTACTTGAAGGGGATGATCGAACGCAATGCCGGGCGCGTCGTGTTCATCTCGTCGGAATCGGGCCTGAACATCCCGGTCGACATGATTCACTACGGGTTCACGAAAACCGCGCAACTGTCGATCGCGCGCGGCCTCGCGAAGCTCGCGGCCGGCACGAACGTGACCGTCAACTCGGTGCTGCCGGGGCCGACGCTGTCGGAAGGCGTACGCGCGCTGCTGAAGGAAACGGCGGACAAAACGGGCCGCAGTATCGAAGACGTGGCCGTGGATTTCGTGCGCGATCATCGCTCGAGCTCGATCATCCGGCGACCCGCAACGCCCGAGGAAGTCGCGAACCTGGTCGTGTACGTATGCTCGCCGCAGGCTTCGGCGACCACGGGTGCGGCGTTGCGCGTCGATGGCGGCGTGGTCGACACGCTCGCCTGACAGTTCGCGCGCGGCGCACGCCGCCGCGCTAGCGCGAAGCGGCCTTGTCCGGCTGGAGCGTGCCCTTTCGATCGGCGTCCATGCAGGTATCGAAGCCGTATTGCGTGACGACGCCGGCCTTGTCGAATACGACGAAGTAAGGCCGGTGATCGTTGCCGTGCTCGATGAAGTAGTTGTAGCAGACGCCGCTGCCGTTGCGGACCATCCATACGCTGCGAGGGTTGCCGCCGGCGCGGACGACATCGGCGCGCGTCGCGCCATGCCGCGACGCGGCCCGCGCGAGCGGCGTGCGCGAATACGAGAACGGTAGCCACGAGTCGAACCAAGCGCAGCCGTGCAACATCAGGCAGCCGGCCGCCAGGGACAGCGTCGCCGCGGGACGGGACATCGAAATCAATCGCATGCTTGGGGAATTCTGCTGCGCCATGCCGGCGTGATCGAAAGCCCCATGCTACTAGACCTTTGGGTCCGGATCGAAAAGAAATGTAGAGATCTGTATACGAACCCGTGCCCAACATGCCGCGCGCGCAAGCCGGATCGTTGCCGACCGTTGCGGCCGGCACATGCTTGCACGCGCATCCATCCCGTCGCGCCGATGCATCGAATCGGCGCGACGGCGGAGATCGTCACGCGATCCACTCGGACCACAGCATCGTCAGCACCGTCATCAGCGCGGGGCCGACGAACAGCCCGATCAGGCCGAACGTCTCGGCGCCGCCGAGGATGCCGAACAGCACGAGCAGGAACGGCAGCCGCGCCGAACTGCCGATCAGCACCGGCCGCACGAAATGCTCGGCGACGAACACGACGACGAAACCGAGCACCGCCACCACGACGGCCCACATGGTCGCGCCCTGCACGAACAGCCACAGCGCCGCACCGCAGAACACGATCGGCGCGCAGAACGGCAGCATCGCGGCAATCGCCGTGACGAGGCCGAGCAGCGCCGCATGCGGGACGCCCGCGAGCGCATAGGCGACGCCGAGCAGCGCACCCTCGCCGAGCCCGACGACCACGAGCCCCGTCACCGTGCCGTACACAGCCTTGACCATGCGCTCGATCAATTCCGCGCCGTTGCGCCCGAACGCGCGCTGCCCGCCCTGCAGCAATGCGCCCGACAGCTTGTGGCCCGCGCGCAGGATCACGAACAGCGTGACGAGCATGAAGCCGAATTCAAGCAGCGCATGCGCGAGCTTCGTGCCGAACTGCCGGCCGAACGCGAGGAATTTCTCGCTGTTGACGCCGTGCATCGCGCTGGCCGCATGCAGCGGATGACCGAGATTGGCCTGCCACCACTCGATGATCTGCGCCGAGCCGTAAGGCAGCCGGCCGACGACGTCCGGCAGCGGGATACCGTTGTCCTCGATCGTACGCAGCCACTCGCGCAGGTCGTGCGCCTGCCCGATCGCCTGGGTTGCCGCGACGGCTATCGGCAGCACGACGAGCAGCGAGATCGCCGCCGTGATGACGAGCGCGTTGACCGTTGGCCGGTTGCGGAACAACCGGTGCGATTCGAAGCGTTTCAGCAGCGGCCACATCGCGATGGCGATCACGCAGGCCCACGCGATGGCGGGAATGAAGTCGCGGATCACCCACAGCGCGAGCACCAGCAGCGCCGCATACAGCGCGACGCGGGAGATCTGCTGCGCGCGCGGCTGTGCGGCGGACTCGTGAGACGACGGCACATGTGCGTCCATGGCACCTCTGTCGAAATGAAAAAATGGCGATTCGCGCAGGCAACCGGCCTGCACGAACCGCCATTCTATCCATCGGCACCGGATCGACGCCGCGCATCATGCGCGGGCCGCTCCGGCGCTACGCTGCCGCGCCCGCTCAGGCCACCTTGTCGGCGATCCGGTAACGCTCGAGCCAGTGTGCGTACGGTGCGGGCAGCGTCCACGACGGGCGCTCGACGCCGAGCTGCTTCGCCGCGTAGTACGGCCAGTGCGGATCGGCCAGGTGCGCGCGGCCGACCATCACGAGATCGAGCTGTTCTTCGGCAACCACGCGGTTCGCCAGTTGCGGCGTGTCGATCCCCCACGCGGACGACACCGGCAGCCCGGCCTCGCGGCGCACGCGCTCGGCGATCGGCGCGAGGAACGCCGGGCCCCATGGAATCCGTGCGTCGGGCGTCGAGAAGCCGACCGATACGCTCAGCATGTCGAGCCCTTCCCGCTTCATCCGCTGCGTGAGCGCGATCGACTCGGCGAGCGTCTCTTCGTCGCGGCCGTCGTATTCGATCACGCCAAGGCGCACGGTCAGCGGCAGGTGGTCGGGCCATACCTTGCGGACGGCCGCAAGCGTGTCGACGAGGAAGCGGCCGCGATTCTCGGCCGAGCCGCCGTATTCGTCGTCACGCCGGTTCGCATGCACCGAGAAGAAGCTCTGGCCGAGATAACCGTGCGCGAAGTGCAGTTCGAGCCATTCGAAGCCCAGGTCGCGCGCACGCTTCGCCGCTGCGACGAAGTCGGCCTGCACGCGGGCGATGTCGTCGCGCGTCATTTCACGCGGCACCTTCGGCAGATGCGCGCCGAACGGCACGGCCGACGGCGCGATGGTCTGCCAGCCGCGCGGATCGCCGTCGGCGATATGGTCGTCGCCTTCCCACGGCCGGTTCGCGCTCGCCTTGCGGCCCGCGTGCGCGATCTGGATGCCGGGCACCGCGCCGGCCGCCTTGATCGCCGCGACCGACGGCGCGAACGCTTCGGCCTGCGCATCGTTCCACAGCCCCGCGCAGCCCGGCGTGATGCGCCCTTCCGGCGACACGGCGGTCGCCTCCGCGATCACGAGGCCCGCGCCGCCGCGCGCGATGCCGGCCAGATGCACGTGATGCCAGTCGTTGACGACGCCGTCTTCGGCGACGTACTGGCACATCGGCGGCACCGCGATCCGGTTGCGCAGCCTGACATCCTTGAGTTTGAACGGTTCGAACAGGGCAGACATCCACGGCTCCTTTGCTTGGTTCTGCGAAACGACTGGGGATTCGCCGCGCGACGCGCACGGCGGAACGATGCGGGCCGTCGTCGGCGCGGCCGCGCCCGACGACGGATACGGAACGGCGCCGGCCCGGCCGGCGCCAGGTGCTTACCGGTGGCCGAGCTTTGCGAGCAGCGCCTCGGCGGCAGGCTCCGACGACGCGGGGTTCTGCCCCGTGATCAGCAGCCCGTCGGTGACGACATGCGGCGCCCAGTCGGCGCTGCGCTCGAATTCCGCGCCGTTGGTCTTCAGCATGTCCTCGACGAGGAACGGCACGACTTCCGTCAGCTCGACGGCCGCTTCCTCGCTGTTGGTGAAGCCCGTCACGCGCTTGCCGCGCACGACCGATTCGCCGGTTGCCGGGTTCTTCACGTGACGCAGCACGCCCGGCGCGTGGCAGACGGCCGCGACCGGCTTGCCGGCCGCGAGCGTGCGCTCGATCAGGCCGATCGAATGCAGATCCTCGGCGAGATCCCACAGCGGGCCGTGGCCGCCCGGGTAGAACACCGCGTCGTAGTCGTCGGCCGACACGTCGGTCAGCTTGCGCGTCGATGCGAGTTCGGCCTTGGCCGCCGGATCGGCGTCGAAACGGCGCGTTGCGTCGGTCTGCGCGGACGGATCGCTGCTTTTCGGGTCGAGCGGCGGCTGGCCGCCCTTCGGCGAAACCAGCGTCAGCTCGACGCCCGCATCCTTGAGCGCGTAGTACGGCGCGGCCAGTTCCTCGAGCCAGAAGCCGGTCTTCTTGCCGGTGTCGCCGAGCGTGTCGTGCGAGGTCAGGACAACCAGAATCTTCATGATCGACACTCCTTCGAAAATGGGGGAACGGGGCCGTGCGGCCCGGCATCGGCCGGCACGGCACGCCTGTCGGTTAGTCAGATACCGCGCGCCAACGTGCCGCTCGCGGATCCGAAATACCGCACGATCCTATTAGACCAGTCGTCTAGAAAAAATCCGAAAAAAACGACGGCATCTCGCGGCACGTTCAGCATCGCAGTGCGATATGGCATTTTCGCGTCCGCGTTGCCCGAGCCGGGAGGCGTCGTCGCATTCGTCAGGACGGATGATATCCGCCGATTAGACCGGTCGTCTAGAAAACAGGTATTCATCCCTGCACGCGTCATGGCCTTTCCGACCGGGCGCGATCCGGCAACGTCCGCCCCCGATCGCACCCCGCCCGGGCCGTCGTGCCGGCTAGCCGCGCACCGGGCCGTCGGTATCGCCGGCCTCGATTACCGGTGTCTCGAGTCGATGCTCGCGTGCGCCATCGTCCAGCCGCTTCAGCATCAACTCCGCCAGCGCGCGCCCCGACGCGTGCCCGGTCGGCTGCATGACCGCCGTCACGCGATGCGGATGCGCGAGGTCCGCCGGCACGCCGTCATAGACGATCAGCGAGATGTCCTGCCCAAGCCGCAGTCCGCTGTCCACGAGCGCCCGAAACGCGCCGCCGCCCGCGATGTTGTTGTCGACCAGCAGCGCCGTCGGCCGCGCGGCGCGCGCGAGCAGCGCCCGCGCGGCCTGCAGCCCGCCATCGTGCGTAAACGTGCACTCGACGAGCAGCGCCGGATCCGGCTCGATACCGGCCTCGTGCAATGCCGACAGATAGCCGGCGCGACGCTGCGCGGCGAAATTCAGCGCCAGCGGCGCGCTGATCATCGCAATGCGCCGATGCCCGAAACCGGTCAGCCGCCGGACGGCATCGCGCGCGCCCGCCTCGTTGTCGAAATCGAACCACGCATACGGCTCGGCAGCTTGCGTGCGGCCGTAGGCGACGTACGGAAACGCGTTCGATTGCAGGTACGCAATACGCGGATCGTCGACGAGCGTGCGCGCGACGATCAGCCCGTCGACGAGTTTGCCGTCGACGATCCGCCGATAGGTGTCCAGTTCCGCATTCGGTCGCGCAGACGCGATGATGAAATCGAGATTGCGCTCGGCCAGCCGCTCGGTGATGCCCGCGACGACCTCGCCGAAACGCGGATCGCCGAGATCGCCCGCACCGAACGGATAGACGATCCCGATCACGTCCGCCCGCCCGGTCGCGAGCCGGCGCGCGGTCGGGTCCGCCACATAGCCCATTTCCCGTGCAGCCTTCGCCACGCGTTCGCGGGTCACCTCGCTGACGTCGTCGTAACCGTTCAATGCGCGACTGACCGTCGTCCGCGACAGCCCGAGCGCATCCGATAGCGCCTTCAGATTCACCTTCACCGTCGCTCCTCGTTTTCGCTGGTCCGCCCGGCCGCGCGGATACCCGGCCGCCCCAATCGGGTAATTATTTCCATTTGGTAAGCATTACCGTCAAATAAATATCTTTTGCGTTCCAAACCGGTTTGAAATAGTATCCAAACCGGTTTTGACATCGATGCCACCTTCAGCCGTTCCCTTTCACCGTCAACTGAAATAACGTCGAGATGACACACTTTCCTTTTTGCCGCGCGACTGCGGCCAAACGTTTGCTGTTCACTGGCGCGGCACTGGCCGCCTTCGCGTCCGCTTCGTCCGTTGCGCATGCGCAGAGCGCCGGCGCCCCCGCGCCCACGCCGCATACGCAGCAGGCCTACGATCCCGAAGGCAACTTCACGATGCGCTGGACCCGCGCGGACATCCGCCAGATCGTCGCACAATCGCACACGGCCGGCGCCGACAAGAACTCGCTGCCGCAAGCGCTGACGATGCCGGACATCCCGCAGGATTTCCCGCTGATCAACTCGAACGTGTGGGTCTGGGATACCTGGCCGCTGGCCGACCTGCGCGCGAACCAGCTCAGCTACAAGGGCTGGGAGGTGATCTTCTCGCTCACCGCCGATCCGCATGCGGGCTACACGTTCGATGACCGCCACGTCCACGCGCGCATCGGCTTCTTCTACCGCCGCGCGGGCATCCCCGCGTCGCAGCGCCCCGCGAACGGCGGCTGGACCTGGGGCGGCCACCTGTTCCCGGACGGCGCGAGCGCCAAGGTGTTCGGTACCTCGCCGATGACCAACAACGCCGAATGGTCGGGTTCGGCGCGCCTCATGCACGGCGACAACGTCAGCCTCTACTACACCGCGACGTCGTTCAACCGCTCGGCGCCCGGCGGTGCCGACATCACGCCGCCGCAGGCGATCATCACGCGCGCCGACGGCCACATCCACGCCGACGACAAGCACGTGTGGTTCAGCGGCTTCGACGATCACAAGGCGCTGCTGCAGCCAGACGGCAACTACTACCAGACCGGCCAGCAGAACACCTACTTCTCGTTCCGCGATCCGTTCGTGTTCACCGATCCCGCGCACCCGGGCAAGACTTACATGGTGTTCGAAGGCAATACGGGCGGCCAGCGCGGCGCACGCACCTGCACCGAGGCCGATCTCGGCTACGCGCCGAACGATCCGTACAAGGAAGACCTCAACGCGGTGATGAATTCGGGCGCAGTGTATCAAAAGGCCAATGTCGGCCTCGCGGTCGCGACGAACCCGCAATTGACCGAATGGAAGTTCCTGCCGCCGATCCTGTCGGCGAACTGCGTCGACGACCAGACCGAGCGCCCGCAGATCTACCTGAAGGACGGCAAGTACTACCTGTTCACGATCAGCCACCGTACGACGATGGCCGCAGGCGTCGACGGGCCGGACGGCGTGTACGGCTTCGTCGGCAACGGCATCCGCAGCGACTTCCAGCCGCTGAACGGCGGCAGCGGCCTCGTGCTCGGCAACCCGACCGATTTCTCCGCACCGGCCGGCGCACCCTATTCGCAGGATCCGAACCAGAACCCGCGCGAATTCCAGTCGTATTCGCACTACGTGATGCCGGGCGGGCTCGTCGAGTCGTTCATCGACGCGATCGGCCCGCGGCGCGGCGGCACGCTCGCGCCGACGGTGAAGGTCAACGTCAACGGCACGTCGACGGCGGTCGACCGCGCGTACGGACGCGGCGGGCTCGGCGGTTACGGCGACATCCCGGCGAACTTGCCCGCAACGGGCGCCGGCCACAACGACGGCCCGGGCACCCGCCCGTAACGGCCGCAGCGGGCACCGCCCGCAAGCGTTGAGGCGGCGCACATCGCGCGTGTCGCGTGTGCGCCGCCTTGTTCCTCCGCAGATCGCGCGTGCCGCCTTTGCAAGCGGCATGCGCCCTCCTTTCCCGCTTCGCGCGCCGGAGCACGGAACCCCGCATGAGATCGACGTTTTTCCGCTTTTCCTTCCGGATCGCCCGGCTGCTGCTCGCCTGTGCGGCGGGCGCCGCCTGCACGCAGGCCGCCGCCGCGCCCTGCGGGACATCACCCGAAAACGGCACGCCGCAATGGCGCCCCGCGCTTCACTACACGCCGCAGCGCAACTGGATGAACGATCCGAACGGGCTCGTCTACGACAACGGCCGCTACCACCTGTTTTATCAGTACAACCCGCTCGGCAACGACTGGGGCAACATGTCGTGGGGCCACGCGACCAGCACCGATCTCGTGCACTGGCGCGAGCAACCGGTCGCGATGCGCGCGAACGCCACCGAGGAAATCTTCTCCGGCTCGATCGTGGCCGACACGCACAACACGTCCGGCCTCGGGGCGCCCGGCGAGACACCGCTGGTTGCGCTCTACACGAGCGTCTACAAGGACGGCTCCGGCCACGCGCCCGGCACGCAGGCGCAGTCGCTCGCCTACAGCGTCGACCATGGCGCGACGTGGCAGCCCTACGCGCACAACCCCGTGCTCACGCTCGATCCCGAATCGAAGCAGTTCCGCGACCCCAAGGTGTCGTGGTACGCGCCGGGACGCTACTGGCTGATGACGACGGTCGTCGCCGACGCGCAGGTCGTCAAGCTCTATCGCTCCGACGACCTGATCCACTGGTCGTTCCTGAGCGACTTCACGTTACCGGACGTGCCGCATGCAGGCGCACTGTGGGAGATGCCCGACCTCGTGCCGCTGCCGCTCGACGGCGATCCTCGGCACATCAAGTGGGTGATGATCGTCAATGTGAATCCGTGGTCGATCGCGGGCGGCTCGGGCGCGATGTATTTCGTCGGCGACTTCGACGGCCGCACGTTCACGCCCGATCGCGTCGCGCCGGCCGGTTCCGATCCCGCCCGATTCCGCTGGGTCGATCACGGCGCCGACTTTTATGCCGCAGGCACCTTCTCGGGCGCGCCAGGCACTCGGCCGGTGGCGATTGCATGGATGAGCAACTGGGATTACGCGGCAAAAGTGCCGACCACGCCGTGGCGCGGCGCGACGACCCTGCCGCGCGAGCTGGCGCTGAAGACGATCGACGGCGAACCCCGGCTCGTCGCCGCGCCGGCCGCCGCGTTCGCCACGTGGGCGGACTCCCGGCCCGCCGTGCACGAGGGCGAGCTCGCCGTCGAGTCCGCCACGCGCGAGCTGTCGGCCGCGACGCGCGGCGTCGTGCAACGCATCACGGTGACGATTGCGCCGCAGCGCGCGACGCGCGCGGGCCTGATCGTCCGGCGCTCGGCGGACGGCACGACCGGCACCCGGATCGTGTACGACACGGCGAAACGCACGCTGACGCTCGACCGCTCGCAGTCCGGCGAAGCGAATTTCGCCGGCACGTTCAGCCGCGAGCACATCGTCGACCTGCCGCTCGAACACGGGCAACTGCGGCTCGAAATCGTCGTCGATCGCGGGTCGGTCGAAGTGTTTGCGAACGGCGGTCGCGTCACGCTCACCGACCTGGTCTTCCCGCCGCTCGACGCGGACCGCGTCGCCGTGTTTGCCGAGCACGGCCGCGCAACGTTCTCGGGGCTCACGGTGACGCAGCTCGAAGCCGGCGGCGATACGCGTCGTGCCTGTGCGGTGCGATAGGTGCGGTAGGTGCGGCTCGAGAACGTCGCCCTTCCGGCATGTGACGGGGACCGTCCGCCCGGCGATGCGTCGGCCGGTGCGGTCCCCGCCGGCGTTACGGCTCAGAGCAATCCCATCCCGCCCGACGCGATGATCTCCGCGCCGACGATGAACGCAGATTCCGGCGCGCTGAGGTGCAGCACCGTCGACGCGATTTCGTCCGGCGTGCCGAACCGGCCGATCGGGACGAGGCCCTTGATCTTCTCGGCCGTCTCGTCGAGCGTCGCCGCATCGAGCCCGAGCTTGCCGTACAGCGGCGTCTGAACCGGCCCCGGGCTCACGACATTCACGCGCACGCCGTGCGGCAGCAGTTCCGTCGACAGCGTCTTCGCGAACGAATTGACGGCCGCCTTGCTCGCCGCGTACACCGACGAGCCGGGCATCCCGATGTGCGCGTTGATCGAGCCGTTGATCACGATCGAGGCGCCGCGATTCAGCAGCGGCACCAGCGACTGGATCTGGAAATACGCACCCTTCACATTGGTGTTGAACACGAGGTCCCACATGGCCTCGTCGCTGTCGGCGAACGGCGCGAGTTTCGCGACGCCCGCGTTGATGAACACTGCGTCGAGCCGCGCGCCCGCGGCGGCGATCGCGTCCGCCAGTGCGCGCGCCGACGCGACGCTGCCGGCCTCGTTGCGGATCGCGAGCGCGCCATCGCCGAGCGTCTGCCGTGCGGCTTCCAGCGTCTGCGCGTCGCGCCCGGTGATGATGACCCGCGCGCCTTCGGCCGCGAATGCGTTGGCGGCCGCCAGGCCGATGCCGCTGTTGCCGCCCGTGACGAGGACCGTTTTTCCTTCGAAGCGTTGCATGATGTTCTCCTGTGAACCGGTGAGTTGACCGTGAACACAGGATGCGCGCGACGACCTGTCTTGCCGTACGACGGGCATGGCGAACATGTTCGAAATCGTCGAACGTGTTTGAGTGGATGATCCGCCGCCCTTTTCCACGCTCAGCCGGTCACGTCGATCCCGTCGAGCAGGCGCTGCGCGAGTCTGGGCTCGCGCAATTGCTCCAGCCACCATTGCAGCGCGCGGCCGTCGCGATCGCCGTGCCACGCGACATACAGCACGTTCGGTTCGCGCGGGTTGGCCGTCTGTTTCTCGACGAGATCACCGCGCGCGAGCAGCGACGCCACGCGCCGGCGCGGCACCCAGCCGACGCCGAGCGCGTCGCGCTGCGCGAGGATCTTCGCGCGCATCGACGGCACCGCGAGCACGGCTTGCCCGCCGAGCAGGCCATAGGCGCGGCCGGCCGCGCGATGCGACGAATCGGCGACGACGACCGCGCGATGCGCGCCGATCGCGTCGCGCGTCAGTGCGTCGCTCGCGGCGGCAAGCGGATGGCGCGGCGACACCGCGAATACCCACTCCATCGCCCCCAGCTCGAACCATTTGAAGCCCGGGATCGCCGGCGGCTCGTTGGTCGCGCCGACCACCAGATCCGCGCGACCGTCGCGCAGCGCTTCCCAGGTGCCGCCGAGCACCTCGTGCGTGAAGCGCAGCGACACGCCCGAATCGAGCGCGTCGAACGCGCGAACGACCGGCAGCAGCGTGTCGAACTCCAGCACCTCGTCGCTGACGATCCACAGCCGGTCCTCCCAGCCGCTCGCGACCTGCCGCACGCGCTGCGTCAGCCGCGCGACGTCCAGCGCCAGCCGCGCCGCCTCGTCGGCCAGCAGTTGTCCGGCCGGCGTGAGCTGCAGCCGGTAGCCGCGCCGGTCGAACAGCAGCGCGTCGAA
The DNA here is from genome assembly GCF_025685725.1 of Burkholderia sp. BKH01. NCBI lineage: Bacteria > Pseudomonadati > Pseudomonadota > Betaproteobacteria > Burkholderiales > Burkholderiaceae > Burkholderia > Burkholderia sp. BKH01. Next base: position 2,962 of record NZ_JAOTQT010000013.1, on the reverse strand, counting down.
ACGCGTTTCGAGCTGGCGCGCGGCGTGCGACACGGTCGACGGCGCCTTGCCGAGCCGTGCGGCGGCGCGCGACAGGCTGCCGGTCGCGCGGATCGCATCGAGCAGCGCAAGTTCGTCTTCGGACAGCATGGGGTCGCTCCGGTTCGGGGTGGGTCTGGGGTTGTCGTGGCTCCCGTGGATCGTAAGGCAGCGGCGGCCGGCGGTCCAATCGGATGGCGTTCGATGCGGCGGACGGACGGATGGGTGTCGTACGCAACATCCCGCCAACCCGAATCCGCGCGCCAGCGGCATACTGGCGGCACACCGATTCCGGCAAAACAGCACCAATCGAGGTAACCACTGCGATGGACATCGCGATCCGCATCGAAGGCCGCCACGACCTGACGGGGCAAATCTTCCGGCAACTGCGCACCGCGATCGTCGACGGGCGCCTGGCAGGCGGCGCACGGCTGCCGTCGACGCGCGATCTCGCGAAGCAGCTCGGCGTATCGCGCAAGACGACGCTCGACGCATTCGAGCGTCTCGTCGCCGAGGGCTACCTGAATACGCGTGCCGGCGACGGCACGTTCGTCGCCGACGGCCTCGCGCGGGTGCCGCACGCCGCGACCATGCCGGCGCCGTCGATCGTCGAGGACACGCCGCGCATCGACGCGGTCGACGCACGCGCGCTGTGGAACGACCTGCCCGACGCGCTCGCGATGCCCGCGCCGCAGGATTCGCCCGGCTTCGACTTCCGCGGCGGCGTGACCGACAAGACGCTGTTCCCGTTCGATGCGTGGCGGCGCTGCCTGCATCATGCGCTGCGCCAGCAGGCACGCGGCCCCGGCCAGTACCACGCCCCGGCCGGCGATCCGCAGTTGCGCGGCGCGATCGCGCGCTACGTCGCGTTCAGCCGCGCGGTCGCGTGCAGCTGGGACGACGTGCTCGTCACGCAAGGCGCACAACAAGCGCTCGACCTGCTCGCGCGCGTCGTCGTGCGGCCCGGCGACGTGGTCGCGGTCGAGGACCCCGGCTATCCGCCCGCGCGCGCCGCATTCGCGTCGCTCGGCGCGACGGTGATCGGCGTGCCGGTCGACGCGCACGGCCTCGTTACGGAACGGCTGCCCGACGAAGCGCGCCTCGTCTACGTGACGCCGTCGCACCAGTTCCCGCTCGGGATGCCGATGACGCTGGAGCGGCGCATCGCGCTGCTCGAATGGGCGCAGCGCCGCCGCGCGGTGATCATCGAGGACGACTACGACGGCGAGTTCCGCTTCGAGGGCCGGCCGGTGGAATCGCTGAAGAGCCTCGACCGCACGGGCCTCGTCGCGTACGTCGGCACCTTCTCGAAGACGATCTTTCCCGAACTGCGGATCGGCTACGCGATTCCGCCGCGCGCGCTGCGTGGCGCGCTCGCCAAGGCGAAGCAGATCGTCGACTGGCACACCTGCACGCTGACGCAGGCGGCGCTCGCGCGCTTCATGCTCGAAGGCGATTTCGCGCGGCACCTGAAGCGCGTGCAGAAGCATTACGATGCGCGCCGCAAGATGCTGATCGCGCATCTGCGCGGCGAACTCGCGCCGTGGTTCGACGCGATCGTGCCGACCGCCGGCATCCACCTCGCCGCGCACCTGAAACCGGGGCTCGACGAAGCGGCGCTGGTCCGCGCGGCGCGCGAGCAGGACATCGGCCTGTACGGGATCTCGCCGTTCCATGTCGGCGTGCCGGTCCGTGCGGGGCTGCTGTTCGGCTATGGCGGGATCGACGCGCTGCGCATCGACACCGCGCTCGCGCAACTGGCCGGGCTGCTGGGTTCGGGCCGTGTCGGCCGCCCCGAACTGGTTACCTGAATTTCCACAAAATTGGCTATTCAAGCAGGCCAATCCGGGTCTTAAAGTGGGTCCTGTCGCGCCGCCGTGCGCACCAACCGAGAAAGGACCTGCCATGCAACCGCGCCTGAACTTCTATACCGCCAGCCCGAATGCGATCAAGGTGATGCGCAACGCCGAGGAATTCCTGGCGAAGAGCTCGATCGAGAAGCCGCTCGCCGAACTCGTCCGCCTGCGCGCGTCGCAGATCAACGGCTGCGCGTTCTGCGTCGACATGCACACGAGCGACGCGCGCAAGGGCGGCGAAACCGACCGCCGTCTCGCGACCGTCGTCACGTGGCGCGAAACGCCGTTCTTCACCGAGCGCGAACGCGCGGCGCTGGAATGGACCGAGGCGCTGACGCTGGTTGCCGGCAACCATGTGCCCGACGCCGTCTGGGAGGCCGTGAAGCCGCACTTCAGCGACGAGGAGCTGTTCGACCTGTCGATGCTGATCGCCACGATCAACTCGTGGAACCGCTTTGCGATCGCGTTCCGCAAGATGCCCGAGTAAGGAGACGACGATGATCCGCTCCACGCTCCAGCGAGCCGCCCTGTGCGCGGGGCTCGCGCTCGGCGCCGCGTTGCCGGCCGCCGCCCATGCGCACGACGCCGGCGACAACGTGCACGCGATCATGCAGCAGGCCGTGCCCGAAGCGCCGGGCAAGCTCGTCGTCGTCGCGACCGTCGACTATGCGCCCGGCCAAGCTTCCGAAGCGCACCGGCACCTCGGCTCGGTGTTCGCGGTCGTGTCGAAGGGCGAAGTGCTGTCGCAGGTGAACGGCGGCCCGCTGCATCGCTATCGCGCCGGCGAAGGCTGGTACGAGGCGCCCGGCTCGCGCCACCAGGTGTCGCGCAACGCGAGTGTGACCGAACCCGCGCAACTCGTCGTGTTCGGGCTGACCGGCGAACACGAGCCGCTGAAGTCGCCGATCGATCAGTGACAACGTTTCGGGGGCGTGTGCCGTGTGCGGCCCGTGCCTCCGTTTCGCGACTGGTTTTCCCGCCGGTTCCGTGCAGTTTCTCGGCCTTCTCCGCCGCCTGTCGCTGTTTCCCCTCTGCCGTTTCCCCTCGCCGTTTCCCCTCGCCGTTTCCCCTCGCCGTTTCCCCTCGCC